>NZ_JAMQQG010000301.1 GCF_023716925.1 Frankia sp. R82
AACGCCGCACACAGATCCCGGCCCATCCCCGCCCGCTGAGCACCCTGACCAGCAAACGTCAACACCACCCGCCCCGCGCCGGGCACAGCTGAGGACCTCGCATCCCCAGCGGCCACGACCCGCAGCCCCGCCACGGCTTCGTCCCGATCCGCGGCCACCACCGCGGCCCGGAACTCCCACACCGAACGGGACGTCAACAACGCACGCCCCACATCACTCAGACTCGACACGGGCTGCTGCTCGAGGAAATCGGCCAGCTGCCCGGCAGCAGCGCGCAGGCCTTCCGGCGACCGCGCCGACACCACCAACGGCACCACACCCGGCACATCCGAGGGAGACTCGACAGCCGTATCCGTGATGCCAGGGGTGTCGGGGGCTTGTTCGAGGATGACGTGGGCGTTGGTACCGCTGATGCCGAACGAGGACACGCCGGCGCGGCGCGGACGGCCGGTCTGCGGCCAAGCCTGCTCCTCGGCCAGGATCCGCACGTTCCCCGCCGTCCAGTCGACCTTCGACGAAGGCGTCTCAGCATGCAGAGTCCGCGGCAGAACACCGTGCCGCATCGCCAGAATCATCTTGGCGATCCCCGCGACCCCAGCCGCCGCCTGAGTGTGGCCGATGTTCGACTTCACCGACCCCAACCACAACGGCTCCCCGCCCGCACCGCGATCGCCATACACCGCCAACAGCGCCTGCGCCTCGATCGGATCACCCAAAGCCGTCCCCGTGCCATGAGCCTCGACCGCATCCACCTCAGCCGCAGACAACCCAGCGCTCGCCAACGCCTGACGAATCACCCGCTGCTGCGAAGGACCATTCGGAGCCGTAAGCCCGTTGGAGGCGCCATCCTGATTCACCGCACTGCCCCGGACCACAGCCAGGACCTCATGCCCAAGCCGCCGCGCATCCGACAGACGCTCCAACACGAGCATTCCGGCGCCCTCGGCCCAGCCCATGCCATCCGCGGAATCCGAGAACGCCTTGCAACGGCCGTCGGCGGCGACGCCACGCAGCCGGGAGAACTCGACGAACACGCCTGGGTGAGCGATCACCGTCACGCCGCCCGCCAGCGCCATTGAGCATTCACCCGCCCGCAACGCCTGGGCGGCCAAGTGCAACGCCACCAGTGATGACGAGCACGCCGTGTCCACACTCACCGCCGGGCCCTCCAAGCCCAGCACATACGAGATCCGCCCCGACGCCACACTGTGCGCGTCACCGGTCGACCGGTACCCGTCCAGCTCCGGAATCGGCACCACCGCGTCGGCGGCGGTCTGGTAGTCGTTGGCGATCAGCCCGGTGTAGACGCCCACGTGCCGGCCCCGCAGGGAGGACAGGTCGATCCCAGCATGTTCGAGCGCCTCCCACGAAGTCTCCAGCAGCAGACGCTGCTGCGGATCCATCGCCAACGCCTCACGCGGACTGATCCCGAAGAACCCCGCGTCGAAGCCCGCCGCGTCGGTGAGGAACCCGCCCTCACGAACGTAGGACTTCCCCGGCGCGTCCGGGTCGAACAGGCCGTCCAGGTCCCAGCCCCGGTCGGTGGGGAACTCCCCCACCACGTCCGCACCCGACGACAGCAGCTCCCACAACGCGGCCGGGCCGTCCACACCTCCGGGCAGCCGCACCCCCACACCCACGACCGCCACCGGCTCGTCCGTCGCCGCCGTCGCGGGCGTGGCCGCGAGTGCGGGCGTTTCCCCGGCCACCTGGGAGGACAGGAAGTCGGCCAGAGCCGACGGGGTCGGGTGGTCGAACAGTGCCGAGACCGAAAGGTTCAGCCCGGTCAGCGAGGCGAGCTGATTCCGGAGGGCGACGGCCCGGGCCGAGTCCAGGCCGAGGTCCTTGAACGGCCGCTGCCGGTCGAACACGTCGTCCCCGACGGTCGAGGCCACCTCGCGGTAGATCAGGTCGCGCAAGAACTCGGTGGCACCAGCCACGGCGAGTCGGTCGTCCTGCGTCACGAACTCGGTGATCGCCATCGTGGTGCCCGAGGAACGGACGGCGGAGTCGAACGCCTCGGCGAGCTCGACCGCCGACAACGGATCCGAGAGGCCCGTGCGCAGGAAGCCGCCGGTGACCGCCCAGCCGTCGCACGTCAGGGACAGGACGCGCCGGTCCGGTGAGTCGTGACGGCGGGCGAGCACGTCTATGGGCTGCGAAACGGCGTCGGCGCAGAGGACGACCGTTCGCGCTGACGACGCGGTCACCAGGTCCTCGACGTTCGGCGCCCCTCCGCGGGCGGGGTCCTCGACGTGGACGAGGCCCGTGATCCCCGCGTCCGGCGTGTCGGCGGTTCCCAGGACGACCTCGATGCCGGTCCGCCGTCCGATGCCGTCGGCGAGCATGCCGACGTGGTCCCGGTACTCAGCGGTGTCCACGAGCACGAGCCGGCTCACGGAGTACCGGTCGGCGAGCAGGTCCGCCACCGCCGCCCCGAGCGTCGTGGCGGCACCCGAGATCATCACGGTGTCGGACGGCCCGAACCACGGGTTCGGGGCGCCGGCGCGGGTCCCGCTCCGGCCGATGGGCAGCATCGTCTCTCCCCCGTCCGCGCCCGGGATGCGCGTGGCCGCCGTCGCCCGGCCGACGCGGTTGACGGCCAGGAGCCGGGCGGGCGTGTCAACGAGGAGATGGCGGGCGATCTTGCCCGAGCCCGTCCGCGGGATGCGCCGCGTCTCGTACAGCTCCTCGGGGATCTTGTGGACCGACAGCCGTTCGCGGCATCGGGCCAGGACCCGGGCGGGTTCGAGACCGCCGTCGCCGGCGACCAGGAAGGCGACCGGGACCTCACCGAGGACGTCGTGGTGCTTGCCGGCGGCCGCGACGTCCGCCACCCCCGGGACCGGCCGGATGGCCTCGTCGATCTCGCTGGGGTGGATGTTGACCGCGCCCCGGATGATGAGTTCCTTGATCCGGCCGGTGATCTGGAAGAAGCCCTCATGGTCGCTGCGGGCCAGGTCGCCGGTGCGGTACCAGCCGTCGCTGAACCAGCCCTCGGTCTCGGCCGGGGCATCGTGGTAGCCGAGCATCAGGCTCGGCCCCCGGACCCAGACCTCGCCTTCCTCGCCGGTGTCGACGTCGCGGTCGGCGACGGGGTCCACCAGCCGTACGTCGAGACCGGGGACCGGACGGCCGCAGGACCCGACCGGCGCGGGCTCGTCGAGGCTGCTCATGGTGATCGGCCCGCACGTCTCGGTGCTGCCGTAGGTGTTGAGCGCGGCGACGCCGAATGTGTCCTCGATCTCCGCGCGCAGGGTGTCGGAGGTGACCGCACCGGCGACGAGGGCCAGCCGCAGGCCCAGGGCCTCAAGGGGCTGTGCCCGGGCCTCGGCGATCAGCAGGTGATACATGGCCGGGACGCCGGACAGGATGCTGAACGGCTCCCGGCGCAGGGTGTCGAGCACTTCGTCGGCGGCGAATCCGCTCACGATGTGCGCGGAGGCGCCTACGACGGTCACGCCGAGCAGGCACAGGCAGTGGGCCAGGCTGTGGTGCAGGGGCAGCGGCCACAGGATGCGGTCCCGCTCCTCAAGCCGGGCCATCGGCACGTAGCTGGAGGCGACCGACCACAGGCAGCTGCGCTGGGTGCACAGGACGCCCTTGGGTCGGCCGGTGGTGCCCGAGGTGTAGAGCATCCAAGCCGGGCCGTCGAGTCCGAGGCCGTCCCGGGCGGGGGTGTCGGGTTCCGATCCGATCAGGTCGGCGAAGGAGATGCTTCCGGGCGCGCTTCCCACCGCGACGATCTCGCGGACGCCGCTGCCGTGCGCTGCCCGGCGGACCTGATCGGTGTAGGCGGCCCAGGTGATGACGACCTTCGCGCCGCTGTCGCCGAGATAGTAGCGCAGTTCCT
Organism: Frankia sp. R82; assembly: GCF_023716925.1. Classification (GTDB taxonomy): domain Bacteria; phylum Actinomycetota; class Actinomycetes; order Frankiales; family Frankiaceae; genus Frankia. The sequence continues at coordinate 3,854 of NZ_JAMQQG010000301.1, forward strand.
CATCCGTGCAGTCCGGTGAGAGCGGCACGCCGATCGCCGCCGCGCGGACGACCCCCAGGTAGCTCTCGATCATCTCGACGCAGCTACCGAGAAACAGCGCGACCCGGTCCCCGGGCTCCACGCCGAGCGCGGCGAGGTGCCCGGCGAGACGGGCGGTGTCGCGGTCCAGATCGGCATAGGTCACGCTGCCGCGCGAGTCGGAGTAGGCGATCTTTCCGCCGAGGCGGGCGGCGTTCGTCCGGACGATCTCGCTCAGGGGTCGAACCAGCTCGGTACGCAACTGCCATCACCTTCTGTGATCAGGATTCCGGTGCGGGCGCTCGTCCGGGAGGCGAGCGGGCGGGTCCCTACTTCGGGGACCGGACGCCCATGAACAGGCGGAGCAGCCGTGTCGTGACGGCGTTACCGGCGATCCGGAGGAAGATCATCCGAAGCGTGATCGCGAACTCGCTGGGCGGGAGGAAGAAGCTCTTCCGGCCCCGGCGGGCCTGCGCCTGGATGCTCAGCGCGATCGGGCGGAACTCGGCCTCCCACGCGCGCAGGGCCGCGGTGATGTCCCCGGGATGGCGTTCCAGCACGTCGCCGAGGAGATCGGCGCCGCCGACGGCCAGCGAGGCGCCGTAACCCGCGTAGAACCCGGTGCACCACGCCGCGTCGCCGACGAGAACCACGCGGCCCTGGCTCCAGGTGTCCATCTTGATCTGGCTCACCGGCCCGTAGTAGGCCGACGAGGCGGTCTCCACCTCCCTCAGCAGGGCCGGGACGGCCCAGCCGAGATCCTCGAAACGGCGCCGGACCGACGTGAACACATCGGTGGCCAGGTCGCCGCGCAGGTCGGTGCTCTCCCACAGGAACAACACCGAGAAGGAGTCGCCCAAGCGGCTGACCGCGAGCATCCGGCCGACTCCGCTCAGGAGGTGCTCGACCCCGGTGTCGACCGGGTTGCGCTCCACGTTGTAGATCGCCAAGAGGTCACCGAAGTCGGTTCGGAACTCCGCCTCCGGACCGAAGACCAACTGGCGGACGACCGAGTTGACACCGTCAGCGCCGATTACCAGGTCGAAGCGCTCGCGGACCCCGTTCGACAGAACGACCTCGGCGACAGAGTCGTCCTGGGTGATGCTCGACACAGTCGTGCCGTACTCGATCTTCACCTCGCCGTCCAGCGCGTCGAGCAGGATGCTCTCGATCTCGCCGCGCGGGACGTGCAAGGTCGGCTCGTTCATCAGCGCCAGCTGCGTGGCCGCCGGCCAGACGGCACGCAGCCGTCCGTTGGTGTCCAGCATGTGGATGTCCTCCCACGGCAGCTGCGCCTCGACGAGCCGCGGGAGGATGCCCATCCGCTCGGCCGCCTGGTAGCCCACGCCCCGGAAGCTGATCCACGTCCCGCCGCTGCGGCTGCTGGGAGCCTTCTCCACGACCAGGACCTCCCAGCCGCCCCGGTGCAACCTCAGCGCCGTGGACAAGCCGGCGATGCCGGCGCCGACGATCAGCGCCCGGCCTGCTTCCCGCCGTTGAGTGGACACTCAACCCTCCATGCCGTCGAGTTCATGAATGCGCGGTGCCGTCAGGTGGGGACGTGAGGGCGGCCGGCGCCGGGAACGGCCGACGTACTCGTCGGCGAAGGCGATGGCGCTGCTGCCGCCCTCGGCCAGCCGCGTCAGGCTCGCGATCCGGCGACGGTGGTCGAACGGGGTCGCGTCCGCCGCAGGGTGGAACAGCCAGGTCAGCCAGGCGGAGAAGTCCTGGGCGCGCCAGACCGCGCGCAGGCGCGTGGCCGAGTAGCCCTCCAGGGGACCGTCCTCGCCACGGCGGTACCACGTGACGAGGGCGTCGGCGAGCGCGCTCGCGTCCTCGAGCGCGACGTTCAGGCCCTTGGCGGCGGTGGGCGGGAAGATGTGCGCGGCGTCGCCCACCAGGAACAGCCGGCCGAACTGCATCGGCTCCGCGACGGTCGACCGCAGCGGAACCCTGACCTGCTCGAGGATCGCTCCCCGCTCCCGCGTCCGGCTCACGTCGACGTACAGCCGTTGCGCGAGCTCGTCCCAGATCCGGGACTCCGGCCAGTCGCTCAGCTCGTCCCGGCCGTCGGTCTGCAGGTAGAGGCGGCTGATCTCGGGGGTGCGCATGCTCTGCAGGGCGAAGCCGCGCGGGTGCACGGAGTAGACCAGCTCGGGCGCGAAGGGCGCCGCGCTGACCAGCAGCCCGATCCAGTTGAACGGGTAACGCCGGCTGTGGAAGGTGAGGGCCGCCGGGGGGATGCTCGCGCGCGACACGCCGTGGTACCCGTCGCAGCCGGCGATGAAGTCTGCCTCGACGACGACCTGCTCCCCGCCGGTCGTGAACGCGACCGACGGGCTGGCGCCGGCGATCCCCGCGAGCCGGACGTCCTGCGCGCCGAAGTACAGCGAGTCGCCGCCCGGCGGACGGGCGGCGAGCAGGTCCTTGACGACCTCCTGCTGCCCGTAGATGTAGGTCGGCTCACCGATCAGCGCCGCCGTCGAGATCCGCTGGCTGGTGGTCTCGAAGCGCAGCTGGAAACCGTCGTGCACCAGGCACTGGCGGTCCAGCCGGTCAGCCAGCCCGGAGCCGCGCAGCAGCCGTACCGTGCCTTCCTCGAGCAGCCCGGCTCGCACTCGCCGTTCCACATGCTCGCGGGTGCAGCGTTCGACGATGACGGAGTCGACCCCGTGGGCACGCAGTTCGTGCGCCAGGAACAGCCCCGCCGGGCCGGCGCCGACGACGGCGACCTTCGTCCGCAGTGTCCTCATCGCCGCGGCCGGGCTGGATCTCGCAGCACGGCCCGCGCCTTGAGCAGCATCTCCTCGTACTCGTCGACCGGGTCCGAGTCGAGCACGATCGCTCCGCCCGCGCCGATGAGGACGGTGTCGCGCCAGAAGACGGCCGTCCGGATCACGATGCTGAGGTCGGCCGACCCGTTGTACCCGAAGTAGCCGAGCGTCCCGGAATATACGCCGCGGGCCTCGGACTCCAGCCGGTCGGTGATCTCGACCGTGCGCAGCTTGGGCGCTCCGGTCATCGAGCCGCCCGGGAAGCTCGCCTTCACACAGTCGATGGCGCTCACCGCCGGCCGCAGCCGCCCGCGGATCGTGGAGACCAGCTGGTGCACAGTGGCGTACGACTCGGTCGCCATGAACTTCGGGACGTGCACGCTCCCGACCTCGCAGACCTGGCCGAGGTCGTTGCGCACGAGATCGACGATCATCAGGTTCTCGGCCCGGGTCTTGGCGCTGCTGGTCAGCTCCAGCCGCCGGGACTCGTCGGTCGCGGGATCGTCGCTGCGGGCCGCGGTGCCCTTGATGGGCTTGCTCTCGACCATGTGATGGCGGTCGATCCGCAGGAAGCGCTCGGGCGAGGAGCTCAGGATCCGCAGCTCGCCGAACCGCAGGAACGCGCTGTAGGGAGCCGGGTTGGTGCGTCGCATCCGCAGGTAGAAGGAGAGGTCGTCGCCCGGGACCGCGGTCCGCAGCATGTTGGTCAGACAGACCTCGTAGCTCTCCCCGGCCCGCAGCTGCCGGTGGCACTCGGCGATGTCGGCGAGGTAGGTCTCCCGGTCCCGCACGAAAGAGGCCGGGACGTCCACGTCGGGGCTCGGGCCGGGCTCGGGCGGCACCGGCCCCGTCGTCTCGAGCGCGTCGATGGCGGAGGCCGTTCGGGCCAGCCACGCTTCGGCCTCGGCGACGGACTCCGCCCCCGGCCGGCACAGCGCGACCAGGTACGTCCGGTACTCGACGTGGTCGACGACGACGAGCCGGTCGGCGCGCATCCACTTCGCGTCGGGGGTCTCAGCCTTGTGACGGTTGACGAAGCCGCAATGCTCCTTCATCTCGTACCCGAAGTAGCCGACGTACCCGCCGTTGAAGTCGAACGGCACGTCCAGCTCGACCCACGACTCGGCCAGGCGCCGGCTCAGGACGTCGAAGATGTTCCCCTCGACCAGGCTCTGGACGCCGTCCGGAGAGTCCACGACGACCGTGTCGTCGGTCACCGCGTAGGTCAGCACCTCGCTGAGCGGGCCCGAGGCGTCGCCCAGGTACGAGAACCGCGCCAGGCCGCGCTCGCACCGGTTGCTGTCCAGCCAGAACGAGTGGGAGCTGTTGCCGTAGAGACCGACGTAGACCGTCTCCGCGTCGACCTCGCGTTCCAGGGTCGCCACCCGGGCGACGAACGTGCTGTCACCGTCCGCGTGGGCCACAGACGCGCCGCCGCAGCCGACGCCGCGGTTGCGGGTCAGGTCGCGGAAGTTCTCCAGGATCCGGGCGCCGTGCTCGGTCGCCACAGACTCCGGGTGGAACTGCACCCCCCAGTGCGGCCGGCCAGTGTGGCGGATGCCCATGATCTCGCCGTCCTCGGCCCAGGCCACCGCCTCCAGAGACGTCGATGCCAGGGAGTCCACCGCGAGGGAGTGATAACGCACGCCGGTGAAGTCCTGCGGTACGCCTTCGAACAGCCCCTCGCCAAGGTGGCTTATCCGGGACAGGTGGCCGTGCCGCGGCGCGCGCGCCGACCGGACCTCGGCGCCGTGGAACAGCGCGATTCCCTGGTGACCGAGGCACACACCGAGCACCGGGAGATCCGGCAGCGACAGGAGCCTGGCGGCGTCACCGAAGTCGCGCACGCCCCGTGGATGACCTGGCCCAGGAGAAATGACAACGTTGTCGAACTGCCGAATGAAAGCGTGCTCACTTAGCACCGGATCGTCATTGCGCACCACGACGGGATCCGCGCCGTTTATCTGCGCTATCAGCTGGAAAAGATTGTAGGTATAGGAGTCGTAGTTGTCCACAAGCAGCGTGCGCACATGGCCAACAGGCGGACTGGTTCCGTCCGCCGGGCTCACCAGCTGCACTGAGACCTCCAGACAACGACCAATTGCACGGAGAAGAGGAACAGCTAATTTTTACCGAGGCGCCAATTTCCGGTCAACCAGCAACACCTTGCCTAGGGGCCGCCAGGCCGCCTCTAGGGGCTGCGCCCGTCCTTCGGCGCGTGGCGGCCATCCGCCTAGCCGCGGGCCTGGTCCTCGAAGATGGAGACCTTCTCCGACGTGAAGGCCAAGCTCGACCACCCCTTATGCGGCAGCATGCCCGCGCCGATTTGACCGACTCGGGAACGTTTATCTGGAACGAAAGGCCAGCCAGAACCGACCCCTAGTAATTCGGAGCCGACCCCCTAGTCGGCCTGGAACCAACCCCTAGTCGCTGGGCCCCGCCGCTCTGCATTCAGATTCTTGATCAAGGAGCCCGACCAGTGAAGATAGGGGTTCCCGGAAACGGCGGCGCAGGCGAGCATGGACGCGATTCGATGCTCCGCGCGGTCGGCCTTCGGCGATCGGGCGCGATCAGACCGTGCTGCCGTGAGACTGTGGGAGGACTGGTACATATGGCGGACCGACCATTACCACTTGCGGACCTGACGATTATCGACATCTCCACCGTCCTGGCGGGGCCCTTCGCCGCGCAGCTGCTCGCCGACTTCGGTGCGAGAGTGATAAAGGTCGAGCATCCGTCCGGCGATCCAATGCGCCGTTTCGGGCCCGCGGCCGACGGCGTACCGCTCTGGTGGAAGGTGCTGAACCGGAACAAACAGGGAATCGTCCTCAACCTCAGCACTCCGGAGGGCGCGGCGGAGTTTCTGCGCCTCGCGGCCAACGCGGACGCTGTGATCGAGAACTTCCGGCCCGGGACGCTCGAGCGGTGGGGCATCGGCCCTGAGAAGCTGAAGGAAGTAAACCCTGACCTTGTCGTAACCAGGATCAGCGCGTTCGGTCAGGACGGCCCGTATTCCCCGCGCCCCGGGTTCGGCACGCTGGCGGAGGCCATGGGCGGTGTAGCCGCGCTCCAGGGCGGGTCGAGCGGGCCGCCCGTGCTGCCCGCGTATCAGCTCGGCGACACTCTCGCTGGCCTCTACGCGGCCTGCGCCACCCTCATCGCCCTGCACGCCCGGGCCCACATAGGACAGGGCCAGACAGCAGACGTCTCGATCACGGAAGCCGTGATCAGCATCCTGGGCCCCCTTTTCGCCGTCTACGAGAAGCTGGGCACCAAACCGACGGACCCGGGCCCGGCACCCGCCGGGCCACGCAACGTGTACCGCTGCAAGGACGGAAACTGGATCGCCGTCTCGGCCTCGGTCACCTCCGTCGCCGAGCGGGTTCTGCGTCTCGTGGGACGGGGCGACCTGGCGGACCAGCCGTGGTTCCAGCATGGCACCGGGAGGGGCGCGCACCGGGTCGAGATCGACGACGCGGTGAGCCGATGGGTCGCCGACCGTGATCGGGACGAGGTGATCGCGGCGTTCGAGCGTGCCGAGGCGGCCGCCGCCCCTGTCTATCACATCGACGATATTCTGCAGGATCCGCATTTCCAGGCCCGCCGCACACTGGTGAACGCTCCCGATGTCGATCTCGGGACGATACGTATGCCGAACGTCGCTTTCAGGCTCTCGGCGACGCCAGGACAGATCCTGCGGGCCGGCCCTCGGCTGGGCGAGCACACCGAAGAAATCCTGAAGCCGGTCGCGAACGACGAAGGATCCTGCGGCGAGGAGTAAGAGGCATTAATACTTCGCAGATAGAACATCCAGTCTTCCGGAGCTGCCTGTATGTGCCGGGCCACCAGACACATCTCATAGAGCGTGCCTACGAGTCCCAGGCGGACGCCGTCATCATGGACCTGGAAGACGCGGTGCCGATCACCGAGAAACCGCGCGCCCGGGAGACCGCCTCGCGTATCACCGCGGCGCTGCCCCCCAAACCGACCTTCGTACGAGTGAACTCGATGGCGTCAGGGCGCTGCGAGGCCGACGTGCGGGCGGTCGCGGGCCCGGGACTAAGCGGGGTGCGGCTGGCGAAGGTCGGCGGGCCGGACGATGTGAAGCATGTCGCGCTCCTGCTGGCCGAGGCGGGCTGTACGGCCTCCATCCACCTGCTCATCGAGACCGCGTACGCGCTGGAGATCGCTTTCGCCCTGGCGACGTCCTCCCCTGCCGTCGGCATGCTGAGCCTGGGGGAATCCGATCTGTGCGCCGACCTCCGCATCACAGCCGAGGGCCCGACTATGGACGCGTGTCGCAGCCGAGTGGTCATCGCGTCCAGAGCGGCCGGTCTGCCGAGCCCGTGCCAGAGCGTGTTTCTCGACATCTACGACACCGACGCGCTGCTCCGCACGAGCCGCAGCGCCAAGAATCTCGGCTTCATGAGCCGAATGGCGCTGCACCCCATGCAGATACCCGCGATCCACGAGGTGTTCACTCCGACGCCGGAGGAGATCGCAGACGCCCAGGCGGTATTACGCGCGGCTGAAATCGCCGAGGGAGAGAACCGGTCGGTCGTCCTCAACGAGAGGGGCAGCGTCATAGCCCCGCCAGTTCTCGCGAGCGCGCGGAACGTCCTGCGGCTCGCGACGGCCCTCAATCTTGTCGAGGCCTCCGCATGAGCACAGTAGCGGCCCAGGACACGATGCTCGGCGCCGTCATGGCCGGCGTCGAGGTCTTCGATCTGGCGCAGCCGCTAACCGACGGAATGCCCTGCTCGCCGAATCACCCTGGTTTCAAGATGGCCTTGACCAGACGGCATGGTGACATGGTCCGCGCGGACGGCGGCTCCGCGGCCAGTGAAATAATTGTCACTGGCGGCCATGTCGGCACGCATATTGACGCCCTCGCGCACGTCTCGCACAACGGGAAGATGTACGGGGGCATTGACTGCGCCACGGCACAGACGGGAGGGAAGTTCACGATCCATGGCGTGGAGACCATTCCTCCGATGGTCTGCCGGGGTGTGCTGCTTGACATCGCGGCCCGGCATGGCGTCCCGTCGCTGCCCGCGGGCTACGGGATCACCGCGCAGGACCTGGCCGATGCCGCCAAGCAGGCCGATGCCCTGCCCACGCCGGGCAGCGTCTGCCTTGTCAACACGGGCTGGAGCCAGTGGTGGGACGACCCCGCCAGGTATCTCGGCGTGCGAACCGGGGTGCCCGGAGTCACCACCGAGGCGGCCCGATGGCTGGCCGCGCACCAGGTCATCGCGGCCGGCACGGACACGACCGCGTTCGAACAGATCCTCCCGGGCCGGGGCCATGCGGTCCTGCCGGTCCACCGCATCCTTCTGGTCGACCATGGCATCCACATCGTCGAGCACATGCGACTCACCGACCTGGCGCAACGGGGTATCGGGGAGTTCACCTTCGTGCTGGCACCGCTCAAGATGATCGGCGCCACGGGCTCTCCGGTCCGGCCGCTCGCGATCGTGAGCCGCCAATGACCGGCGCCGGGCGGGCCCTGCTGCCGGGAGCTCATCGACATGACTAACGCACAGGCCCGGGGAGGCCTCCTCGACGAGGTCGGTGATTTCGCCGAGCACGTGGCGGCCGCCGGGCTGCCGGCACACCGCCTTCGGCAGTCCGCGCGGGCGGTCTTCGACACGGTCGGCAATATGGTCCTGGGGTCGGCGCAGCCCCTGTCCCATAACGTCGCCCAGGCCACGCAGCACTGGGGCCAGGACGAGTCCGCCTCGGTAATCGGCCAGTGCCGGCGCGCGCCCGTGGGCACCGCGGCGTTCGTCAACGGAACGTTCGCGCATTCGATGGACTTCGACGACACTCATCTGCCCTCCGTCCTGCATCCGAGCGCATCAGTCGTCCCGGCCGTGCTCGCCATCGGTGAGGCTACCGGGGCCGCTGGTCCGCGGAGCCTTGCCGCGATCGCGGTGGGAACCGAGCTGTGCATCAGGCTGGGCATGGCCGGATACGACGCCGAGAACGCCAATTCGATCTTCTTCGACCGGGGACAGCACGCCACGTCCATCTGCGGCACCATCGGGGCCGCGGTCGCGGCGGCGATGCTGCTGTCCGGTGACTCCCGCTCGGTCGTCGCCGCGGCGTCGATCGCCGCCAGCATGGGGTCCGGGATCATCGAGTGCAACCGGACCGGCGGCACGGTAAAGCAGATTCACACCGGGTGGGCGGCACATTGCGGGATCGCGGCCGCCCAGCTGGCCGCGTCCGGCATCACCGGGCCGCCCACCGCCCTTGAGGGACGGTTCGGCTTCTTCCAGGCCTTCTGCGGTACGCGCGCGCGGCCGGAGACGGTCACCGCCGACCTCGGCCAGAACTGGCACTCCGACGCCCTGCGTATCAAGCCGTACCCGTGCAACCTCTTCACCCACGCCGGAATAGACGCGGCCGTCGAACTCAGGACGCGCGGTGTACGGCCGGCGGAGATAACGGCTCTCAGGCTCGGCGTTCCCGGGCCCGTTCTCCGGACAATCGCGGAGCCCGCGGAAATCAAGGCGGCACCGACCAGCGGCTACGGGGGCGCGTTCTCCGGCCCGTACACCGTCGCAGCCGCCATGTACGGAGGCGGCGGACTCGGGCTGTATATCGACGACTTCACCGACGAGGCCGTCCGGCGCCCGGACATCCTCGCGCTGGCCGCCAAGGTCACCTGCTACGCCGATCCGGAGTGCACGGCGCTCTTTCCTCGCCAGGTTCCCGCGACGCTCACCGCGCACCTCGCCGACGGACGCGTCGAAGAATCCACCCGCCTGGACGGCCGCGGCGGTCCGCGGCAGCCATTGAGTGACGACGAGCTTTCGCTGAAGTTCGGACTGAATCTCGCGAACGCTCTCGATGACGACTCAGCCGGGCACCTTCAGCGTGAGATCTTCCAGCTTGCCAGCCACTCGTCACCGCGATCGGTGATGCGGCTGCTCCGCACGGCGGACAGCTCCCTTCGCGCCAGCGCTGGCTGAGGTACCCAGGCCGAACTCTCCAAGTCCGGCAGATCCGGAAGGACACCATGACGGAAAGCACCGATGGCCAGCGATGGGAAGTACTCAATCCGGCCATCCGCCCGACGGACCCTCAGCAGTACCTTCGAGCCGCCGTGGAATGGCACTTCGGGGAGGAGACGGGTTCGGCGTTCTGGCTGAGGCGAGCCAGGACGCTGGACTTCGATCCGCTGACCACCATTCACAGTTACGACGACCTGCGGCGATTCCCCAACATCGTCGACGAGCTACGGGAAGTTCCGGTCGAGGACCTCATTCCGCGGGGCTACGGTCCCAACCCGCCGGCACCACGGGTCTTCGAGAGCGGCGGTACCACGGGCGCACCCAAACGCATCATCTTCATGCCCGACTGGCTGGAAAGCGCGCTCGACCGGATGGAGAAGGGGCCGCAGTTCGCAGGCCGGCGGCCGTCCAACCTCCTAGTCGCCATGCCGACCGGCCCGCACAAGGCCGGGAGCCTCTATGACTACATCGCGGCTCGGCAGAACTTCGTCAAGTTCAGCATCGACATCGACCCCAGATGGGTCAAGAAGCTCATTAGCCGGGGCGAGACCGACCAGGCGGCGAGGTACGTCGAGCACGTACTCGACCAGATCGAGCATGTTCTGACCAGCCAGGACGTCGGGGCACTGGTCATCACGCCACCGCTGCTCCTCGCCTGCTCGCGGCGTCCGCAGCTAGTCGAACTGATCAACACCAAGATCGAGCTGATCACCTGGGGTGGCGCCCACATGACGCTCGACCAGCGGTTCGAACTCGAGCAGGTGATCTTTCCGAAGCCGCGTTTCCTCAGCAGGTACAGCAGCGCCTTGATCCTCGAGGGCGCCAGGCAGCGGCCGGGCACCAGCCCGGACGAGGAGATCATCTATGACCCGGGCAGTCCTGTCTCCACCTTCCTGGTCGTGGACGGGGAGACCGGCGAGCAGGTGCAGTACGGTCAGCGCGGCCAGGTGATCATGAATCATGTCAGCAAGGGCATGTTCCTGCCGAACAACCTCGAACGCGACACCGCGATCCGTGTCCCGGGTCCGCCAGGCCAGATCGGCGACTCTGTCTCCGCTCCGAAGCCGGTGGAGACCTTCGGCGGCGAGGCGGTCATCGAGGGAATCTACTAGCATTCCGCGGCCAGTATCCCACGGCGGCATTCTGGTTTGTTTCGTCCGCCTTGCTGGTCGTGTCTGGTGCGGCCTTGGTGAGGTAGTCGGCGGGGATGACGGCGCCCCCGTGCGACGGACACGCCCGTGAGGAGTCCGGCGGCTCGGCTGCCTTCCGGCGAGATTCGGCTTCTGAGGATTCGGAGACGACACCATGCTTGATTCCGTCGAGGGCGGCCTCGTGGTCGAGACCTCGTCTGGGCAGATACGCGGTTTTTTTGACCGAGGAGTACCCAACTGGCGGGGTGTGCCCTACGGTCGCGTCGAGCGGCGTTTCCGGCCACCCGAGCCGGTGAGGCCGGCCGGCGCGCTCGAGGCGAACCGCTGGGGAGCCGTCAGCTGGCAGCTTCCGATCCAGCTCGGCAGGGGCCTGTACCGGGTCCCGCTGGACGGACTCGTCGAGAACGAGGACTGCCTCAACCTGAACGTCTGGTCACCTGGCCCGCGCCAGGATGCCCCGCTCCCCGTCCTGATCTGGCTTCATGGTGGCAACCGGGTATACGGCAGCGCCAGCAGCTGGATTGACCCATGGCACTTCGCGGCTCGGCACGGCGTCGTCGTCGTGACGGCGAACTATCGCCTCGGCCTGTGGGGCTGCCTCTATCTGGGTGGCCACGACCAGGACTTCGCGGACAGCGCCAACCTTGCGATTCTTGACCAGGTCATGCTGCTACGTTGGATAAAGGACAACATCGCTCGCTTCGGCGGTGACCCGGCGAACGTCACGCTGTTCGGCATGTCCTCGGGTGGCTGCGATGTGGCGACGCTGCTCGGCACACCCCTGGCTCACGGGCTGTTCCACAAGGCCGCGATCTACAGCGGGAACGCCGAGGTGCCGGTGTCCGAGGACACCGCCGTCCGCTTCACCGAGGAGTTCCTCGCCGCGGCCGGGCCACTGGCGAGCTCGCCGGACGACCTGAGCAGGCTCCCGAACGTGGGCCTGCGTCACATCCACGGGAAGCTGCTCGAACGGGGTGTCAAGGTCCGCTACGGCCCTTTCGTCGACGGCTCCGTTGTGCCCAGGCCGCCGCTGGAGACCATCAGGGACGGGGGCGTCGCCGGCGTCCCACTGCTAATGTCGGTGACCTCGAAGGAGGCAGGGATCTACGTCGCCATGGGTGACGAGGTCTTCAGTCGAGCCTATGAGGCACTGGACGTCGGAGCCTCTTCCGGTGATCAGGAGGAAATGATTGAACTGCTTTCGGAGAGAAACTTTCTGGAACCCACCGACCGACTGCTGCGGGCGGCTCAAGATGCCGGCGGGACTGTTTGGTCGCAGCGATTCTGCTATGCGCCGACCAACTCGAACTTCGTTTCCCACAATCCTTCCCTGGCGGCATGGCCAGCACACGGCACCGACATGGCCTCCTTGTTCGTCGACACTCAGGGCAATGACGGGACGAAGACGGACCGCCTTGTCGGGGAGCTGGAACAGAACGCGCTGATCGCATTGACTCGGCACGGGTGTCCGCCCTGGAGGAATTGGACCCCGGAGGAGCCGGTGACCTGCCAGATCGCGGCGCCCGACAGCCACGGGCCAAGGCCTGCCGGCAGGTGACGGCAGCGGCCTGGTCCTGGGTTGGATGCCTCGGCGAGATGACCCGGGAGCCCTAGGCCGCGTGCCCTGGTCGAGCCGTCCACCGCGAGCGCTGCAGGTCACCGCTTCCTTGACCGAGCCTTCAGTACCCACACACCACTGAGGAGAAAGATCGCGATGAGTACCGACACCAACGCGCCGACGGGCTCGGCGTCAAGCCCGCTCGCGGACCAGCAGCAGGCTCCGCAGGTCCGTCGCCGGTGGTGGGTGCTCGCCGTCGTGTCGGTCGCGCAGCTCATGCTCGTGCTCGACGCGACGATCGTGAACGTGATGCTGCCCCAGGTGCACGACGCGCTGCATCTGTCCACCACCGGTCAGCAGTGGGTGATGAGCATCTACGTGTTGCCGTTCGGTGGCCTGATGCTGCTCGGCGGGCGGCTGACCGATGTGGTCGGCAGGCGCCGGGTGCTGCTGACCGGCCTGGTGCTGTTCATCAGCGGCTCGCTGCTGGCCGGCACCGCCACCACCGCGACCCAGCTGCTGATCGCCAGGGCGATGCAGGGCATCGGCGCCGCGGCCGCGTCACCGGCCGCGCTGTCGATCGTGGTCACGTCCTTCCCCGACCAGACCGAACGCACGAAGGCGCTCGGCACCTGGGGCTCCGTGTTGGGGATCGGCGCCAGTATGGGCGCGCTGCTCGGCGGCCTGCTGGTGCAGATCGACTGGCGGTGGGCGTTCTACATCAACCTGCCGGTCGGCCTTGCGGTCATCGGCGCGGTGGCCGGCCTCGTCGCGGGCGGCGGCCCTGACCGGCGCAGGCCGCCATCGGACCTCGGCGGCGCACTCACCATCACCGGCGGGCTGCTGCTGCTCGTCTACGGCATCGTCAGCTCCACCATGAACGGCTGGACGAGCTGGCAGACCGTCGGGGCGTTCGCGGTGAGCGTCGTGCTGCTCGCCGCGTTCGTCCGGATCGAGCAGCGCCACCGCGCGCCGCTGGTGCCGCTGCGACTGTTCGGTAAGCGCAACGTGATCGCGGCGAGCCTCGGCCAGCTGGTCTCGGCCGGCATCATGCTGCCGACATTCTTCCTGCTACCGCAGTACATGCAGGGCGTGCTGCACTACAGCCCGCTGCAGACGGGCTTGGCCTACATTCCGACCAGCCTGGCGATGTTGTTCGTATCGGGTGTGGTGGCCCGCGTGATCCCGAAGACCGGCGCGCGTGGACCGTTTCTCGTGGGCACGGTGCTGCTGGCCGGGATGCTCGGACTGATCGTGAACGCCACGATCGACTCCGGGTACTGGACGTTGCTGCTGCCGGTGACCGCGCTGCTCGGTATCGGGCTCGTGATCTGCATGATCACTATTCCGGTGGTCGGCACGGCCGACGCGACCGAGGAGGACGCCGGCACGACATCGGGCATCCTCAACGCCGCCGCCGAGGTGGGCGGCGCGCTCGGCCTCGCAGTGGTGGCCACGTCAGTCGGCGCGCGCTCGGCGGAGCTGGTCGGCCAGGGTGTCGATCCGGTGCATGCGCTCAATTCCGGCTTGCAGCGTGGTTTCGCGGTGCTCTTCGTGTGGGTCGGACTGAACCTGCTGATCGGGCTGCTCGGCCTGCGAGGCAATGCAGCCAGCCGCCTCCGAGCCGACTGATTCCCAAGCCGCCTGGCCTAACCCAGTTCGGGTGCGCCAGGCGCAGGCACTACGACAAGGATCTTACGGAGTATTAACCCTACAGTCCGCTGTGGAGCACTCGTCCTGCACGTGCCAGGCGGGCGTTTCGACGCTCGTGCGCTCAGGTTCGCCTCGAGTTCGGAGAGCGGCGCCGACGAGAGTGACCTCACCCGCTTACTGGCGAAAAACGCAAAGGGTGCACAGGCGATGAGTCTCGCCGTTTCCCCTCAGACCGGTGTCTATCATTCGGTGCAGGCGGTCGACGAAGGTGACTTCCAGAGATGGGCCGCGAGTTCACCGCAACGCCACGTTGTCCGCGAACGCCCTGCCGGCGCCGGTGCGAGGGCGGACCGAAATTGACCGCGGGACCAGGCAGGGCCACGCGGCCCGGGCGGCGCGCGGCGCGCTGCACCGCCGCCAGGACCTGGCGATGCTGACCGTCACCGTGCAGCAGTACAGCACCGCGTTCGCTCGCTCCTACGTGCCGGTGCTCAAGGTCGGCTCCGACGGGGCGAACTCGATCTAGGCGAGTACCGTGTGCGGAGGACTTGCTGATGGCACATGGCGACCGCTGCCGGACGCGACGCGGTTGCCGAGCACCGCAGGAGCCGGTTCCAGTCCAGGGTGAGCCTGAGCGTGGCACAGCGCCAGGTGGTCGCCGGCACCCTGTGTTGCACGTTCGACGTCGTCGTCGGCGGCATCAAGACGCCTGCGGGGGGCTGCGACCGCGGCCAAGCTGGTCGAGTCCTCGCGCGTGGGAGGCGCGACCTGGTGGGACGAACGGTAGCTCAGGGGGTCGAGCAGCGACCTGGACTGTCACCTTCGGCCCCGCCCTGTGCCACCTCGAACAGGGCCCAACCACGATTCTGACCGGACCAGGCTGGGATGCGACGGCGACAGCCCCTATGAAGCCCGCGATGCGGTGGGCCCGGTGGCGCGGCCGGCCAACTTGGAAGAAATGTGACGAACAGCTGCCTTCACGGAGAGCGACCGTAGGGAAGGTCAGCGTAAGACGCCGGGCATTGTACGAACCAGCCAAGTACGCCTGACTATCTGCGGATGGTCTTGGCTAGCCCGCCGCAATCATAGGTACAACGTATCTGCCCAGGTTGGAGGCTAACTGCGGAGCGTGGTGGACCATGTGTACCAGCATCCGAACCGTTTGATCTTGGTTGCTGGCCCTGAAATCGCTGTCCGACCGGTCGCTACCCGGGCCCTGACCAGCGGCGATACCCAGTGACCGCGTCGACTTCTACATCATCTAGCGAATCGAACATATGTCCCGAATTTCGAGTGGGGTTGGATGCTTCGGCCCGGCTCGTGACCGTGATCGTCGGTGTCGTGGTCGCGTTGACGTTCTGCTTCGGGTTCGGCAATGTGCTCGCCCTCGGGCTGCGTCTGGGTGTTCCGATGTGGATCGCGCCGTTGGTCGCGCCCGCCGTGGACCTGTCGGTCATCGGCCTGCTGATCGGCAGCCAGCGACTCTCGGTGAACGGCGGGCCCGTGGAGGTGCTGCGCGCGGTGCGACGCCTGCTGCTGTTCGCCAGCTTGGTCACCCTGTCGCTGAACATCGCCGAACCGTTGATCGCCGGTCATTACGGGCGTGCCGCGTTCGATGCGGTCGGCCCGCTGCTGCTCATCGGCTGGGGCGAAGTAGCACTCGGCCTCCTTCAGGCCATGCAGACCAGGGATGCGGATGCTTCTGGCACCGGTCCGCTGGCGTCCGATACCTCGTCCGGTCCGGCTGAGCGGGATCAACCTGCCTCTTCTGGCCATAAGCCTGATGGGTCTGGGGGGCAGTCGAAGGAAGCTCGTGACCAGGATCTGCTGCACCGGGCGCGGGCCGAGGACGTCCTGCACTGGCAGGTCCATCAGCGTCCTATTTCCGCTGAGACGCTTCGTAAACGTCTCCATGTCGGAACTGATACGGCCCGGAAACTGGTGGCGCAGCTGCGCAGCGACACCCACTCCACTCTTCACGGCCAAGCGCCACGCCCGTCCGCGCCGTAGCCGAGCCTACGAGGGCTCCGTAGGTAGCTTGGCAGGTACCGGATTGACTCCCTGCCACGGCCTCGCATCGGATTTCTTCGCGGCAGCTGGACCAGCCGAAGGTTCAGGTCGCGTCTACTCGGCGAGGAGATGCTGGTCGCTGTGGGGGCTCGCGAGGCCGAGCCAGGCTTCAGGCCCGTGGGTGCGCAGGGATACCGCCCGGTCGACGGTGGATGCCCAGTCCAGAGGGGGGCGGTGCGAACGACGGCGAGGGTGTTGAGCGGGCGAATCGCATTGGCGAGGAGATTTTCCAAGTCTCCCCGCCGGGGCCATTGTTGCTGGGGAAGGCCGTCCACGAACAGCACAGGCCACACCTGCCGATCTTGCTCGGCGAGGTCGCTGGCGATGAGCTGCGGCAGCAGGAGGAGGGTCTGCTCGATGGTCACGGGAGGGGTCCGTCAACGCCAGCTGATCCCAGGTCGGCGAGGGGTGAGCCGCGTCCAAGGGTCGGCGCTGTCCCTGGGTGCCGGTGAGCCAGCGGGCGAGGTCGGCCAGCCGGCCCCGGCAGCGGAGTCAGTCGGTGGTCCGTCCGAGGTCGGTGTCGCGGAAGATGATGTCGGCCGCTCAGATCACGAGCAGGTACCCGCCGTCGAGGCGCTCCGCTGGATCTTGACTCGGTCCTGTCGATCACGAGCTGGCTGGTGGGGTCAGGCGGATCCAAAGGAATTGCTCCAACGCTGAGACGAAGTCGCCGGAGGACAGGCCGTGCGGTAGAGCAGCGGCAGCACCTCGCTGATTGTCGGGGAGCGGCGGCGGCACCACGGCGGCAGGATCGCCGAGGAGACGCGCTTGCGTTCGCCGGTGGCCGCATCGACGCGGCGGTCATTGACCCGAGGGGCGGTCACGTCGACAGCCCCGGCTGCGGTCATCACCCACCGCGGCTGGGCGTGGCCGTTGCGCACGACCAGCCGGCGACCGCGGTCGTCACGCTGATCCGTGAGCTCGGAGATATGGGCGTCGACCTCCGTCTCCAACGCGGCGGCGAGCATCTGCCGGGCACCCTCACGAACGATCCCATCGATCAGCGATGGGCTACCCGGCGGACTTTTCTCGGGCGTGTTCTTTTCGGGGACCATCGTGGGCACGAGCGCGCCTTTCTGACCGGCGCGTCAATGCCGGCCTGACGGAGACCTCAACCTTAATCGCTGGGGAGGTGCGCCCTCGCCAGCCGGTCTACAGGTCCCCACCATTGCTCTTGGCGAGCACGACCTACTTCATGTCCGACGGTCTCGTCCGGCTGCCAGGAACGCCTACGGTGACGATGTGCCTCGGGACCGAGTCGCCGGGCACGTCGAAGACCGTGTGACCGATAAGAGCGCTCAGGTGTGGCGGCGCCCCGGTGGGATCGAATGCCTTGTGGCGCAGCGAGACCAGGAATCCGATGCGGATATCCGTGGTCTGATATGTGACCGCCTGCTTGAGGTACGCCTGCTTGTCACTCAAGGGCTGCCTCATCGAATCGACTTTCATCTCAATACAGAGGCTGAATCCGCCGAACCAAAGTCGCAGGTCGATCCGCCCTCCGCCGACATGCTGCTCTTCGTATCTCGTGATAGCGCCATGGCTACTAGACTGCAAGAAGCCAAGAAGATCCTTGTGGATGTCCCCCTCGATGGCTTTCGGGTCGAACAGGTACGGGTATAGGTCCGATTGGGCATTGGTCCGTGAGCTGACGAACTGGACGACCAGCCGGAGAACATCGTCCACGGCGCGCCTCGGCTCTTCAACGTAATCAGGACTGGCCTCCAAGAAGGTTTGGATCCTGTCGTACACCGTCTTCTCGACCAGGTTGAGGCTGTGCTTGCCGATGGTGGCGTCGCTGACCGCCTTGGCCAGTTCGGCGAGGGTCTCGGGCGAGATTTTCTCGGCGAGTTCGATCGCCGCTGCGGATCCGGGTCGGACCAGCTGATTGAGTGGCTGCGGCAGCGACGCGGTCGCCGTGCCGCTACCGCCTTTTCCCGGCCCTGCACCGGCCAATGCTTGCGCCTTCGCCGCTCGAAGGACCGTCTGCGCGGCGGCGAGCTTCTCTGCGACCTCGCGTTCGCGGTCACCCACCGCTGTCGCGGCTTCCTGCTCCAAGGCGTGGGTGTGATCTTCAAGGTTGCTCAGCAGGCCCGCGGTTCTGGCGAACCCCGATTCGATGACTGGCTGGACGAGCCTGAGCAGGCCGTCGATGTCCTCCTCGTGGGAGACCACCGCGGTGGAGCGCGAGCCCATGTAAATCTGGAGCAGGTCGTCGACGACGACCTCGGCCTTGTAGAAGCTGTCCCGTTTGAACTCCTTCCGGAGCCTGCCCAGGTCGTCGGCCAACCGAGTCCACGCCAGCAGTGCTGCCCGCTTCGGATCCCCGTACCAGTGGTTTAGGCCCATGGTCGTCACATTGATCCGGCGAACCCGCTCAACCAGGTCAGCCAATGCGTGTGGTTCGAGCCGAGATGTCGACAGGGCATCCACATCCGGCCTCGCCGAGGACTCGTCGAGGAGTGCGCACAACACTTCGACCACGGTCAAGAGGATGCTGGCGTCCTCACGTTCGTAGGTGTCCCAGGCGATCTGCAAGTACCCCGCGGACGCTTCGAGGTTGCGCAGCATGCGCGGCAGGTCCGCGGCGCGGAGTGCACCGACCAGCTCAATTCCCGCCAGCACCCACGCAGCGTCGGAGGCGACATCCTCGGGATCGGCGTCTGGACGCAACCGGCCGGCAGGTGGGTCGATCCCGGCGACGAGGCGTACAACGCTGGCGAGGCTTGCGGCGTGCGGCCAGTGGTCGACGGCGACACCGACGGCACGGACGACCGCAGTGGCGAGCGGCTTGGGCACCGGCGCGTCGAAGCGCTCCAAGAGAGCCAGCAACGCGAATGGCGATCCGATCCCACACAGGGCAAGCCGGGTCCGGGCCTCCAACACGCCTGCCGTTCGCAGGGCGGCACGGCGGTCCGGATCTGGCGAGTCAAGGAATTTCAGGACAACGTCTTCCAGCGCCTTGGCTAGACTCGCGCCAACCTCGTTCAGCGCGGGTCCGCTACCGAGCAGAGGCTCCAGACTGTCGATGAGGATGGCCGGGTTCATGGTTGAGGTGACCGCAGCCGACACGCGGCGCATGGCTTCCGCGTAGCTGCCGGTTCGGCCGCCGGAGTTCGCGGCTTCGCGCGCGACCAAGTGGACCAGCGGCGTGAGCACCGGGCTGTCAGCGAGATCAGCGGCATCCCGAGCCAGTCGCTCCCAGCCACCGAGCGTAGCGAAAACGTCCTCGGAAGGCGGTTCTCCCGCGCTTGCCGAAAGCAGCGCAGCGAGGTCCCCCTCCAGCTCAGGGGCCGCACCGCCGCTCATAGCGTTCCTCTCGTCCACGGTTAGCATCCAGCTTCTCACCACACGTAGGCATTGCCCTCCGCGACAACCCGATTGGATTCCGGAAGAAGGTCGACGAGCGGGGCAGCGTTGCGGGTGGCGACGAAGATCTGCATCTCGGCGTCACCTGCGACGTCCCGCAATGCCTTGACCATGGTGGCGAGGTCCTCCTCCGGCATCTCCTCGGCGGAGGGCGAGTCGAGGACCAGGAAACCGGGGTGACGGCCGATCCCCTCGACGTAACCATGCCGGATGAGGGCGATGGCGGTCGCGATCTTGACCCTCAGCTTCTCGCCGGCTGTCAGCCCCGAGTACCTTTGCTTGACCCCGTTCTCGTGGAGCGCCATGTTGGCATTGCCACTGAGCGCGAAGTCGCTTAGGTTATCAGCGCCGAAGCTCTGCGTCAGACGTTCGATGTCGGCGGAGATCCGGGCCAGCATCGGGTCCTGGTCGCTCTTCACCCACTTCTTCAGTATCTGCTCGGCCGCATCCACGACGGCGAGCTGCACCGGGTCGACCGGGTCGACCGTCGCCGGGTTGCTTGACCGGGTCAGCGCCCCCAATGCGCCTTCGGCGCGGGCCAAGTCCAGTTCGAGCGTACGGCGCTCACTAGCGGTCGAAAGAAGTTCGCTCCCCACGTCGACCCGCGCAGCCGCCGAGTCCCGCTCCTTTGTGAGAGCCGCGATCTCGGCAGTCAACTCCGCCACTGCGGCCTCGGCGGAGGTCACCGCGGTCTGCGCTGCTTCGACCTCGTCCAGCGGCTCGTCTTCAGCATCCCCGTCCGCGCCATCGCCCCCGGACGTCTCAGCGACCAGGCCGGCCACGAGCTCATCCGGTACGGACGCGGCCACGATGACGTCGGCCTGGAGGGCATCGAGATTCAATTCACTGGTGCACACCGAACACTCGTGTTTGTCCGGTTCCGCCGCCCGCCGTTCTGGGGTGACCTGCGCAGCGCAACGCGGGCACACCGACGGACGCATGTGATGGAAGAACCTCGTCGCGAGCGCGTCCTCGTAGCTGGTGTGCACCCGGGCCTTCGTCACCTTGAGTTGCTGACGTGCCGTTCCTGCGAGTGCAGCCTGCGCGATCAGCTTCGCCTCAAGCCCGTGCACCTCTCGTGCGAGGTCGGACGCGTGGGCCGCGGCGTTGAGTATCACCTGCACGTCCGGCGTCCCGGCAGGCAGCTTACCGATCTTCGTTCGGAGATCCTCGACCTGTTTCTCCGCTGCGCTTCGGCTCGCCTCCACTGCCTCACCGGCTGCCTGAGCCTTGTCGTTCGCGGCGGATCGTGCCTTGTCCATGCCGCGCCGCGCCGTCGTCGTGGCAGCCTGTACCGGTGCCCAGTCCGTGCCGATGAACATCTGCATCATCCGCACGCCGATGGTCTGTTCGTTGCCAACGATCGGATCGAGCTGGTTCGCGCGGACCACAAACGAGCTGGAGTACGCGGGCCACGCGTGCACCCGCGCCGCTGTATCCGTCCAGACGGGGATGTTCTCCAGCCGCAACCGAGTCATCATCAGCGAGCCCATGACGCCCTCGAAGTCCGTACCGTCGAACTGCCCGATGACCGTACCGTTGACGTCACCGCCGACCCCCATGACCTTAGTCACTCGCCCGGTGGCCACTCCGTCCCTGGCGTCGAACGCCACCCGCAACCGCTCGGGACCCACCGTCCAGTCGACCTCGACGTGCTCGATCCAGCTGCGGACGTCGTTCTGGAACTGCGGACACCGGCCGGTCAGCGACCACATGAGAACGTTCAAGAGGGTCGACTTGCCGCGCAGGTTCCGTCCCGAGCCGATCCCGTTGACACCGGGCTGCGGCGACCATTCGAAATGAAACGGGACCCGCGCCTTCGACCACACCCGCTCCTCGACGTCCGGCGCCGGGCCATCCTCGTCCGAGGCGGCCATAGGGGAGAGCTCGTCGACGACCGGCCGGATCCACTCGGGGAGATCGGCGGCGTCGACCAGCGGGTGCCCTTGGGCATCGGGATGATCCGGCTTGAGCCACTTCGTGCCGCTGAAGCGCATCCGGGTGGCGCGCAGCGGCACGGGAACCGCCTTGGCACCGCGCAGCGGAACGCCGAGCCCACTGAGGATCTTGTCGACCTCGTCGACGGTGAGGCTGAGTGGACCGTCCCCCCGTCGCCTGGCGAGGGCATCGACAACCTCCCTACCCAGAGCACTCACGTTCGCTTCCCTTCCTGGCCGGTGTCTCCAGCAGCCAACACAAATGCGACCGCGCTCAGCGCGTCGAGCCGTTCGCGCACCCGCGGCGCGATCGGCGCGATGGCCACCCCCAGGTCCGTTCCCGCGTACGTGGCCTGCCGGTACTGCCGGTCCTTCAGCGCCTGCCCGCCGTCGTCCCCAGCGACCAAAGCGACCAGCTTCACCTGCTCGGCGTACCACCCCAGAACCGGATCCGTCGCGAGCTCGGCGACCGCCGCGGCCCCAGCCTGCGTCAGGAAGAAGCGGTTACGCAAGCTCTGCTTGCCTGGCTGCCCGGTGCGGCGCAGCGCGGCGAGGCCATACGTCTCCAGGAGGGAGAACGCGTCGTCGAGTCGCTCGTACGCGCCGTAGAACCACCGTGGCATCGGGTACCAACGCAGGTCAGGCTCAGGATCGTCCAAGAGTCGCCGCGCCGTGAGTAGGTAGCTAGCGTCGGCCGCGCCCGCTTCCACCACCGACACCAGCTCGTCGGCAAGGTAGTCCGGATTTCGAAGCCAGAAGTCCATCGCCTGGAGCCGGAGCTCACTTCGGACGGCCTTGACCATGCCAGATGGATCTCCATCTACGGGCGGCGTGCCGCATCCGCCCAGGAGAACGAGCAATCGAATGGCGTGCTGGGTCCGTGTTGCAGCAGGGCGACCCTCTATGTCTCCAGACTCTGCTGCGGTGGCCATCTTGTCCAACTGGCATCCCCCAGAAGTACCGTTAGTCGACCGGGCGACCTTCACCATAGCGGTCGTCAGGGTGTTCTCTTGCGCAGATCCGCCAGACCGTACGGAGGCGTACTTCGACGAACGGGAGTAGGAGGAATACAGCCGGCGGCTGGTCCGCGCCACCGGCCGGCCCGCCAGCGACGTTCTGTAACCACTACACGGCCCCGGCTCGTGCGCCAGGCGCGGATCAGGATCGGCGACCATTCGCAGCGTCGACCCGGGACGGCCGTTCTGCCCTCCAGGGCGCCGACCGGCTTCGCCCACAAGTCGCTGGATTATGTCATCGTCTCGCCGTGCTCGGCCAGGAGGGCACGAAGTCGGTTGGCGTGGTCGGTATTTTGCCTCTGGAGGCGGTTCTTGTTGTTGCGTTTCCACCGAGCGAGCCGTCGTTCACCTTCACTGGCCGCATTGAGTGACGGTTTGACTCGATATTCGGCGTAGAAGATTCGCAGCTCGGCGAACGTCGAGCCCCACTGATCCTCATGTTTGTTCCATTTCCAGCCGGGGAGCGTTTCGAGTTCCGCTTGGCGTGAGGGTGTCAACTGATCTCGACGGGTGCGCCATGAGTTGACCCATGTACCGATCTTGGCGGACCTCCAGATGTCGCGCTGCTTGATGTCCGCGAGCGTGTTTCCGGTTTCCTCTACGTAGGTACGGAGGGTGGCAACCTTGGCCCCGAACTCGTCATCAAACGGATCCCAGCTCCAGCCTGGCACCTGCGCCATCGCGTCGAGCCTGTCCGCAGGAAGGTCGGCGCCTTTCGCTTGGAGATCCTTCCTGCGAGTGCGGAGGTTGCTGGCCCAGACCGTCGCGGTCCGGGTATCCCAGGTCCCCTCCGGGACGGGCTGGCCCTCGGCCCGGATGGGCGTCCAGGCGAGGTATCGCTGGTAGCCGTCCCAAAACGTCTCGTCGTGGACGAGGCCGAATGACCAGGACGGGGTCTTCAGGAGGGCCTGCACACGATGCTCGTTCAGCCGAGAGCGGCGGTGGAGGGTGCGCTGTTTGTGCACCCAGCGCGCGAGTTCGACGCCCTCGACTCGGATCCCGGCGGGGACGCGGCAGTGGCCAGACGCCGCCTCGAACTCGACCAGTGCCGCATGCATCCGGGCCCACGCTTCGTCCTGGAGCCGCCGGTCTTCCTTGAGCGCGTTCTCGCCGAGCCGCTCGCGGATCCATCTATCGGCCGTCTCCGAGGCCCGCAGCACTCCGTCGCCGCGGTACTCGGCCGCAGTGGCTGGCGGGACCAGTCCTAGCGTCGCGAGGTGGTCGAGCACGGCGACGGCGGCCTCGGCGACGGCGTCGATGCTGTCGCCGAGCCATCTGACCGCGACGTCGTACCGCTCATCGGTCTTCTCAAGGTCCGCCTCGCGGATCCGGATCACGGTCCATCCGGCCTCGCGCAGTCGCCTCGCCTTCGCGGTGTCACGCTGAAGGCTGGTCTCGCCTGCGTGCCAGTAGGAGCCGTCGAACTCCAGGACGAGACGGAGGCCGCGGGCAAGGTCCTCGGCAACGACGTCGACCTTCTCGCGCCTCCCTTGGAGATTCGTCACCGTCCGCCTGTCGACGTCGACAGGCAAGACAGTCGCGAGCTCAGCCTTCAGCCGTAGCTCCTGCTTCGAGGTCGCGCGCAGCCGGCACTCGCCGCACCCGGACCCGCGGAGGCGATGACCGCCCGTGCGTCGGAGCACGGGGGCCTGCCACGGCGGATGTCCAAGTCCGGCCAGGCAGTTCCACCAGACCTTGCGGTTACTTCCGACACTCAGTTCGGACGCGCTGACACCCGAGAGCTCCTCGTTGAGCTCGCCGGCGATGTCAGGGGCTCTGTCCGACAGCCGATTGGTCGAAGACAGCTGGCGGCCAGAGCAGCAGGGGCACCTCCCTCCAGCGCACCGTTTTCCGACTCTCGCCTTCCAGCGGTGGTCGTCGGCGACGGCGCAACGCCACCAGACCTCGCGGTTCGAGCCGACCGACACGTCGTGTGGGGTCAGCGGATCGTTCTTCGCGTAGTCCCACTGCGCCAGGAGTGTCTCGTCGGGGCAGTTCAGCGACAGCCTGTTCCGGTCGCTCACCACGGCGCCGAAGCAGTCACCGCACCGTGAGCCCTTGCCCACCCGGTTGTTCGGGCTCGCTGACCAGCTGTGGCCCTCGAAGCAGCGCCATCGGATCAGTTTGTTGCTCTGCGCGGCGATCGAGTTCGGGGTCAGCGGCCTGTTCGCATCCCAGTCGAACTCCGCGGCAACGGGGTGCTCCGACAGCCACCCAGACTGGGGCCGACCTGAATGTCTCAAAAAATTTCCAATCCCTCAGATGTTCTTCTGATTCGAATATCGCACAGCCTACCTTCGCTCGTTCTTGTGGACCGCGCGGGAACAACTGCAAGTGCGGCACATGACCTACAGTCCGCCAGGGATCGCACTGGTCGCCGGCAGCGCACAGACCGTTAGGTCTTGAGCGATCCGCGCTTTACGCTCTACGGTCAGCGAACGCGGGTCTGTGTACCGACGACCGGCCGCTCTGAAGCCCCCGGCGTGTCCGGAGACTCGATCTTGGGATGGGACGGCTGCAGCGTGCGATGCCGGCTGAATGGCCAGTGCTTGCTGATGAAGCGTTTCAGCACGCGGTCGCGAGCCTGGTGTACGAGGTCCGGCCGCACGATCCTGGTGCTCCGCTGACGCTTGCGGATCCTGGTGCGGAGCCGCGGCTGTGTGGGCTGGCGTGGTGGATGGGGGTTTTCGACCGGTCTGGACGGCGCGGCTACGTGCCGACGGTGCCGCGGTCGGCACGTGAGGCCGTCGAGGGTCTGCTCGGGCTGATCGTGCCGATCGGTCTGGACGATGTGGTCGGGCTGGTGCGCGCCGCGGGCAACGGGCCGTTCGCCCGCCTACGGGGACGTGTGGACGCGCCGGTTGTCGCCGGCGCGCCGTGCCGTGTGGGAGCCGGCGGCGATGTGCTGGTCGGCCGGACGCTGCTCACCCTGTGGACCACGGTCGACCTGGCCTCGTTGACCACGCCCAGCGAGGCGATGCCGTTGCTGTGCCTCCTGGTCGGCGGGCTGCTCGTCACCGACGCCGAGGTTCGCCATGTGGCGGTGTATCTGACGCGGCAGCGGTGGGAGTCAGTTGGCCCGTCGACCGACTCCTGGACATCTGCGCCGGACCGGCTCCGCGCCGCACCCTCGACCAGCACCGGCACGCGTTCACCGAGGCCACCGCCGCGGGATTGACGCCCACCGCCGAGCGATCGTCAGCGTCTCGATCGACAGCGTCGGCTCCCACTCCTGTTGGCAGGTAGATCCTCGGCGCGGGTTCGCCGAGCGCTTGGCGCCGCGCGGCCGATGGTTCCGACGTGCTTCGCGGTCGGCCGCCAGCCCTATCCGTCAAGATGAGGTGAGTCAGATGGTGGCTGTCATCTTATGACCTGGGCGGGTTGGGAGAGGAAGATCGTGACTGTGGTGGGGACGGCTGGGCGGGGCCTGGTCGATGATGTCGGTGTGGACGGACGTGAGGGTGGTGGCCGGCGGCCGGATCCGGAGGTCGAGCCGAAGGCGCGGCGGCGGTCGTTTTCGGCGGCGTACAAGCTGCGGGTCCTGACCGAGTACGAGGCGGCCCCGGATGGACAGAAAGGCGCGGTCCTGCGGCGGGAGCATCTGTACTCGGCGCATATCGTGGAGTGGCGTAAGGCCCGGGAGGCCGGGGCGTTGGCAGGGTTGTCTAAACCGAAGGGCCGCCCACCGGTCGATGATCGTGACAAGGAGCTGGAGAAGCTCCGGGCCCAGAACGCGAAGCTGGAGAAGGAACTGGCGAAGGCCCAGTTCGTGATCGATGTCCAGGGAAAACTTGCCGCTCTCTTGGAGAAACTCTCCGAGGGCGCTCCCGAGGGGAACCCGACGCCGCCGAACACGCCGAACGGCTGACCGAGGAAGCCCTTGAGCAGCTGATCCCGAAGGTCGGGGCGGTCGCGGCGTGTCGGGCGGTGGGCCGGTCCCGGGCGACGCATTATCGGCGGCACCGGAAAAGTCCGGCTCCGCCGCGGCCGGCGCCGATCCCGCACAAGGCCCGGCGGCAGCCGGCGGCCCTGACGGCCGACGAGCGGGCCCGGGTCCTCGACGTGCTGCGCTCGCAGCGGTTCGTCGACGCCTCCCCGGACCAGGTCTGGGCGGCCCTGCTGGACGAGGGGGTCTACCTGGCGTCGCCGCGCACGATGTACCGGCTGCTCGCCGAGCACGGCGAGACCGGGGAACGCCGCCGCCAAGCCACCCA
>NZ_JAMQQG010000302.1 GCF_023716925.1 Frankia sp. R82
CCCCCCCCCCCCCCCCCCCCCCCCCCCCCCCCCCCCCCCCCCCCCCCCCCCCCCCCCCCCCCCCCCCCCCCCCCCGGAGCCGGTCCGGGATGGGACACGACCGAGCCGGGACGGACCGAGCCGGGATGGGACAAGACCGATCCGGGACGGGACCGATCCCGGGCGGGCGAGGCCGGGCTGGGTCAGAGGCGCCGCAGGCTGGACAGGACCCGGCCGAGCAGGTCCATCCCCGGGGCGCCGTTGTTCAGGGTGAGCTGGGAGACGTCCACCAGGCGCTCGGCGGCGGCATCCGCGACGAGCACCCGCACCACTCCGACCGGCAGACGCAGCCCCGCCGCAATCTCGATCACCGACTGGGGACGTTCGCACATCGACACGATGGACCGCTGCTCCAACAGCAGGCCGGGCAGTCGGGCCAGACCGAACGACGTGGTCGTCACCATGGCCTCCAGGGCCAGCAGTCGCGAGGGCCGGGCCCGACCACGGGTCGCCGCGTACGGCCGGACCAGCTCGCCCGACGGCTCCAGCGCGTCCCCGTTCACCCCGTCGCCCGTCCGTCTACGGCGAGCGACGCTGCTCGCACGGTCATGCCTCACACGCTCTCGCGGGCATCAGCACGCCGAGCCGGCGTCAGCGCCTCCCGGGTACGTGCGACGAGGACCGTCATCTCGTACCCGACCAGGCCGATGTCACAGGTGTTACTTGCCAGCACCGCCAGACAGGAGCCCTCCCCCACCGCCATCAGCAGCAGGGATCCCTGCACCATCTCCACGACCGTCTGGGTCACCTCGCCCCCGTCGGAAAACTCCGCGGCGGCGGCGGTCAGGCTGAACAGGCCGGACGCGAGCGAGCCGAGCTGCACGGCCCGCTCCCGCGGGAAGCCGTTGCACACCGCGAGCAGGTGACCGTCGGAGGAGGCCAGGATCGCGTTCGCCACGCCGGGGACGAAATCGACGAAGTTGTTGATGAGCCAGTCAAGCGAGGGGTTTTCGGGATCCGCAAGGGTCACGACCGTCCTCCAGGCAACAATGGCGGGTGGGGGGTCACGGCGAGCCGGCGGGGGACGGGACGTCACCGGCTTCGTTGCCGGTCATGTCGCCGCCCGGTGCGGCGGGTCTGGCCACGTCGGAGTCCGCGGCGACGGACCGCTGGCCGTCGCGGGCGTGCTGGACTCCCTCGTACAGGCGATTCAACCGGCCGCGGATCCAGTCCGGTGCGGGTGCCTGCGGGGTCTGCGTTGTCGATGACGGTAGCTGCACCGTGCCGAAGAACGGGTTCTGCACCGGCTGGTCGCCGGGCCGCGGTGCGGTGACGGCGGGCAGGTCGCTGGGGAAGGGCTGCGTGCTGGGTGTGCGCATCGGCAGACCCGACGGGGTGAGCCGGGACGGCAGAGCCGGACCGGGCTCCGCTGCCGGCTGCTCCGGCCGAGACGCACCGAAGGCGGGCGGCTGCGCCCCGCCGGGCCAGCCGGCGCCCGACACTCCGATACCTGACGACTCACTGTCCGATGGCACCGCACCTGATGTCCCGGCACCTGGCGGTCCTGCACCGGCCGGTCCTGCACCGGCCGGTGCAGGACCGGCCGCCGGCACAGCCCTGGCCGGAGCCGTGGCCCGCCGGGGTTCGGGAGCTGCACCATCATTGTTACCGAAGAGTACCCCGCTGCCGTTGCTCGCCGAACCCGTCCGATCCGTGATGCTGGCAGCATCGTCGGGCACCAGCCGGGTCGCGATGGCGACTCCGCCGCCCGGGGTGATGTCGTTCTGATCCCGGGTGAACCAGTCGAACGGCGCGGTCGACAGAGCCACCGGAATGGCTTCCTCGGCCGCCGTACGAACCAGATCCGCCCATCGACGCGCCGACACCTGCGAGGTCGAGGCCGACGAGGCCGACGAGGCCGACGCTGGCGGCATCGATGTCGGGGACGTCGCCGGCACGGTGGCCAGGACGACATCGACGGGTACGAGATCGTCCGGCGGCGCCATGGCGGCCGCGGCATCCGATGTGATGGAGGAGGCCTGTTCCGGCCCCTGCTGTGCCTCGACCCGGCGACGCCGCAAGGCCGCCACCGCATCGGCGATCGCCGGCAGCTCGGAGACCGGGGGCGACTCGGAGACACCGGGCCGCTCGGAGACCGGGGGCACCGCTGCGACCGCGGGCCGCTCGGAGACACCGGGCAGGGGCAGCTCGCCCGTGGCGGCGTCGCGGTCCGGCCGCGGTGGCGCGACGAGCTCGGTCGGCCGGGTGATCGTCTGGTCGGAGTCCAGATCGGGACGGGGCGCACCCGGCCCGGCCGGAACTCGCGGCAGCGGCAGCTCGGTGCGATCCGCCGTCGAGGTGGTCGCCGCCGTCTCCTCGGGGGTCTTCCGCGGGGCGGCCGTGGCGATCCGCGCCGTCACCAGCAGGGCGGCGGGCAGGGTGACCGAGGCTCGCACCCCGCCGTCCGACGACCGGGCCAGTCGCACCTCGATGCCGTGCCGGTCGGCCAGGCGGGCGACGACGAACAGGCCGAGGCGCTGGGCGATGGAGAAGTCGAACAGCGGGGGCTGCGCGAGCCGCTGGTTGGCCAGGGCCAGCTCCCGATCGGACATGCCCAGACCGCTGTCCTCGATGGTCACCAGGACCGCGCCGCCGGCCAGCGCGGTGGCCGCGAGGTCCACCGGTAGGTACGGCGGGGAGAACTGGGCGGCGTTCTCGAGTAGTTCGGCTACCAGGTGCACGACATGGTTGACCGCGTCGGCGGCCAGCCGCACGTCCGACACCTCGACGATCTGCACGCGCTCGTACTGTTCGATCTCGCCGAGGGCGGCCTGCAGCACGTCACCGAGCGGTACCGGGCCCGACCGGCGCCGCCCGGGCCCGGTACCGGCCAGCACCAGCAGGTTCTCGCTGTTACGCCGCATCCGGGTGGCCAGATGGTCGAGCCGGAACAGGTTTTCCAGCTGCGCCGGATTCTCCTCCGCGGCCTCCAGCCGGTCGATCAGCGCGATCTGGCGTTCGATCAGGCTCTGGCTCCGGCGGGAAAGGCTGAGGAAAAGGGTGTTCACGTTGCGCCGCAGTCCGGCCTGCTCGGTCGCCAGCCGCACCGCCTCGCGTTGCAGGTGGTCAACGGTGCGGGCCACCTCACCGATCTCGTCGCGCGAATCGATGCCGATCGGTCGGACCACCGTCTCGACCTGATCCGGGTCGGAGCTGCGCAGTTCCTCGATGAGCGCCGGCAGGCGAACCTGGGCGGCTTCCAGGGCGCCGGTGCGCAGGCGGCGAAGCGGGACGGTCATCGTTCGCGCGATCGCCAGTGTCCAGATGACGGCGCCGATGGTGATGACCAGAATGAAGGCACCGATCAGTCCGGTGCGTTCCCAGGCCTGCGAACGCAGGTTCTCCGCGGACCGGGTGACGTTGTCCAGCATGGCGGACTCGACCGTGCGCAGCAGTTCGATGTAGGTGGTGCTGGCCGCGAACCACTGGTCGGGATCGATATCGAGATCGCTCAGGCGCTGGCGTTGGACCGCGCGCTGCGAGATGCGCCTGACGGTCAGCACGGCCTGGCCATTGACGACCTGGTCGAAGCGGGCCCGGTCCGTTACCCGGGCGGTGGCCCGGAAGGCGTCCTGCGCAGCCTGTTCCTGGGCAAGCAGGCCGGAGAACCGGTCGGAGTCGCCGAGGACAAACCGGTGGGCGAAGGCTGTGGCGAACAGTTGTCCACGGATCTGGGACTCGGTCTCCTTCAGCGTGGTCAGGCTGTTCAGGACGGCAACCGAGTACTGCAGGTCGGTGTCGTCGCGGCCCTGCCCGATCCGGGCGTCCAGGGCGACCAGATCGGCAATCATGGCGGAGTACTGGTTGAAGATCGCGTCCATCGGCAACCCACCGGTGCGGACCAGCCGGCGTAGCGCGCCCAGGCCGTCCAGGCGACGATCGATGCCGTCGGCCAGGCGGCCACCGGTCGTACCCAGATCGCCATGGGCGGACCGTAGCGATGCACGCAGCGTGCCCACCGCGGTGTCCACCGCGCCCTGCTCGCCGTCGAGGCGGGCGGTCAGCGACGTCGCCGGGTCAACCCCCCGCCCGGCGCTGATGAATCCCACCGCGAGGTCACGCTCGATCTGCAGCTCGTGCACGGTGGCGACCACCTGTCGACCCAGCTTCGCCGCCGTCACCCCGCGCCCGTAGCTGGCCGCGCTGGACAACCACGTGGCCGCGGACAGCAACGCGAGCACCAGGAAGGCCGCGGTCGGCACCGCGAGAGCGGCGAACAGCTTGCCGTGTACGGGCAGGTCCCGCAGCCCGAGCCGGCGGCGGGAGCCGCGGGCCGGGCGAACCTCACGATGGGTGTGGCGTCCCGACCGGCCAGCCGGACCTGTCGCGGTCCCGCCGGATCCCGCCGCCCTGATCGGCCCGGTGACACCGGACGTCCCGGTGGCCTCGGCCACGGCGAAGCCACCCGTACTGTCGAGGTTGACGTCACCGCCAGTGCCGAGGTGGCCGTCCGCGCCGACGTGACTGCCATGACCGGTATCACGGTCGGTGTTGACCTCGGCGGACTCCCGCGCAGCCGGCTCGCGGCCCGGGCCATGGGACGCATCCACCCACGTGTCCGTTCCCGCTCGCGCTGTTTCCGGCTCGATCACGCGCCCCGTTCCTCTTCGCCTCGCGTACGCCGCCCCCGCAGACACCCGACCGGCCGGGGAACGATCCTCGGAACCGCTCGTGACGTTGCGCACTGCGACTTCCCGCCCGAAAGGCTATTTGCGTGCACGACGCCGCCGGCAGCGGGGGCACTTGACGAACCGCGTTCAATCATCCGTACCCGTACGGCCCCGCTGCTACCCGCTCCACCCGGACCACTAGTGTCGTCGCACGTCACTGTAGCTTTGGCCAGCGCGGACCAGGGAGACGGGGAGCGCGATGATCCACGGTATTCGAAGAGCATGCGCGACAACCGTCGCGCTGCTCTGTGGCGCCCTGCTCGCGTCCTGTAGTGGTGATGGTGCTGCAGAACAGCCAAATGTTTCGGGAGACATCAGGATTGGGCTGATCGCACCACTGACGGGCAACGACCCAGCCACCGGTCGCGATGCGCAACGCGGGGCGGAGCTGGCCACCCGTCTCATCAACGCCGGGACGGACGGGTTCGTATACCAGGACGGCCGAATCTGGGGACCAGCCGGCCACGCCCGACTCTCCATTGTGACATTGGACACGAAAGGCGATCGTCAGCGTGCGGCCGACGAAACGTCGACACTCGCAGCCGACAAGCAGGTGGCCGGCGTCGTCGGTGCATTTGGCGCGGACGCCACGCTCGATGCCAGTCAGCGCGCGGAACGGCTGCAAACCCCCTTCCTCAGCGGGGATGCGCCCCTGACCGCACTCACCGAACGCGGACTGAACTGGTTCTTCCGCACTGCTCCGGATACCGCGGTCTTCGGCAGCGGCTTCCTGTCGCTGCTGCGTAACGCCGAGCAGACCGGTCAGGATCCCCGCCGGATCGCGCTGTTGTACAGCAATGACGCAACCGGCAACGACCTGCGTTCGACGGTGACCGAGTTCGCCGAGGAGGCCGGCTACCCGGTGGCGGCCAGCGTGTCCTATGAGCCGGGCGATCCGAACCCGTCCGCCGCGGTGACCGCGATCCGCGATGCCGCTCCCGACGTCGTCCTCATGACCGCCGACGGTGGGGACGGCGGGCGTCTCGCGCAGGCATTCACCACCGTCGGTTACCTGCCGCCCGCCGTCGTCGTCTACGGTCCGGCCGCCCAGACCGCGCAGATCGCCGCAGCACCGGGTTTCTCCGACCGGATCAGCCGGGAGGCGGCCTGGTCGCTGCCGATCGCACGGGCCAACCCGCTCGCCGCGGCGGTGGCCGAACGCTACCAGCGCGACTTCGGCGCCCCGATGTCCGCCGAGGCCGCCAACGCCTTCACCGCCGTCACGGTCTTCGCCCGGGCGATCGACGATGCCGGCAGCATCGACCGCGAACGGGTCCGCTCCGCCCTCGTCGCGGTCGACCTGCCGGGAAACGAGACGATCATGCCGTGGAACGGGGTGCGCTTCGACGGCACCCACCAGAACACGCTCGCGGCCACCGTCATCGAGCAGAACACCGATGGGTCGTTCGCGCCGGTCTATCCCCGCGACCTGGCCACCACCACGGTGCACTGGCCACCGGCCGGCGCCGCCAGCACACCCGGGACCGCAGCCGGGACTGCAGCCGGGACCACGGCCACGGCCACAGCTGCGCGGACCACCAGGGCGGCGGCCCGGTGACCGCGGTCGAGGCATCGGCGCTCGTCTCCTTCGACCAGGCGGCGAAGCGGTATCCCGACGGCACCCGGGCCCTGGAGCCGGTGGATCTCACGGTGCACGATGGCGAGTTCGTCAGCGTGGTCGGCGCCTCGGGCTGCGGCAAGAGCACGCTGCTGCGGCTGGCCTCCGGGCTGACCCCGCCGTCCTCCGGCACGGTGCGGGCCACGGCCGAGCGCACCGGCTACGTCTTCCAGGATCCCACCCTGCTGCCCTGGCGCAGCGTGCGGCGCAACGTGGAGATGCTGGCCGAGCTGACCGGTCTACCCAAGGCCGAGTACCTGCCCCGGGCCAGCGAGCTCATCGACCTGGTGGGTCTGCGGGGGTTCGAACGCCACCGCCCCCGCGCGCTGTCCGGTGGGATGCGGATGCGCGTGTCGCTGGCCCGCTCCCTCACCCTGTCGCCGGACCTGTTCCTGTTGGACGAACCGTTCGGCGCCCTGGACGAGATC
This sequence comes from Frankia sp. R82, assembly GCF_023716925.1. Lineage (GTDB taxonomy): Bacteria > Actinomycetota > Actinomycetes > Frankiales > Frankiaceae > Frankia. The sequence continues at coordinate 6,756 of NZ_JAMQQG010000302.1, forward strand.
TCCCGGGAGCGCCTCGGCGACGAGGTGCTGCAGCTGTTCACCCAACGCCGGTTCCGCGCAGCGATCTTCGTGACGCACTCGGTGGCCGAAGCCGTGTACCTGTCGACCCGGATCCTGGTGATGTCCCCGCGCCCCGGCCGGGTGATCGCCGAGTTCGAGGTGCCGTTCGGCCCGCAACGCTCGTCCGAGCTGCGGTTTGACCCCGCGTTCACCCGCCTGGCGGCCGCGGTGTCACACCGGCTGCGCGACGGGGGCGACGGGGGCGGCGTATGAGCAGCAGGTCACGCGCCCGCCGGGTCGCGCAGCTGCTGCGGGCCGGGCGCCCACCGACAACCTGGCGTGATCTGCTGGCGCCACTGGTCCTGTTCGCGATCATTCTCGGCATCTGGTATTTCGTGAGTCTCGTCGTACTCGACCCGGACCGCCGGTTCCTGCTGCCCAGCCCCGACTCGGTGGTCCGGGTGGCCTTCCTCGATCTCGACAACCTGGAGCAGCTGCTGCGTGGGCTGTGGCTGTCGACCAAGGTGGCGCTGATCGGGCTGGGTGTGTCGATCGTGCTGGGGATGGCCATCGCCATCGCCATGAGCCAGGCCCGCTGGGTGGAGAAGTCGGTCTACCCGTACGCGGTGGTCCTACAGACGATTCCCACCCTGGCGATGGTTCCCCTGATTGGGTTCTGGTTCGACTACGGGTTCTTCAGCCGGGTCGTCGTGTGCGTCCTGATCGCCCTGTTCCCCGTGATCAGCAGCACCCTGTTCGGCCTGCAGTCGGTGGACCAGGGCATGCTCGACCTGTTCCGGATGCACCGGATCTCCCGGTGGCGGCGGCTGGTCTCGCTCCAGCTGCCCGCCGCGATGCCGGCGACCTTCGCCGGGTTCCAGGTCTCGGCCGGCCTGTCGGTGGTCGGCGCGGTCGTCGGCGACTTCTTCTTCAAGCAGGGCGATCCCGGCATCGGCGTGCTGATCGACCTGTACCGGGCGCGACTGCTCTCCCAGCAGCTGTTCGGGGCGGTCATTCTCGCCTCCCTGCTGGGAGTGGTCGTGTTCGTGTTCTTCGGCTGGCTGAGCCGGCTGGTCACCGGTCGCTGGTACGGCGCCGAGACCCCCTGACTCCGCGGCGGCCGCGGCGATCTCGCCGCCTCGCTTCGACGGCGGGTCGGTCGCGAGCGGAACCGTGTCACCCCCGAGGGTTCCCGGCGGACCCTCCAGAACTAGGAGCGAAATGGGACGACTGAAGCGGGGTGTGACCCTTGCCGCCTCCGCGGCGCTGGTGCTCACCCTGGCGGCATGCAGCGGGGACACGTCGGGCTCCGACTCGTCCTCCGGCGAGGGGACGTCCGCGGCCCCGGCCGCGGCCTCCGGCAGCGCGCTCGACCTGCGCGGGGACTGCCCGTCGACGGTCGTGGTACAGACCGACTGGTTCGCCGAGTCCGAGTACGGCTACCTCTACAACCTGCTCGGCCCGGACCGCAGGATCGACACCGCCAAGAAGCGGATCACCGGATCACTGGTGTCCGGCGGCAAGGACACCGGAGTCAACATCGAGGTCCGCTACGGTGGCCCGGCGATCGGCTCCGAGCAGGTCAGCGCGCACATGTACGTGGACAAGTCGATCACACTGGGCATCGTGTCGACAGACGAGTCGATCCAGAACTCGAGGTCCCAGCCCACCAAGGCGGTGTACGCACCGTTCGACGTGAGCCCCATGATGATAATGTGGGACAAGAAGGTCTACCCGAACTTCACCACCCTGGTGGACCTCGGGCAGTCGGACACCAAGGTCCTCTACTACGAGACCGACTCCTACATGCAGTACCTGCTCGGCGCGGGCATCCTGCGCCAGGGCCAGGTGGACGGCAGCTACGACGGCTCGCCGTCACGCTGGGTTTCCGCCGACGGCAAGGTGGCCGAGGCCGGCTTCGCCACCTCCGAGCCCTACATCTACCAGCACGAACTGGGCGACGGGCACAGCTACGACGTGAACCTCCAGCTCGTCAACGACACCGGCTACCCGGTGTACGGGCAGGCGCTGGCCATCCGCAGCGGGGACGAGAAGACGCTGGCCCCGTGCCTGCGCAAGCTCGTGCCGATCGTCCAGACCTCGCAGGCCGACTTCATGGCCAACCCCAGGCCGGCCAACGATCTGATCATCGCGGCGGTCAAGGCCGACAAGGCCTCGGTCTGGAGCTACTCCCCCGGCCTCGCCGCCTACGCCGTCCAGGCGATGAAGGACCGCGGCCTGGTGTCCAACGGATCGAACAGCACGATCGGGGACATGGACTCCCACCGGGTGGACCGGATGATCCAGATCCTGACGCCGATCTACGCCGGCCAGAAGAAGCCGGTCAAGAGCGGGCTGACCCCCTCGGCACTATTCACCAACACCTACCTGAACGCGAGCATTGGACTGAAGTGATCGATTCCGCCACCGTCGCCGGGTCCACCGACACGCCACGCCCAGCCGGCACCACGGCGGCACCCGTCGCCGCCGTCACGGCACCCGCGTCCGTCGCCGCCGCGCGCGGGGGGTTCGTGCTGCGCGCGCGTCACGTGCTGACGATGGGTGCGCAGGGCCAGGTGCGTGACGGGGCGGTCGCGGTCGTGGACGGGCGGATCGCCGCCGTCGACGACGACGCGACCGTCCGGGCCCGCTTCCCGGACCTGCCGGTCCTCGGCGACGGTGGCGGAATCCTCATCCCCGGTCTGGTCAGCAGCCACGGACATTTCTCCGAGGGCCTGGTCACCGGGATCGGCGAGACCCACACCCTGTGGGAGTGGTTCGTCCATGTGGTCGAACCGATCGAGGATGTGCTGACCCGCGAGATGGCCTACGTGGGCACCCTGCTCAAGGCGACCGAGCTGGCCCTGTCCGGGGTGACCACGGCGGCCGACATGTTCTGCTCCGCACCGGGGACGGCCCCGGTCACCCCGGGGGTCGTCGACGCTCTGGACCAGGTCGGGATCCGCGGTGACGTCTCCTTCGGCCCGTCCGATCTGCCGCACGCCCGGCCCGTCGACCGCATCCTCGCCGAGCACCACGCCCTGGCCGAGGCGGCTGAGCGGTCCCGGCGGACCCGCTTCCGGGTCGGTCTGGCGACGGTTCCGGCCAGCAGCGACGCCCTGCTGGCCGCCACCCGCTCCCTGCTCGCCGACGTGCCCCGCCTGCACGTCCATCTGCACGAGGTCCGCGAGGAGGTCACGGCGTCGCGCACCAGCCGCCGGGCCAGCTCCATCGAGTTCGCGGCGAGCCTGGGCCTGCTCGACGCCCAGACGGTGGCCGCCCACTGCGTCTGGCTCTCCGACGCCGACATCGCCCTGCTGCGCCGACACGAGGTCGCCGTCGCGCACTGCCCGATCTCCAACATGATCCTCGCCAGCGGGGTCTGCCAGGTCCCCCGGCTGCTGCGCGAGCGGGTACCGGTCGGCCTCGGCGTGGACGGCGCCGCCAGCAACGACTCACAGAACATGCTCGAGACCGTCAAGGCCGCCGCGCTGCTGCAGAAGGTGCACCACCAGCAGGCCGACATCCTCTCCGCGCCGGCGGTGCTGCGGATGGCCACCCTCGGTGGCGCCCGCGCCCTCGGCCTGGAGGACACCATCGGCAGCCTCGAGGTCGGCAAGGCCGCCGACCTGGTGCTGTTCGCCGAGGCCAGCCCGTCGATGGCCTTCGTCCACGACCCCTACCAGGCGGTCGTGTACTGCGCCGGTCCCCGCGACATCGCCGGTGTCTGGGTCGACGGCGAACGGATCGTGGCCGACGCCCGGATCCTGACCACCGACATCGCCGCGGTACTTCCCCAGGCCCGGGACCTGGCCGTCGAACTCGCCACCCGCGCCGGCCTGCACTCCGAACTGGCCGGCATCCCCAGCGCCGACCACTGACCCACCGACACGCCCCAGCCCCGCATTTTCCGCATCCCGACAATCCGCATCCGACAAGGAATGATTTCCGCGGTCCCACCTACGCGTCCTCCGCCCCTTCCATCCGTTTCGACCGTCACGGATGGATGGGACCGTGGGCCGACGGGGGACAGGATGGGACGGGGCGGCGAATGTTGCAGCGGTGTGACACGCGGGCTACGGATGGCCACCCCGAACGCAGACAAACGCCACCGGCGCTGCTAGCGTCGAAAACGTGAGGTCACCGGCGGGACGCCCGCACCAGTGGCCGGCCGACCTGCGATGTTGTCCGGGTTGCCCGTCCCTCGACGCGGCCACCACCCACGGGTCACGTTCGACCGGTGGCCTCCACCGCGCCGCCCACTGACCGGTCAACAGCCCACTGACGGGTCCACCGCGCCGCCCGCGCTGGCGGGTCCGCCGCGCGAAGACGTCGAAACAGGCCGGGTCGGCCTTCGTCCAACGCCGATGTCCATCCAGGGGTAACGGGGTGACGGGGCCGCGGCGCGCCGGCCGCACCTCGGGACCCGGCGACGGCTCCGCCGGCCGAGATCCAGGTCAACCCGGCCGGTGGCCCAACTGTCCGGTTCCGCCGGACGAGGCCCACGCCAGTCCAGCCAGTAGCCCAGCCATCCGACCCCGGCGCCATGTCCCGCCAGACCGGATGAACCAGTGCATCACCGACACGGGGAGAGTCAGCCAGATGAGCTCCGACGGCTGGTCGTTCGAGACCCAGCAGATCCACGCGGGCGCGCAGCCCGACCCGACCACCGGCGCCCGGGCCGTGCCGATCTATCAGACGACGAGCTACGTCTTCCGCGACACCGACCACGCCGCGGCCCTGTTCGCGCTCGGCGAGCCGGGCAACATCTACACCCGGATCATGAACCCGACCCAGGACGTGTTCGAGCAGCGCGTCGCGGCGCTCGAGGGCGGCATCGGCGCGCTCGCGACCGCGTCCGGCCAGGCGGCGGAGACGCTGGCCATCCTGAACCTGGCGCAGGCCGGGGATCATGTCGTCTCCTCGTCGAGCCTGTACGGCGGCACGTACAACCTGTTCCACTACACGCTGCCCAAGCTCGGGGTGGAGGTCAGCTTCGTCGACGATCCGGACGACCTCGGCGCCTGGCGCGACGCCGTCCGGCCGAACACGAAGGCGTTCTACGGCGAGACGATCGGTAACCCGCGCGGCGACATCCTCGACACGGCCGGCATCGCCGAGGTGGCGCACACCCACGGCGTGCCGCTGCTCGTCGACAACACCCTGGCGACGCCGTACCTGTACCGTCCGTTGGAGCACGGCGCGGACATCGTCGTGCACTCGGCGACGAAGTTCATCGGCGGGCACGGCACGGCCATCGGTGGAGTGATCGTCGATGGTGGACGGTTCGACTACGGCGCCTCCGGCCGGTTCGCGACCTTCACCACGCCGGACCCGAGCTACCACGGGCTGGTCTACTGGGACGCGCTCGGGCACGGCTCGTACATCGCGAAGGCCCGGGTGCAGCTGCTGCGCGACATCGGCGCCGCGATCTCGCCGTTCAACGCGTTCCTGCTGCTGCAGGGCCTGGAGACGCTGTCGCTGCGGATCGAGCGGCACACCGCGAACGCCCAGCGGGTCGCCGAGTGGCTCGAGGCGCGCGACGAGGTCACCTGGGTCGCCTACCCGGGCCTGCCCTCGTCGCGCTGGTACTCCCGGGCGCAGCAGGTGCTGCCTCGCGGGGCCGGGGCGATCCTGTCGTTCGGCATCGCGGGTGGGGCGACGGCGGGCCGCGCGTTCGTGGACGGGGTCGAGCTGTTCAGCCACCTCGCCAACGTCGGCGACGTCCGCTCGCTGATCATCCACCCGGCGACGACGACCCACTCGCAGCTCACCGAGTCCGAGCAGGCCGCGGCCGGGGTGACCCCCGACCTGATCCGCCTGTCGGTGGGCATCGAGAACATCGACGACATCCTCGCCGACCTCGACGCCGGGTTCCGTGCCGCCAAGCCCTGACCCGCCGGTGTCCGGTGCGTGGCGGGCCGGCGTCGACCCGGTCGGCGACCGCCGCTTCGCCCGGCTGCCGGGGCCACTGCACCTGGAGCGCGGCGGTGTCGTGGCGCAGGTCGGCGTCGCCTACGAGACCTGGGGGCGCCTTGATGCCGCCGCGGGAAACGCGGTGCTCGTGCTGCATGCGCTGACCGGCGACAGTCACGCCGCCGGTCCGGCCGGGCCGGGGCATCCGGGCCCGGGCTGGTGGGACGGGCTGATCGGGCCCGGGCGGGCGCTGGACACCGAGCGGCTGTTCGTCGTCGCGCCCAACGTGCTCGGCGGCTGCCAGGGCACCACCGGTCCGGCCAGTCGGGCGCCGGACGGACGGCCCTTCGGTTCCCGCTGGCCGGAGGTGACGATCGGCGATCAGGTCGACGTCGAGGCGGCCCTCGCCGACGCGCTCGGGATCCGGCGCTGGTCCGCGGTCGTCGGCGGGTCGATGGGTGGGATGCGGGCGCTGGAGTGGGCCGTGCGCCACCCGGGACGGGTCGACCGCGTGGTCGTGCTGGCCTGCGGCGCGGTGGCGACCGCCGAGCAGATCGGGCTGTACGCGGTCCAGCTGCAGGCGATCACCGACGACCCCGGCTGGCGCGGCGGTGACTACCACCAGCTGGACGGACCTCCCCAGCTGCCGGGCCCGCAGCTCGGGCTGGGCCTGGCCCGGCGGATGGCCCAGGTCAGCTACCGCAGCGAGGCCGAGCTCGAGGCCCGGTTCGCCGCCCGCGTGCAGCCGGACGGCGCGTTCGAGGTCGTCTCCTACCTGGACCACCATGCCGACCGGCTGGTCCGCCGGTTCGACGCGGGCAGCTACGTCACCCTCACCCGAGCGATGATGACCCAGGACGTCGGCCGCGGCCGCGGTGGCTACGCCGCGGCCCTGCGCGCCTGCCCGGTGCCGTTCACGATCGCCGGCGTGGACTCGGACCGGCTGTACCCGATCCGCCTGCAACAGGAGCTCGCCGACCTGACCGGCGTACCGCTGCGACGCATCCACTCGCACCGCGGCCATGACGGCTTCCTGCTCGAGGTCGACCAGGTCGCCGCGATCCTCCGCGACGTCCTGCCGTCGCCCTGACGGACGGCCTCCATCCGACGGCCCGCCGACCCCTGACGGCCGGCCGGCCGGCCCGGTCGGACCGCCGCGGCCGGACGGACGTCCCATCCCGGACGGGTCCTGCGGGCGATCACGTCGCGCACCCGACAGATGCCCCTTACCGTGCAGGTGCTGACCAGGCTGCCATGCTCATGCCATGACGACCATGTCCGGCGAGTGGACGCGACCGGTCCTGACGGGACGGCATGTCCGCCTCGAGCCGCTGCGCACCGAGCACTGCGGCGACCTGCTGCGCGCCGCGTCCGCGGACCGCCGTTCGTTCACCTTCACCTGGGTGCCGGACTCCGATCCGGCCATGCGCAGCTACGTGTCAACCGCCCTCGCCGACCGCGCCCTGGGCCTCGCGGTCCCCCTGGTCATCCGCCGCCTCGACGACGGGCCGATCGTCGGCGCGACACGGTTTTTCGACCTAGGGTTCTGGCGCCCGACACCGCGGGACGGCCTCGACGAGGCGAACGTGTACCCGGACGACTCCGCGGCGGCCGAGTCCGAGCTGCCCTCGGTCGCCGAAATCGGCCACACCTGGCTCGCCGCCGCGGCGCAGCGCACGGCGATCAACACCGAGGCGAAGCTGCTGCTGCTCGAGCACGCGTTCACCGTCTGGTCGACGCTACGGGTGTGCCTGAAGACGGATGTGCGCAACGCGCGTTCACGAGCCGCGATCGAACGCCTCGGCGCCCACTTCGAGGGCGTGCGGCGGGCCCACATGCTCGGCGCGGACGGCTCCGCCCGCGACACCGCCTACTACTCGATCACCGTCGCGGAGTGGCCGGCGGTGCGGGCGGGCCTGCTCGACCGACTCGACCGAACCCCGTCTCCGTCCGGTGACCCTGGATCCTGACCCGCGCCAACCGGTACCCCCTACCGATCCGCGCCCCGCTACGCGGCTGTCCGGGAAACGGGGCTCGCCGCAGGCCTGAGGGAGTCCCGCGACGACGTGGGCGGGCTGGGCGGAGTCCGGCACGTCGAGGTCGCCGCCTGGATCGCCCGCCGAGACAACAGTCGATCGGTGGCTGCGCACCGCCACGGGGAGGGGCGACGGCCGTTACTCGAAGCGAGGGGGCTGGCCGGTGGCCTCGAGGACGGACATCCACAGGTCGCCGGCCGGGTCGACCTGGTTGCGCTGGCTGACCGCGAGCCCGATCGGAATGTGGATGAAGCGGCGCCGCCAGCGGCCGACCACCATCTCGGTGCGCCCGGACATCGCCGCGTGCACGGCGGCATGCGCCAGCCGGATCGTGTAGACGCTGTCGTACGGGTTGGCCGGGACGCTGCGGATCGCGTAGCTGGGGTCGATGTACTTGAGGTTCAGTTCGACGCCCTCAAGGTCGAAGTACTCCTTGATCCGCCGGGACAGTTCCTGGCCGACGTCGTGCAGCTTGCGGTTGCCGGACGCGTCCGCCGACTGCGGCTGGTCGGTGATGAGTTCCTGGCCGGCGCCCTCGGCGACCACGACCACGGCGTGGCCGCGTTCCAAGATCCGCCGGCGCAGGTGGTTGAGCAGGCCGTCCTCGCCCTCGAGCTTGAAGGGCAGCTCGGGGATGAGCACGACGTCCGCGTTGCTCTTCGCGAGCGTGGCGTAGCAGGCGATGAACCCGGAGTGTCGACCCATCAGCCGGACGACGCCCATGCCACCGGGCGCGGACGTCGCCTCGGCGTGGGCGACCTGGATCGACTCGGCGGCCTTGCCGAACGCGGTCTGGAAACCGAAGCTCTGGTCGATGTAGGGAATGTCGTTGTCGATGGTCTTCGGGATGCCGACGACCGCGATCTTCTCGCCGCGCTCGGCGGCGACCCGGGAGATCTCCTTCGCACCGCGCAGCGTGCCGTCGCCACCGATGACAAAGAGAATATTTATGTTCATCCGGGACAGGCAGTCGACGATCTCACCCGGATCCTGCTGGCCGCGGGAACTACCGAGAATCGTGCCACCGTCGTTGTCGATGCTGGCGACACTCTCGGGAGTCAGGTCGACCACGTCATATCCGTAACGGGCGATGAAACCCTGATACCCGTTACGGAATCCGACGATGCGCCGGACCCGGTAGTGCGAGGTCAGCTCCAGCACCAGACCGCGAATCACGTTGTTCAGGCCTGGGCACAGACCCCCGCAGGTCACGATCCCGACCCGGGTCTTCGACGGATCGAAGTAGATCTTCCGCCGCGGCCCGGCGGGTTCGAACCCGGGCAAGGCATCCAGACCGACCTTGCGAGCCGCGATCATCGACGTCGTGTCGTCGTAGAGGACCTTGTCCGACTCGTCGATGTAGTGCTGTGTGGTGGGACGCTCACCCAGCAGGGGTAGCAGTGGCGAATCTATCCGGCAGGGACCCAGGGTCTTCACCGAAAGATCCGCATCGTCCACCAGCAGTGGCGCACCCACCGTTGCCCGGCCCTCACGTCTCGTTTGGCGCTTCGTCAGCAAGCGATCTGGACTGTTAACGATCTGGTCTGTTCCGCGATGTCGCTCCATACATACCCCGGGTGGGGCGGCGACGGCCCTCGCCGATCAGCCCAGTTCTTCCAGACCGAGACTACCGGCCCATACCCGCCACCAGACGGGCATCGCCGGACCAAGCCGGTCACCAGCGACGGAAACAATCACTTCATCATAATGAAACCGGGTTGACTTCGGCCGAAGTCGGGCGGAAGTTGTCCCGCGCGGACACCTCGGTGCCCGCCCCCAGCCAGGGATCACCGGCCCGCTCCCGTCGCCACCACCGCCGACCATCGCCCGGCGGACGAGCGGCGGGACGCCGGGGCAGACGACGCGTCCGACGTGCGGTCGGGTGACCTGCGGCGCGCCTGCCGCCAGAGTCGAACGGCCCGTCGACGCAGGCCCTGGGACCGCCGCGCGGAGGACCCATCGACCGGCGGTCGGACGCCCGGTCGGCTCTGGGGCGCGCAGGACGGAGCGGGCAGACTCGAACCGGGCGGACGACTGGACGAGCCAGCTGGCAGCGGTCGGGCCGGCGGACGTTCTGCCAGCACCGCAACCGCCCGACACAGACGGCTACGACCCGTGGAGGGATCGGGTCGAAGCCAGCCAGGCACGGCGCGGCGGCCACCGCCGCGATGGCGAGCGCGTCGAGGGACCGACCGCGCCGTGCCCGGACCCACTCCCATCCCGTACCGGCGGTACCCCCGCCCTCCCGCCGGCAGCCCGTGCCGTCCAGCGGCCCGCCGTGGCCGTCAGCCCGGGACGTCCATCGGCCGCGACGACCGTCAGATGTCGGCGGCGGGCATGCCGTGGCGGGGCTCGATCGCGTCGACGAGTCCCCAGGCCAGCGCCTGGTCGGCGCCGATGGGCTGGCCGCTGAGAATCAGGTGGGCGGCCCGGTGCCGACCGACGCGCCGCGGCAGGCTGGCGGTGCCGCCGGCTCCCGGCACCAGCCCCATCGCGATCTCCGGCAGCCGGAACGTCGCGTCCGGCGCGGCCACGACCCGGGTGCAGAACGCGGGCAGTTCCGCCCCCGCACCGATGCACAGCCCATGGACGTAGGCGGTCGCCGGCACCCCGGACGCCAGCAGGTTCAGCGGAATGCTACGGCTGGTGCGCACCGCGTGCGCCCGTCCGGGGTCGGGCAACGAACCGAACTCGGTGAGATCGCCGCCGCTGGAGAAGGACGGCCCGGCACCGGCCAGCCGGATCGCCGTCAGAGCGTCGTCGAGGGCCGCCAGCCGGAACGCGGCCACCAGCCCGTCGCGCAGGTCGGTGTTGACCGCGTTGTGCCGCCCCGGCCGGTTCAGAACCACGGTGAGCACTGACCCTTCCCGCTCCACCAGCACCGCCGGTTGGGCCGGTTGGATCGGTTGCGCCGGATGCGCCGACGGGACGGTTTGCGCCGACGAGGCTGGTGGCGCCGACGGGTCGACCCGCGATGGCGGGGCGGACCGTTGGTGCACACGGGCGGCCCGTCGACGGCGGTGGTCGTCCAACCAGGCGGCGAACTCGGGGCCGGCCTGCAACGCCGAGTAGGCGAACGACTCGGCCACCACCGCGTCCCGGATGTCCCCCTGGCAGCTGAGCCGGAGCAGCTGTACCAGAGCCACCGACGCGAACGGACGGGTCGCGACCACGGTCCTCAGCACGTCAAGCGCCGCGTCCAGACCACCGGGGGCGCTGACCCACGGCCGCGGCGCCCCCGGCTCGTCGGTCAACAGGATGTCGAAGCCGGCCGCGCCGATCTCGGCGGGCACCCGTCGCAGGTCCGCGGCGACCCCGACCAGCACGCACGGCAGGTGTCGACCGCGCTCGGCCACCCGCGACGCACCCGGTGCACCGGCGTCGACCACCAGTATCGGCTGCTCGTCGAGCGGGCTGAACACCTCGGGATCCGCCTGCAGCGCGGCAAGGGCCGCCTCGGGCGCAAGGAGACTCACGCCCACCACGCTAGTGCGCCGTCCACGGATGTTCATGACCAGTGCACTGGCAGCTGTCTGCACAGACATTCGTCGCTGCTGGTAGCTGCCGCCGACCTGTCGGCCAGGACGTCGCCGGACGGCGAAGCGTCGACGACCATCCCTGGGTGCTCTCCGGAGTTTCCCGGACACCGCCCGATGTCATGTTGCCCCGTTGAGACAGATCTCGACGGCCGACCCCATCGCCGTCACAGGCCGTTGTCGACGCCGACGCTCCAGCGGAGCAGACGGGTCCTTCCGTAAGGACGAAACGGACAAAATTGCGCGATCAACCCTGTAGAAGGACCCTCTTGATCGACACGCCCGAGATTATCCCGACCCGCGAGGCAATATTAGTCACGGTACGTAATACCAGTCGCCAGATGTCGGTCGCCGGTGACCGATAGCTACCCAGGTCTAGCCGGTAGCGACCCGGCGCTCCGGACGGGGTGCTCGCAGCCACCCCACCAGCACCAGCACCAGCACCAGCACCAGCACACGACCACGACCACGACCACGACCACGACCACGACCGGAAACATTCATGGACGGCGCACCGGCACTCTCCCTCCGCCCAGGCCCGGCCGGTTGCCGGCAGCCAGCCCGTGGCCGGTCAGGAGCTGGTGGTGGAGCGCGGCTTCGGACCGGTGGAGCGCATGTTCACCAGCCGGCCAAGCAGGTCGAACCAGAACGGGGCGCCCGCGGTGAGGGCGAAGCAGGCCAGGGCGATGCCGAGGATCTTCAGCAGCCAGCCGGACACGGAGTCCGGGACCTCCCGGGGATCATCACGGCCGTCGCTGGCCCGCACCCAGCCGATGGGCAGGGCGAGCCCGGAGGCGTCCCGCACCGCGCGAACCGCCTCCTCCGTCGCGGGCACCACGCCCTCGGCGGCGGCCGAGGACGACGAAGGCGAACCAGCCGGATCGGTCGAATCGCCGGACCCCGCGGACGAGCCAGCCGGATCGGACGAGGCACCGGACGTCCTGGCCGAACCAGCCGAGGTGGCCGGGTCGGGGGTGCCGGACGCAGCCGACGAGGGGTCGGCCGGGGTCCGGTCGTCCAGGGTCGCCCGGGCTGCGGTGACGGCGGCCTCGCGGACGGGGCCGTCCTGCCACAGGGCGCGGGCGATGCCGATGGTGTCGAGGTTGAACGCGGCGGCCAGCACGATGGCGTAGCCCAGCAGGAACACCGCGATCCGCCGCCGGTACCAGCCGGAGAGGCGGTCCATCGCCTGGTCGTACCAGCCGGCGAGCTCGGCGACGACCTTGTCGCGATCGCCGCGGGCCCGCACCACCGCGGCGGTCAGAGCGGTCTTCGCCGCGGACGGTGGCAGGGCGGCCAGGCCCTGCTCGAGGGTCGGCACCGGATCGTGCCCGACCGCGGAGACCAGGGTCGTGGCGATCATTCGGCCGGCGGTGTACCGCGCCGGGGTCGCGGCCAGCAGCGCCGCGGCGGTCGACTCGTCCAGGGAGGTGGTCGCCGCCTGGTAGGCGGTGAGGTAGGCGGCACGCTGCTCGTCCGGCACGTCGGACGGGAGGGCCTCGGGGCGCAGCTGGCCGAGCATGGCCCGTGCGGGCGGATCCACCAGGTCGACGAGGGCCTCGGCGAAGATCGTGGAGGGCACGTAGGACGGCAGCCGCAGCCGGCGGGCCCGGCGCACGGCCGCCCAGCCTCCCCCGGTGGGCGGATCGTCGGCCAGGTCGGGGCCGGTCTGCGCCGAGAGATCCTCGTGCCCGCCGGCACGCAGCATCCGCAGCGGCCCGTCGAACAGCCGTGCGACGAGATCGCCGGGGCGGTTCTCCGCCTCACCCGCACCACCCGCGGGGACGCCGAGCAGACCGCGCAGGGCGGTCTCCAGGCGGCGTTCCCGGTAGTGGAGCACGCCGAGCACGGCCTCGTTGATCCTGGAAACCGCCAGGCTGAAGGCGGCGAACAGCAGCGCGAGACCGATCAGGACGTCCAGTGCCGACGAGTCCGGCATGCCGCTCCCCCCTGCGCATCCCGGGGCGGACGCGCACCGACCGTCCGCCGGACACCAGCCGGCGCAGGACAGACCGCGCATTTGTACACCGCGCCCACAAACCGCCACCAACCGGTGTCGCCAGGTGTCGACCTCGGCCTCTCGGCGATCAACGGGACGGCCGAACGGGACGGCCGAACGGGACGGCCGCGGGCCGTGGCTCGATGCGTGGTCGGTGGGCCCGACAAGAACCGGGATCAGCAACCGACCATCGCCGGACGCCCCTGGGCGGCCACCGGCGGGCCGGCGAGGTGAAGGACCCGTCGGGTCCGGGCAGCTGGCGAAGGGGGCTCCGTGGCTGCCCGGACCCGGTCGGTCAGGCGGGTGGTGCCGGGTCGAACGGGCCCTGCGGGCCGTAGGCGGCGACCTCGGTGTAGATCGCCGGACGGCGATCGGGGTCCTGCAGGGGGCGCAGCGGCGAGGTCGTCCCGCGGTGGTTCGCCCCCTGCTCCCACGTGCTGAACTCGGCCATGCTCGACCACACACTGATCACGGCGTACCGCGCCGGCTCGGCCGCGGAACGCTGCAGGGTGTTGCCCAGCAGGCCGGGCGTGCCGACCAGCTTGGAGCTGATCTCGTGGTAGGCCCGCTCGACCGCACCGGGATCGCCCGGCGGATCGACCGCCCAGAGCATCACCCGCACCCGCGCGGCACCCTCGTCCACCATGGCGCTAGCCTGCCGCGGGCAGCGGCTGGGCGGCCGTGCCCGTGAGGTGCGCCAGGACGGACCCGGTGACCATCGACCCGCTGGCCCGCAGCGGATGCAGGATCTGGCGGTGGGTCAGATGGCCCTCGCTGAGCTCGAACGCGCGGAAGAGCTCCTCGTTCACCCAGTCGCTGATGATGTAGTAGGTGCTGGGTTCGTCCTGGGAGCGCACCAGCCACTGGCCGAGGTTCGCCGGATGCGAGGTGATCCCGTCGCCGATGTTGAGCCAGGTCTGCTCGAACTCGGCCTCACGACCAGGATGGATCCGCATCGTCAGCATGATCCGAAACGGCGGTTCCGCGGCCATCAGATGCCTCCGTCCACGGTGAAGGTGGCGCCGTTGACGTAGGACGACACGTCGCTGGCCAGGAACAGCACGACCGCGGCGACCTCGTGGGCCTCGCCGAGGCGACCGAGCGGGATGCGGTTGGTGTAGGCCGCGCGTGCCGCGTCGGGCATACCGGACGCCTGGTCGGTCTCGATGACGCCCGGCGAGACCAGGTTCACCCGGATCCCGCGGCTGCCCAACTCCTTGGACAGCGACCGGGTCAGGCCGATCAGGCCGGTCTTCGCCGCGGTGTAGTGGGCGCGCAGCGGCACGCCGACCAGGCCCGCCCCGGAGCCGATGTTGACCACCGAGCCGGCGTCGCCGAGCAGCGCCAGCGCCCCCTGGGTGACCAGGTGGGTCGCGGTGAGGTTGGTGGCCAGGACCTGGGTCCACGCCTCCAGCGGCAGCTGTGCGTACGGGACGTGGCTGATCGTGCCGACGCTGTTGACGACGATGTCGAGGCCGCCGAGGTGGGTGCCGGTGGCCTCGAGCAGCTCGCCGATCTGGGCGGGGTCGGCGACGTCGGCCTGGACGAGCAGGTGGTCGCCGCCGGTGTCCTTGAGCTCGCGGCGCAGGCTCTCGGCCTCCTCGGTCTGGCGCTGGTGGCCGACGACGACGGTCGCGCCGGCCCGGGCGAGGCCGAGCACGACCTCACGGCCGATCCCGCGGGTGCCGCCGGTGACCAGGGCGCGTCGCCCGGCCAGGTCTGGGAACATCGTTGACTCGTCTCCTCGGTGGTGCGCTGGGGGTGCGTTCTGGTGTCGGGACGTGGATGAATCGGGTGGTCAGGTCGGCGAAACGGCGCGCACGACGAGGCTGCTGTTGAACCCGCCGTAGCCCCGGGCGTTGACCAGGGCCGTGCGGACCACACCCGGGCGCGGGTCGCGCACGAGGTCCAGGCCGTGGGCCGGGTCGGGGGTGTCGAGGTTGCCGACGGCCGGGATCACGCCGTCGCGGATCGCCAGCAGCGCGGCGGCCACCGACAGCGCGGAGCCGCCGGCGCACAGCCGTCCCACCAGGCCCTGCGGGGCGGTGACGGGGACCGGCCGCGCGCCGAACACGGCGCGGATCGCCGCCGCCTCCTGCGCGTCGAGGTCGGGCGAGCCGGCGCCGTCGGCGAACACCACGTCGACCTCGTCCGGGTCGACGCCCGCGTCCGCGAGAGCCCGGCGCATCGCGACGGCCAGCCAGCGGCCGTCCGGCGCCGTGCGGGCATGCCCGGCGGCGTCGTGGGTCGCCGCATATCCGGCGATCTCGCCGTACACGTGGGGGGCACCCCGCCTGGCTGCGGCGGCCGGGTCCTCGACGACCAGCGTCGCCCCGCCCTCCCCGGGCAGGTAGCCGCGGGCGTGCAGGTCGAACGGCTTGTAACCGGCGGCGGGCTCGGCCGCCGTGCTGACCCGGCCGCTGGACAGGTGGCAGGTCAGCGCATAGGGCGTCAGGCCCGATTCGGCGCCGCCGGCGAGCACCGTCGACGTGCCGCGCCGGATGACCCGGCGGGCCTGGGCAAGGCTGTCCAGCCCGCCGGCGCCGTCGCTGACCACCACCCCGGACGGTCCCTTGAGGCCGTGTCGGATCGACGTCTGCCCAGTGGTCGCCGCGTAGAACCAGGCGATCGACTGGTAGACGCTGACGGCGGTGCGACCCCTGGTCCACAGCCGTTCCAGCTCGCGCTGGCCGAAGTCGTTGCCGCCCGACCCGCTGCCGAAAACCACCGCCGTGGCGTACGGCTCGTGGTCGCCCGGATCGTAGGCGGCGTCGGCGAGGGCGAGGCGGGAGGCGGCCATGCCGAACCAGGTCCAGCGATCGGTCTGGACCAGGTACCGCTTGTCGACGTGGTCCTCGGGTTCGAAGCCGGTGACCTGGCCGGCCAGCCGGGCGTCATAGCGGGACGGGTCGAACCGGGTGATCGGTGCCACCCGCAGCTCGCCGCGCAGCGTGGACGCCCAGTACTCCTGAACCCCGATCCCGCTGGGGGCGACGATCCCGAGACCGGTGACGACCGGACGCACGGTGCCCGGCACCCGCCGGGCCGACGCCGTGTCCGGAGCCGACCCGTCCGCGGCGGAGGGGGTGTCCGCGGAGGTCGGGCGCGCCGGTGCGCTGGCGCTCATCGGTTCGGGCCGGTCAGGACGATGGCGGACTGGAACCCACCGAAGCCGCTGCCGACCGACAGGGCGACGTCCACGGGGTGGTCGCGGGCGATGTTCGGGACGTAGTCCAGGTCGCACTCCGGATCGCGGGTGGACCAGTTCGCCGTCGGCGGGACGACGTCGTTCTCGATGGCCAGCGCGCACGCGGCGATCTCCAGCGAGCCGATCGCGCCGAGCGAGTGACCGATCATCGACTTGATCGAGCTCACCGGGACCTCGTACGCCCGGTCCCCCAGCGACCGTTTGAACGCAGCCGTCTCGTGCCGGTCGTTCTGCTTGGTTCCCGAGCCGTGGGCGTTGATGTAGTTGACGTCGTGCCCGCCGACGCGGGCGGTGTCCATCGCGACCCGGATCGCCTCGGCCATCTCGACGCCGTCGGGACGCAGCCCCGTCATGTGGAACGCGTTGGACCGGGAGGCATAGCCGGCGACCAGTGCGTAGATGTGGGCGCCGCGGGCCCGGGCGGCGTCGGCGTCCTCCAGGACGAACACCGCGCTGCCCTCGCCCATGACGAACCCGTCGCGGCTGGCGTCGAAGGGACGCGAGGCGTGTTCGGGATCGTCGTTGCGCGCCGAGGTGGCCCGGATCGCGTCGAAGCAGGCAACCGAGATCGGCGAGATCGGCGCCTCCGCCGCGCCGGCGAGCACGATGTCGGCCTCGCCATCGACGATCAGCTGGGCTCCGTAGCCGACCGCGTCGATCCCGGACGTGCAGCCGGTGGAGACCACCGACGCCGGGCCGTGCGCGCCGAACCGGTGGGCGAGCTCGGTGGCCAGGCAGCTGGGCACGAGCGCGTGGTAGAGGAACGAGCTGGCGTAGTGGGGGTCGACCTCCCACAGCCGGCCGGAGTCGGAGACGACGACGTACTCGTCCTCCAGCCGGGTCGTCGCCCCCACCGCGCTGCCCAGGCACACCCCGACCACCGGGCCGTCGTCGTCAGCCGGGCCCGCCCGGCCGCCGTCGCCCGCGCCGACGTCGCCGTCGATGTCGCTGTCCGCACCACTGGTCCGGCGCAGGTCCAGGCCACTGTCCTCGACGGCTTCGAGGGCCGCGGCCAGCGCGAACTGCACGAAGCGGTCGTTGCGGGCGACCTCGCGCGCGGACAGGCCGGCCGCCCGCGGATCGAAGTCGCACTCGGCGGCCACCTGGGACCGGAACTGGGTCGGGTCGAACAACGACAGCCGGCGGGTCGCCGTCCGGCCGTCGGTCAGCAGGGTCCAGAACTCCTTGCGACCCACGCCCCCGGGGGCGACCACACCGATGCCGGTGATGGCCACCTGCCGCGGTTCGCTCACGGTCTCGGTCCGCCGGTCCGGCTGTCGGCGTGCGGGCCGGACAGGATGACGGGCGTGTGCGGCACGTGCGGGTTGGGCAGCTCCTCGGTGTCCACGTGCCCGAGGTTCGGCCGGGGCGCCAGCGGGCTCAGGTGGAACACCAGGAACGCGGTCTGCTCACCGGTGTTGACGATGCGGTGGCGCATCCCGATCGGGATGCAGACGCCGTGGTCGGCGCCCAGTGCGTGGTGCTGGCCGTCGAGGCGGGCCGTCACGTCCCCCCGCACGCAGAACAGGAACTCCTCGGAGTAGGGATGCCAGTGTTCGGTCACGACCTCCCCCGGTTCCAGGGTCAGCGTGCCGAAGAAGCCCGAGGTGGAGCCGACGGTCGCCGGGGAGAGCAGGGTGCGCATGTCCCCGCCGCGGCGGCGGTTGGGGGCCACGTCGTGGATACACAGGACCTTCGGGGTGGTGATCGTGGGAGCGGTCATCGCCGTCGTCCTCCTCAGACCTGTTCCGGGACGGCGAGCGCCGGCACCGGCGTCGGCGCCGGCGTCGAACCGGCGGCCACCGCCTGCTCGACCTTGCTCCGGATCGCCGCCATCTCCCGGGGGGTGTTGGCGTTGATGTTCTTCGTCATCTGCTCGTCGTCCACGGGCGCGGACGGGCGCATGCGGAAGTCCTGCACCCAGCGCATCCGGGTGCCGGCGCCCTCGCGGGTGTAGGTCCAGTGGATGTGCATGTACTCGAACGGTCCGGTCTCGACGCGGTAGGCGCGCACCTGGTGGTTGACCGGGTCGAGCGTGCGCTCGGAGACCCAGCTCCACACCGTGCCGTTCTCGTCGGGGTGCATCGTCAGCCGGAACTTGAAGGTGTTGCCGGTCGTTTCGAGAATCTCCACCGACGCGTACTCGGTGAACAGCTGCGGCCAGGAGGCCAGGTCGTTGGTGATCGTCCAGACGGTGTCGAGATCGGCGTTGATCAGGATCGAGTTGTCGGTGTGCCCGCTCACAGCAGCTCCGCGAGGTCGAGGGGATGTCGGAAACGCAGGAAGGTGACTCGAGGCCGGGACGGCTCAGACCGGTTCGCGCTCGCTCAGGGCGTCGTTGACCGTGCCGAGGATCCGGGCGAGCGTGAGGTCCGGCGCCATCTCGGCCGGCAGCTCCACGCCGAAGCGGTCGGCGACCTCGGCGGACAGCTGCAGGTAGGCAAGCGAGTCCAGGCCGATGTCCTCGAAGGTCACGTCCAGGTCGGCGGGGTGTTCGCGGGGCAGTCCGGCCTGCTCGGTCAGGAAGTCGAACAGGTCCTGCGCGGTCCACTGTGGCGGCATGACAGCAGGGCTCCTTCGCTTTGTCCGGTCCGGGCAGGTGTGATCCGTCCGATACCGGGTACTGGGCTGGGACTGGTGGGGCGGTTGGGACGCGAGCCGTGCGGGTGTCAGGCGGCCCGGTCGCACTGGCGCGCGGGCCCAGATCCCGCGCCACGTTGCGCGGGAGAGGCGTGGGGCACGTCGACGAGCGATCTCGTCGCCGGACGGGCGGGACAGGCCTGCGCTCGCCGCAGCGGTGGTGAGCGCGGACAGTACGATGGAGCCGATGTTCGGGGCAGCCATGTTCGGGGCAGCCATGTTCGGGGCAGCCATGTTCGGGGCAGCCATGTTCGGGGCAGGCGTCACGACCGGACCGGTTCGGGTCCGCAGGCCGGCTGGACGCCGATGTCCAGCCGGGACGCCGCGCTGTCTGACCGGCCTGTCTCACCGGCCATGACGAGGCCTGTGGCCGGGCCGGCTGGCCAGGTGGCGCTGTTGCCAGGACTGGCGCTGCCGCCAGGACGGCGGTGCCCTGAGCGCGCCCGCGCGCACAGACCCGGGCGAAGCGGGAGCCGGGGTTGACGAGGGCCCGATCCGAGGCCGAGCCCGGCCGCCGCCGGGACGGGTGGTGCGGGCCACTGATGCGGCGGACACACCGCCCGGGCGGGGCGGTCCGCGCAGTCGGCTAGGCGTCCCGAGGCGCCGACCACTGGTAGAAGCTGCGCGCCATCGCGTCCCGCGGGCCGCGCCAGGTCTGCGGGTCGTAGGCCGAGATGTACTGCTCCAGCTTGTTGTTCACGTCGACGAACAGCGGGTGGTCACGCACGTCGGACACCGCGGGCGCGACGTCCGTGGGCGCGTCGATGAGGTGGAAGTACAGCCCGTGGAACGCGAACAGCTCACGCCGGGTGACTCCCACGATGCCGGGAAGCTCGCCCGCGTCGGATTCGGCGAAGGTCCGCGCCACCGCCTGGGCGTCGGCGGGGTCCATCCTCGCGACGATCAGGGTCCGGTGGGTCGGTGGGACCGATGTCGTGACAACGGGCTGCGATCCGGCAACTGCGGGCACGGAGTGGCTCCTCGGACGCTCTCAGACGGTGACCAGGGGAAGCACGCCGGAACCGACACTCGTCAGTACTCGGCACATCGAGAGCATGCGACCACCGGTTGCCGCTGTCCTGGAATCCGCCTGGCAGCAAACTGTCAGGCAGCCAACTGCCAGGCAACGCAAGAACCACAGCAAACCCCGCTACAGCCAAGGCATTACCAATTCGGCCACCGCGCCCTGGCCCACGCGAGGTCCGTTTGTCCTGGTCGCGCCGCTACAACCAGCAGTTACAACCAGCCGCGCCGGGCGGCCAGGGTGCCCGCCTGAAAGCGGCTGCGCGCGTCGAGTCGGGACATCAGATCCGCGATCATGCGGCGCACTGTGCGCACGGACACACCGAGATGACGCGCCGCGGCCTCGTCTTTCACCCCGAGACTGAGCAGCCGTAACAGCAGCCGTTCGGAGTCGGACGGGCGGTCGTCCGCGCTCGGTGACACAGTGCCCGCCCCGGGCTCGTCGGCCAGCGGTTCGGCGGCCTCCCAGACCTGTTCGAACAAGGTGAGCAGGACCGCGGTCAGCTCCGGGTCCCGTACCAGCAGCACCGGCCCGACACTCCCGGCGCCGCCAGCCCCGCCGGCACGTCCGAGGCCGGGCCCACCGCCCGGGCCGACCAGCGCGACCCGACCGTCGACGGTGGTGGCGTCCAGCCTCGGATCGTCGAGGACCCGCGCGACCAGGCCGTGGGCGGCGACGGTGCGCACATACCCGGCGCCGAGCTCGTCCAGGCGGATCGCCCGGGGCAGGACGCTGCGCATCACCACACCACGGCGCAGCGCCCGCAGCGCGGCCGGTAGCACGTCGCTGGACAGTGCCGCCGTCAGGCCGCGGCGGGTGTGCAGGGTGAGCACCTCCCGTTCGGCCCGGCCCACCATCGCGAGCAACTCGCTGCGGGCCTGGTCGGGACTGTCGATGCGCTGCACCTCCACGCCACCGCGATCGGGTCGTCCCTCGAGGTAGTCGGTGACGAACTCGCCGATCTGGGCTCGGGCCCGCACCAGCCGTTCATGGCGGCGGATGAGCTGTTCGTGCTGGGCCTGCAGCAGGTGGTCGAGGCTCGCTTCGGGATGCACCGCGACGAAGTGCCCGGAGTGCTCCCGGGAGGCGAGCAGCAGGCCGAGTTCGAGCAGCCGGTCGCGGACCCGGCCCATCTCCCGGACCGGCTGGTGCAGCAGTCCCGCCACCTCCGCCACCGGCAGGGACGCGTGTCGCAGCCAGATCCGATAGGCGGCGAGGGTGACATCGTCGAATTCGAGCAGATCGGCAACCCGGCCCCGCTGTGCGGTGTGGTTCTCGGCGGTGCTCACCCTGATCGCTGGGGCAGCATCGGCCGCCCGGCCTGTTCGGCGGAGACCATGTCCAGGGCGTGGCGCACCAGTGAGACCAGGGACTGGCGCACCGACTCCCGCTGGCGGGCATCGCAGAACACCATCGGACGGCGGGGGTCGAGGTCCAGAGCCGCCCGCACGTCCTCCACCCGGTATTCCCGGGAACCGTCGAACCGGTTGAGCGCCACGAGAAACGGGATGTCGCGTTCCTCGAAGTAGTCGATGGCGGGGAACGAGTCGGCCAGCCGCCTGGTGTCCACCAGCACCACCGCGCCGATCGCGCCGAGAACCAGCTCGTCCCACATGAACCAGAACCGGTCCTGTCCGGGCGTTCCGAACAGGTAGAGGATGACGCTGTCCAACAGCGTGATCCGCCCGAAGTCCATGGCCACCGTCGTCGTCGTCTTCGAGCTGACCGAGCTCGTGTCGTCGATTCCGATGCTGGCCGCCGTCATTGCGGCCTCCGTGGTCAGCGGCGGGATCTCACTGACCGCGCCGACAAACGTCGTCTTGCCGACGCCAAACCCACCGGCAATGATGATCTTTACCGGGTGTGGCGACGCGGTCTCCGGCGACCGCGGCCTAGAGGGCCTGTAGTCCATCGAGGACCCTTTCGATGAGGGCAGCGGAGGGGCGGTCCGAAGCGCGGGCCGGCCGGGCCACCGTGACCAGGCCGCCGTCGAGCATGTCGCCGACGAGAACCCGCACGACCCCCACGGGAAGGTCCAGTCGCGCGGAGATCTCCACGATCGACTGCATCCGGTGGCACAGCAGCGCGATCGCACGCTGCTCGGCTTCCAGCGTCGCGGCCATCAGCCGCCCGTTGGGCGTGGTGGTCACGAGCGCGACCAGTTCCAGCGCCCGGTTGGTCGGGCGGGTTCGGCCCCCGGTGACGGCATAGGGGCGGACGACCGGACCCGCTTCTTCGTCAAACCATTCCTCGTCGTACGACATACCGGTCCTCCTGCCTCGCGAGTTGGCGTGGTGATCCAGTCGGGTCGAACAGGGGGCAACCGGCAGACCAGATGCCCGGCCGTACCCCCGTCGGCCGGTAGCGCCCTGGTTACAGCGGCAGCGCGGACTGCATCTGCGCCCGCAGTTCCGGCGTGAGGAACTCCCCGACCCTGGTTACCAACAGGGCCATCTCGTAGGCGATGAGACCGATGTCCGCGCCCGGACTGGACAGGATGGCCAGACACGAGCCGTCACCGACCGCCGTGACGAACAGAAAGCCCTCGTCCATCTCCACGATGGTCTGGCGGACGTTGCCGCCGCCGAAGAACCGGCCGGCACCGCGGGCCAGGCTGTTGAACCCGGACGCGACGGCGGCCAGCTGGTCGGCGGTGGCCCGATCCATCCCGTACGACGTCGCGAGAAGCAGACCGTCGGAGGACAGAGCGATCACGTAGGTGACTTCCGGCACCTTCTTGACAAGGTTGTTGAGCAACCAGCTCATGTTCTCGGACGGTCCCAGCGGACGCATCTCAGGTCACCCTTCCCACATCGTCGCTGTCGTTCGTTTCCTGTCCGTCCGCAAGCCCGCGACCGAAGTTGCTCTGGAAGGACGACATCATGGAGCGGATCTCCTCCGGGCTGCGCTGTGCGGCCAGGGGCCCAGGGGCCTCCTGGGCCGCGTCGCGGCGCAGCTGCGGGGCCAGGCTCGCCCGCCGGGTCCGCCGGGGCAGCCCGAGGTCGCCCGGAGCGGCGTCGTCGGGTTCGGGTGTGCCGGTGCCGGGCACGGGCGCCTGCGCCCGACGCAGCGGCAGCAATGCCTCGCCGGCACCCGGACGGTCACCCCGGGTGGGGCCGTCGGGTGGGCGCAGCTCGGGCGGCGGGGCGCCGCCGGTACGCGGCCCGGTCTGGCGGGTCAGCGGCGCGGTGAGCGGGTCTC
>NZ_JAMQQG010000303.1 GCF_023716925.1 Frankia sp. R82
GCCGAGGCGCCAGCGGGCGGCGCGGTAGGCGCGCCAGCCGGAGCGCAGGCTGCGCCGGGCGCTGGCCAGGGCATCCCGATGCCCCTGGGCGACCAGGCGCAGGATCTCGACCGCGCCCGCGGTGGGATCCACCACGAGACGGCTGATCGCGAACCGGGACCGGACGGGCTGATGCAGCCGGTAGCCGATCTCGCAGGCGGAGCAGAACCCGGCGGCGGCGACGACGCTGCGCACCGACGGGCAGTGATATCCGAACGGGTAGGAGAAGCTGTCCGGGCTGCGGCCGGTGTTCTCCTCGATGGCGCGCCGGCTGGCGGTCACGTCGTAGCGGGCGAGCGCGGTGGGCACGACGTCCAGCTCGAGGTGGCGATGGCCGTGCGAGCCCAGCTCGACCCCTTCGCCGGCCAGGGCGGCGAGATCGGGCCAGTCCAGCAGCGGCAGGTTGCGCTCGCTGTATTCGTCGAGCCAGGAGGCGCGCCGCCCGGCGTAGGCGGTGGGGACGTACAGGGTGGCGCCGGCACCGACGGTCTGCAGGGCGGGCAGTGCGGTGGTGACGAAGTCCTCGAAGCCGTCATCGAAGGTGATGGCCACCTGGCGGCGTTCGGGATGGGCCAGCGCATCGGTCAGGCCGGTGAGGTGATAGCCGTTCGCGGCCAGCGCGCCGAGCTGCTCGGCGAACGCGCCCGGCGGGACCTCCCAGCGCCGGAAGTCGGCGCTCACCGAATCGCCCACGCTGTGGTACATGAGGACGGGAAGCGGGGTCGCAAGCGTGGGCTCGGCCAGGCCGGTGTCGGCTCCGGGCAGCGCGGTCGCCATGGTGGTCACCGTCGCTTCCTGCCCGCCACGACGGCAGCTATGCGCAGATTGGGCCGGTCATTTCCGCGTATATGCCGGTGCGTACAGAACTGGGGGTACACAGACCGGACTCCCTCCGCGACGATGGTGCTCAATCGTGGACGACCAGGTGACACGGACGCACTTCCCACAAGCTTCCCATAAGGGTTCCCATCAGGCGCCGCAGCGCGCGAACCGGACGGAGCCAGCGAAGTTTAAACATCCAACGGTGCGCGAACTACTCCGGGACTCTACACGCGCATACCGGGCGTGCCAATGGTCTCGACCGGTCCGCCCGGTGCGCCCCGACGGGATCCCCGAACCGCCCACCCACAGGGGCCGGACACCCGCGTGCCGCAGTAGAACCCGACTGTCCGGAATTCCGCCGGATGGCGGCGACAGATACGTCCCCGAACCGCGAAAGCGGTTAATTCACGACCAATTCGCCGAGGAATGGTGGCGCCCGCCCCGCGGCTCCGACGGGAAATCACCCGGCCGACCTCCCGGGGTGGCCGGGCGCCGGGCGGGCGGGGCGCCGGGCACGATCACCCCTGGCTCTCCGCCGAACGCCGCCAGCGGATCTCGGCGTCGATGAACGCGTCGAGCTCGCCGTCGAGAACTCCGCCGGTGTTGGAGGTCTCGGTGTCGGTGCGCAGGTCCTTGACCAGCTGGTAGGGGTGCAGCACGTAGTTGCGGATCTGCGAGCCGAAGGAGACGTCCTGCGGGCCGCCGGTGATCCGGGCCTTTTCCGCGGCTTCTTCCGCCCGGCGCCGCTCGAGCAGCTTCGCCTGCAGGACGATCATCGCTGCCGCCTTGTTCTGCAGCTGGCTGCGTTCGTTCTGGCAGGTGACCACGATCCCGGTCGCGAGATGGGTGATCCGGACCGCGGAGTCGGTCGTGTTGACCCCCTGGCCACCCGGGCCGGAAGATCGGAAGATGTCGATCCGCAGTTCTTTGTCATCGATATCGACATGGTCGGACAGCTCGACGACCGGAGTGACCTCGACGCCGGCAAAAGACGTCTGCCGGCGGTTCTGGTTGTCGAACGGGGAGATGCGCACCAGCCGGTGCACGCCGTGCTCGCTGCGCAGCGTCCCGTAGGCGTAGGGCGCCTTGATCTGGAAGGTCGCCGACTTCAGGCCGGCCTCCTCCGCCTCGGAGGTGTCGAAGACCTCGGTGGCGTAGCCGTGCCGCTCCGCCCAGCGCAGGTACATCCGCAGCAGCATCGCCGTCCAGTCCGCGGCGTCCACGCCGCCGGCACCGGCGGAGAGCTGGACGATCGCGTCCCGCTCGTCGTACTCGCCGGACAACAGCGTGCGCACCTCGAGGGCGGAGACGTCCGTGGTGAGCGCGGGCAGGTCGCCAGCGGCCTCGGCAAGCAGGTCGTCATCACCGAGGTCGACGGCGGCGACAAGGTCGTCCAGGCGGCTGCGCAGCCCCTCCACCCGGGCCAGATCGCCCTTCGTGGAGGACAGTTTGCGGGTGACCGCCTGCGCCCGATCCTGGTCCGACCACAGATCCGGGTCAGCCGCCTGCTGCTCGAGCTCCTCGGCGCGACGGCGCAACGCATCCAGGTCGAGCACGGACTCGATGCCACTGAGCGTGGCATCGAGCTGTTTGATCTCCTCGGACAGGTCGGCGGCCATGCCAGTCACCTTACCGGGACCATCGCACACCTACCGAAGGCCTGATCTTGCAGCCCTGACGTGTCCCACCCGGCCACGGCCCCCGCCACCGTCAGCCGCCCTCCACGGGCCGCCGGTCACCGGGCCGCCGGTCACCGGTCACCTGTCGCCGGTCGCCGGTCGCCGGTCGCCCAGCTCACCCCGGGACCCATCGTCGCCGCCACCCGGCCGCCCGACGCGGCCACGGCGCCACCGCCGGCCAGTGGTGGCCAGTGGTGAAAGAACACGCACGTGAAACATGCAACGCCCTGACGACACCGTGACGAAACATGAAACGACGCACCGGGAGAATTTCGGCCAACCGAAGCCCGCGCCACGGACAATCGACTACGCAACTACCCTGCCCGTCCACGCGAAGCGGTCGGCGCCCCGGCGCCCAGCGCATTCCATGAAGAGATCTGGTTCACAGGGCCGGCCGCGACGAACACCCGCATATGAAGTACAAAAAGGATATCTTCAGTCGCGAACCTCGGCGCCGAATTCGCGCGTGTGTTCGCTGCTCCGCGTGGGACGCAAGGGAGGCTGCCATGGCAACCAGCACCTGCCCTCCGATCGGCCGGGCCGCCGCGTTAGCCCCGGTGGCCGCACGTCGGGCCGCACAGCCGGCCCCTACCGGTCACCGTCCGCAGTTTTCGCGCTGCGCCGTGACAGCTCCCACCGAGCCGCGAAGGATGCCGTCGTGTCCCACCCGATTCCTGGATCAGGATCAGATCGAAGAGCAGTTCTGCTCGCCACCGGTCTCGCGGTGGGCACCATGAGCATGGATGCCAGCCACACCGGCCATGGACCGCACGGCACCGGACCAACTGGCTACGGGCCGCCCGATTCCGGTCCCGCCGGCCACGAACTCGTCGACCGCGAACTCGTCGACCACGAACTCGTCGGCCAGGCGGACGAGCGTCCCGCCGCGCTGCACGACTCCTGCGCCGCCGCGCTCGACGCGGCCGTCGGCGCCTACGAGACGACCGAACTCGCCGCGACCGCCGCCGCACTCGTCGAACTGGAGCACGCGACCCGGGCGGTGCCCAGTCGACACCGCCTGCGCGGTCGCGCCGCCCTGGACTGGATGCGCCTGCACGCGGCGGTCATGACGGCCGCCGCCACCACCGCCTATGACCGGGGCCGCCACGCCGACGCCGCCGTACGCGCCGACCGGGCTGCGGCCCTCGCCCGGGCCGCCGGCGACGGTCCGCTCGCCGCCCGGGCCCTGGCCCTGCGGGCCCGGATGGTCCGTCCGCACAGCCCGGCGGTGGCCCTGCAGATCGCCGGGGTCGCCGCCCGGATCTCCGGGCTCAGCGCCACCCGCGCGCTGATCGCCGGCAAGGTCGTCACCAGCGCCTACGCCGCCACCGGCGACGCGGCCGGCGTCCGCGAGGGCGTCGCCCGTGCCTGGCAGACGATGGAACGTCTCGACGACACCGCCTTCGGCACCCCCGGCTTCGCCCTGGAGACCTACTCCCCCGCCGATCTCGCGCTCGCCTGCGCCGAGGCACTCACCACCGTCGGCGCCGCCGACGAGGCCACCCCCCACCTGGAACGCGCCGCGGCCCTGGTCGGCGGCTCCGGCCAGACCGGGATGGTCGTCTCGGTCCGGATGGCCCAGGCCCGCGCGGCGCTGGCCCGCGAGTTCCCCGACCGGGACGAGGCCGCCGACCACGCCGAACAGGCCGTGAGTCTGTCCGCGCAGCGCCCGGCCGAATGGCTCGCCCGCCTCGTCCGGGACGTCTCCACCCTGTCCGAACAGCGCACCGGCGAAGGCCTCGACGACCTCGTCGACGCCACCACCTGCTGGCTGCACCGCGACCCCGATCCCGACCCTCGGGCCGCCGCCACCCTCGCCACCCGCTTCGGCCTCGGCAGCGGTCCGGCCACCGCCACGATCACCGGTTTCTCCACCGCCGCCACCGCCTTCTCCACTGCCACCAGCGGTGCCCGCCCCTCCACCGCCCCTGTCACCGCCGGCCCTTCCGACGCCGACAACGACCGTGGTCAGGGCGTCATGGTGCGCCGGGCCGGCGGACCACCGACTGTGCCTGGGCCCCGGCCCGGACCGTGACCGGCCCGATCCCCAGCATCCCCACCACCGGCAGGTCGACCGTCCGCGTGCCCTCCACCTGCACCGTCGTCGCATCGACAAGGTCCGCGGCCAGGGATGTGCGCCCGCTCGGGTCGGCCTGTCGCTGGTACTGCTGGACGGTCGCGTCGATATCGTTCAGCGGCAGCCGATCCAGCGAGCCCGTAGCCGTGTAGACGGCGTTCTCGTCGATCTGCTGCGCCGCGGCCAGCGCCGCGCCGTCCGCCGCCGACGCCACCGACCGCCGCGCCAGATACACCGCCGACACGTCGGTCACCACCACGACGAGCATCGCCGCCACCATCAGATAACCCAGGGTCAGGATCAGAATCGTCCCGCCGTCCGATGGCTGCGGATGTGCCGTCCGTCCACTCCACGGCCATGTACGCAGGTCAGGCATGCGATTCCCCTCTCCCGAACCGCGGCGCCCGGCAGGACGCCACCCGACGTCCCACGAGCACGCCAGGCGAACACGGCGCCCCCAAGCGAAACACCCACCAGAATCATCGCATCCCGGAAGAATCGATCGGACCGTGCGGCCGGAGGATCGATCTCGAATGTGAAGGGTTGTCCAAGGAATCGCACCCTGTTTTCCCGGACCGAAGCCAGAAGCCGGCCGGGCGGGCGGGCGGGTCAGCCGCGCAGGGCGCGGTAGGTGGCGGCGGCGGCGGGGTGCAGGGGAAGCGGTTCGGTGTTGATGAGATTGCCGACGTCGAGGTACTGGGTGCCACGAGCCTGGGACGGGACGAGCTGGCCGGCGTGTTCGACGAGGACGCGGACGGTGTCGCGGACCACCGAGTCGTCCGTGTGCGTGCCGGTGACCAGCAGGTTCGGCACGCCTACGGTGCGCACGGAGCCGACGGCGCGGTAGATGCCGGCGGGCAGGGCGATCTCGTTGTAGTACCGGCCGTAGCGCGCCCGCAGCGCGGGGACGTAGCTGCCGAGGTCGAGCAGGCGGATACCCCAGGCGCGGTCGGCCTCGGCGAGCACCGCGGTCGGCACGCCGCCGGACCACAGCATCGCGTCGATCATGTTGTCGCGCAGGGCACTGACGGCGTCGGTGAGGGCCAGGTGGCGGTACTGACCGAGTTGCACACCGGCGGTGGCGAACAGTCGCTCGCCGAACAGCGCCGCGCCGGAGCCGTTGGCACCGAGTGACACCGCCCGGCCGGCCAGATCGGTGAGCGTCCGCACCGGGCTGTCGGCACGAACGACAAGCTGCATGTAGTTCTCGTAGACCCGCCCGAGCGCATACAGCGTCATCGGACGACCGCCGAAGGCCGGGGCGCCGGTGCGGGCGGCGTCCAGGGAGTCGGTGAGGGCGAGTCCGAGGTCGGCGGTGCCGGCGGCCACAGCCCGGATGTTCTGCACACTGCCGAGTGTCGGGATGACCCGGGCGTCCAGCAGCGGGCGGAGCAGGTTCGCGAACTCGATGTAGAACCCGTCCGGTTCGCCGGCCGCGATCGAGATCGTGTGGTCGGACCGTCCGCAGGCCGCGGTGAGCCCCCCGGTCACGAGGCTGGCCGCGCCAAGCGCGCCCCCGAGCAGCACCTTTCGCCGCGAGACGGTCATGTCGCCGGTCCCCGCGTTCCGTCCGAGCCCGGTGCCGGGTCGTGGTCGGGCGCCCCGTCGGCCGCGGTCGATCGAGGCGGCCGGCCGTTCTCGTCCCGGCTGCCGTCACGTCCGGTTGGGACGTCCGCCTCCGGCGTGGCGGAGAGGCCCGTGCGCGACGCCGTGCGCCCGTCTGGACCCGCGGCCGTCCCGTCTCGACGGGACGGGACATCGGCCTCGGGGGTGAGCGCCACTCCCGCCCGCGCCGCGCCGGACCTGCCGGCGCCCTGCGGGTCGGCCGGGTCGGGGCGCCCGGCGGCCGGACGCGGAAAACCGGAGGCACCGGGACGCGAGGAGTCAGGAGCGAGCGGACCCGGGGAATCGGGCACAGGGGGACGCCGGATGCCGACGGTGTCGGGAGTCGGGATGCCGGGGCGCTGGGCGGCGGGGCGCTGGCTGGCGGGGCGCTGGGTGGCCGTATGCGGGGTGGACCGCGCCGGGGTGGCCTCGGCGGGACGGGCAGGGGTGCTCGTCTCGCGGATGGTGCGACGGTGGGCGCGGCGGCGGCGCATGCCGGGTAGCAGGACCGTGGGGGTGGTGTCGGCACGGATCGAGTCGGCCAGGTTCAGCCGGTCGGCGGATCCGTCGGAGCCGGAGGTCGTCGAGGGGGGGCGCGGGACTGGTCGGGGGCCGGCCGGCAGATCGACGTCGACGGCCAGGCCGTGCGGCGACACCCGGGAGAGGATGAGGCGTCCGCCGTGGTTGGTGGTCAGCCGTTCGGCGATCGCGAGACCGAGGCCGGAGCCGGTGGCGATCTCCGGGTCATCCGGGCGGCCGCCGGGAGCGACGTCCGCGTGGGCAGGTGACCGGCCACGGCGGAAACGTTCGGTCAGGTGCGGGAGTTCCGACTCGGGGACGCCGGGGCCGTTGTCGGTGACGGTGATCCGGCCGCGGGCGGCGGGCCAGCGGGCGCCGACGGTCACGGTCACGGTGCTGCGCGGGGCGTACTTGATGGCGTTGTCGATCAGCACGTCCACGATCTGCTCCAGGTCGGTGTCCGTGCAGCGCAGGGGGATGGGCCCGGGCGGGGTGCGGTCGACGAGCACGACGCCGCGGGCGCGGGCGGCGGTCGTCCAGAACTCGATCCGGTCGCGGGTGATGGTGGCCGCGTCGCAGGTCACGTCGGGCGGGGGGTGCGCGGCGAGTTCGGTGGCGGCGGCGTCGGCGACGGCGAGGGCGCGCATGCCGTCGAGCAGCACCTGCAGCCGACCGGCCTCGGCGACCATGGACGTGTAGGTGCCGCGGGCGTCGGCGGGCAGCCGGTCGGCGAGGGTGTCCATCCGCAGCCGCATCGCCATCAGCGGGTTGCGCAGCTGGTGGGAGGTGTCGTCGATGAGGGCACGCTGGCGTCGGGCGGACTCGGTGACCGCGTCCGCCATCCGGTTGAACGACGTGAGCAGCGTACGCACCTCGGACGGCCCCTGCTGCGGGGGGACATAGGCGCTGTGCACGCCCTTGCCGACGGCGCGCAGGCCGTGTTCGAGCTGGGTGATGGGGCGCAGCACCCAGCGCACGAGCAGCAGGATCAGCGTGGCGAACAGGGCGGCGACGGCGAGCACGCCGAACAGGACGTGCTCCCAGACCCGTCCGACGTCGCTGGCGGCCTGGTCCCGGCTGCTCAGCAGCAGCACCGCGCCGGACACCTCGATGCCGTTGCCGACGGGACGCGCGAACACCACCCGGCCGCCTGACCAGGGCCGCAGGTCGGGCAGGCTGGCCTGACGCTGGTTGCGCAGCGCCGCGTCGATCGCCCGGGCCACCTCGGGGCCGTCCAGCAGGTCGCCGCGGCGCACGATCGGATGGCCGGCCGCGTCGACGACGGCGACGGCGTCACCGTACAGATCGGCGTGCGCGTCGATCTCCGGTTCGAGCTGGTCCGAACCGGTCACGGCGAGCTCGGCGAACCGGTTCATGTCGGCGGTGCGCCGGCTGACGAACCGGTCGGTGCGTTCGGCGGCGGTGGTGTAGAGCAACGGGACGGCGAAGGCCGCCAGCGCCGCGAGCCCGGCCGCGATGAGCACGATCAGCAGCCGTCGACGCACCTCAGTCGCCCAGCCGGTAACCGAAGCCGCGGATGTTGTGCAGCGGGCTCGGCCGGCCAAGCTTCTTGCGCAGCTTCGACAGGTGGACGTCGAAGGTCCGCGACACGGCGACGTACGCGTCGCCCCACACCTCGTCGAGCAGCTGCTCACGGCTGACGGCCGTGCCCGCCTTACGGGCCAGTACCGCGAGGATCTCGAACTCGATCCGGGTCAGCACCACCTCCTCACCGGCGACCGTGACCAGGTGGGTGTCCAGGTCGATGTCGATGCCGCCGACCCGCACCCGGCTGATCGCCGGAATCCCCTCGTCGCGCTGGGCGCGGCGCAGCACCGCCTCCATCCGGGCCAGCAGTTCGTCCATCCGGACCGGTTTGAGCAGGTAGTCGTCGGCACCGAGCCGCAGGCCGCGGACGATGTCGCGCTCGTCGGTGCCCGACGCCGTCAGGACCAGAATCGGGGTGGCGGCCAGCCGGCGCAGCCGGCGCAGTACCTCCAGCCCGCTGATGTCGGGCAGCCCCAGATCCAGCAGCAGCAGATCCGCACCACGGTGCCGCAACAATGCGTCGGCCCCACGGGTCACCCATTCGACCGGATGGCCGCGGGAGTCCAGCACGTCCTTGATCGCCCCACCCACGCCGTGGTCGTCCTCGACCAGCAACACACGCATTGACGCCTCGATCCTCCAGCCACGGCAACCGCCGCGGAAGCCCCTCCACTCCTGGATACGTGCGTCAGGGGCCGGACCAGCGGGCGAAAGCCCGGCGGGGGAGAACGCCCACTGGTCACCGCCACGTTGTGGCTACCGCTTCTTCGCATTCCCTGGGCCCCACCGAAAGATCCGACAGCCCGACCCCAGCCCACTCCACACCCACTACAAGCAAAAGATCGCGGCGAACAGCCACAGTGCGTGGCCGGAGCGGCAACCGCGACGCCGTCCGCAGCCGTCCGCGACGACCCGCACACCCCCCATCGCTCACCGGGTACGAGCACGCGAACGAGCCCGACCGAGGAGGACGCACAACCTTCCCGCCCAGCAAGGAGTCTGGGCAGCCAGCAGTCCGATCAGCGGTTCTGGGCGGCGGGAAGGTGCGGGACGCGCCAGAGCCGGATCGTGCCGTCCCGGCTGCCGGTGGCGAGCAGGCGACCGTCCGGCGCGAAGGCCACCGCCTGCACAAAGTCGGAGTGGCCGGTCAGCGGACCACCGAGGGGCCGAGGGACCGACCGGTCGCTGAGATCCCACAGCCGCACCGTGTTGTCGAAGCTGCCACTGGCCAGCAGCCTGCCGTTCGGAGCGAAGGCCAGCGACCACACCGAGCTGCTGTGGCCGCGCAACGGTGGACCGAGCGGGTGCGGCGCACTCGGATCGGTCATGTCCCACAACCGGATGGTGGTGTCCTTGCTACCGGTGGCCAGGGTACGCAGGTCCGGCGACATCGCCAGGCCGTAGACGGGGCCCGAGTGCCCGGTTGGCAGGTCGCCGATCCGGCTGGGCTCGGGCTCGGTGGTCATCCACCACACCCTGACCCGCTGGTTGTTCCCGTCGCTGCTCGAGCTGATCAGGTAGGCGCCGAGCGGATCGACGGTCTGGCGTACCCAGTCAACCGGCGAGCTGCCCGCGGACAGCCGGCTGAGCAGACGTGGACGACGCAGGTCGGTCACATCCCAGTAGCGGACGACTCCGTCCCTGGTTCCGTCGATCAGCCGCTGGCCGTCCGCGTTGAACGTGACCCAGCTCAGCGAGGCGGGGCTGCGCGGGAAACTCGCCGGCAGCAGAACCGGATGAGACGGATCATGCACATCCCACAGCTGTTCCGTGCCATCCCAGTTGGTGAGCGCGAGGACGCCGCCCTGCGGCGAGAGGGCGACGCCGAGCACCCCGGCGGTAGGCGGGGAGGTCGAGGCGAGAAAACGCGGATGCTCCGGGTCACGCACATCCCACAGCCGCACGGTGCCGTCCTTGCTACCGCTGGCCATCGTGTGGCCGTCCGGCGCGAACGCCAGCGCCGCCACCCAGTTCGTGTGGCCGGTCAGCGGACTGCCGACCGGCCGGACCGCCTGCGGCCCCGAACCGCCGCCCCGCTCGCCGGCTCCGAGCAGCAGCAGAACCCCCGTGACGACCAGCCCGACCGCCGCGGCAGAAGCCGCTCCACGGACCGCCCAGCGGCGGCTGATCCGGCGCCGCCGCGCCCTGGCGCCAGCCCGCCGCCGCGCGCCGACACCACCACCCGCCGCTGCTGCCGCCGCCGCCGCCGCATTGTCCATCCCACGTCCGGCCGGTGCCATCGGGGTCCGAGGTGGCGATGGCGATCCTGCTGGCGGTTTCGCTGATGCCGATCGCAGCCGCGCCGATGCCGACCGCGGCACCACTGGCGCCGGTGCCGGCCGTCCCGATTCCGACCCCAGCTCCGACCCCAGCCCCGACCCCAGCCCCGATCCCGGGTCCGGGCCTGGTGCCGACCGCCCCGCCGCCGACACCGGTGGTTGCGGCGGGTTGGCGGCGCCGGCACCACCCCGGACCGACTCCGAAGGTGGCTCGGGCGCCTCGCTCTTCGGCAGGGAGACCCAGTGCAGTCTGGACGGCCGCTCGGCGACTGCTCGAACGTCGTCCCGCAGCCTGATCGGTATCCCGGACCGGGCGATCCAGGCCGGACCGTAGGCGTCGGCGGCCGCCCGGGCCAAAGCGAGCGCGAAGACATGCGCCGAGTCCGGCCGATCCGCCGGATCGGCCGCCAGAGCCGCGAACACCACCTCCCCGACCGACGCCGGTACCTCGACCGGCAGTGGCCCGGGCATGATCGGCCGCGCGGCCGGCAACGGCTCGGGGGCCGACCACGGCGAAGACCGGCTCGGCGGGACCAGGCCGGGCTGCAGCAGGCTCGGTGACGGCAACCCCGCCGCACGGGTCTCGGCCTCAGCCAGACGGTCCGGACCACCCGGATGACCCGGATAGCCGGTCAGCAGGTTGTGCAGCACCATAGCGAGCCCGTACAGGTCGGTGGCAGGGCCGATGCGACCGCCGGCCACCTGCTCAGGCGCCATGAACAGTGGTGTGCCCACCACCGCGCTCGCAGTGACCGGCGTGGCGCCGACGAGCTTCGCGATGCCGAAGTCGACCACCTTCAACAGACCGGACGCGTCGAACATGACGTTGTCCGGCTTGATGTCGCGGTGTAGCACGCCCTTGCCATGTGCGCAGCTCAGAGCATCCGCGACGGCCAGCCCGACGGCACAGACCCCGTCCGGGCCAAGCTCCGCCCCGCGCTCGGCAAGCGTGCCCCCGGCCAGCCGCTCCATCACGATCAGCCGCAGCCCCTCGGCCTCCCGGTAGTCGAACACCCGCACGATGTGCGGATGGTCGAGCCCGGCGAGAATGCGGGCCTCCGCGGAGGCCGCGGCCTCGGACCTCGAGTTGCTGCCCGCAGCCAGCACCTTGATGGCCACATCACGCTGCAGACTGGTCTGCCAGCCCGCGAGCACGAGTCCGAAGCCACCCGAGCCGATCTGGTCGCCCAGTTCGTAGCCGGGTAGCGCCGCCGCGATCTGCGCCCGATCAACCAGCACAACAGCCACCCGAACAGAAGTGACGCACGCGGACAAACGCCGCTGTTGTGCCTTTTCCTCCCAGCACAAGCGGTGAGTCTACGGTGCCCCGACCGCCTTCCTATCCGGTGGCAGTCGACACCGGAGACACCGACCGCGCAGGAGCGAGCCGACGAGCGGTTGCCACCTGCCCTGAACAGCGAGAAGCCACGTCAGCAGACCGCATCTGCGGCACCCGCAGCACCATGGCGGACGCGCGCTGCGCCTGCGCCTGCGCCTGCGCCTGCGCCACAGCACTCGCCGCCCGCCACCGCTGCTGCCACTCGTCCACATCGCCGCCGCAGGCACGGACGTAGGCGCTGGCCACCTCCCAGCGCGGCAACGCCCGGCCGTCCGCCGCGCGGGCAAGATGCGCCGGCGAGAAATGGGCGGCCTTCGCCAGCTGCCGATAAGGGATCGCCCCGGCCTGCTGGCGCAGTTCGCGCAGCGCTGCCGCGAAGTCGCGGACCGGGCCGGGCACGGTGGAAAGCGGACGCTCCGGTCGAGCCATGCTCATCTCCTTGGCGCGTACCCGGCCAGCCACCCCCCGTAGACAGCTGTCCCCTGTATCCCGACCACGCGTCGCACCGATTTTATCCGCACGGACGCCCGTTCCACACCAGAACCCTGGCGTGCGCCATCCCCGGACAGCCCAGAACCCGGCACACCGTTGCCTCCGCCCCTCCAACGCTCTTCGCTTCCGATCGGCCCGATGTTCCGGCGGCGGGCACCACGACCGGCCCCGGCGCCGCGGCCGAGACCGGCTACCAAGCCGCCGTTGACGCGACAAACCGCGACCACAGGACTCCCGACTCGATCCCATGGCCATGGCCATGGCGCGCTGGCGCGGAGACAGCCCGAACAGCCCCACCGCGGATCCCTTCCGCTCGGATCCGATCGCGGACTGACCCGAGGCCTCGACCGCATCTCCCCAAGACACCTCGACCGCATCTTGCCGAGGCTTAGTGAAGAAACGAGGTCCTGGATCCTTCACTAAGCCTCGGCAGGATCGGCGAACACAGAAGTCCTCGACGATGTGGTCGTCGGGAGCAGGCCGCCGACCTTCAGGCGACAGACCCTGGTCCGGCTGTCTACACCGCCCGGTTCCGGTGGGTCGTTCCTCTTGTTCCCTCAGCTCCGGACGGCGTGCGGACAGGCCCGTCGTACGGACGGGCCGACGAAGAGGGGTGAGCGTGCATACCGAGCTGTACACGACGATGGCGCAGGTACTGTCGGCCTTACTTCTGACGCCAATGTAGGAATCGACTTACCTGGTCCCGACGGCACGGGCGGAAGCCGGCTTGAAACCGGACGGACGTAAACCCTCGCGATCACGGACCGAGGCGGGACACTTGCTATGCCCGGATCCACCGCCAGCCATTGTTTTCCGCGCAGATGGTCGCCACACCGTTGCCGGCGATGCCGCTCACACCGTGATCGGAGTTGGCGCAGTACTGACCCGCCTGGTAACAGTTTCCGGCCTTGGAGCGAGGACGGCAGGCCGGGGCCGCGGCTGTCTGTGGTGGCGGGTTGTTCACAGGCGCGGCAGCGGCAGCCGGTGCCGGCGCTTGAGCCGGAGGTGCCGCCGCCTGAGCCGGTGCCGCACCTTGAGCCGGAGGTCCCGCCGCCTGAACCGGAGGTGCCGCCGACTGAGCCGGAGGTGCAGCGCGGGTCGCAGGTGTAGGCGCTGCCGCGGCCACCGTCCGGTTCTGGGCAACCGGACGCTGCGTCGGTACAGCATGCCCTGGCGGAGCAACGGCAGACGGGACCGTGACCGCCACGGTCGCGACCGGCAACGGCGTGAGTGACGGGCTCGAAGCGAGTGACGTACCGTCCGTCGGCGAGGCGCTCACCGGCTGGAACGCCGGGCTCGGGGACACGCTGGTCGCCGCCGCAAGCGGCGCCACAGCGGCCCCCGCCACCGTGGCATCTGCCGGCTTCTTCGGCGACGGAACCAGCAGTCCGACAACCACCAGCAGCGCGACGGACAGGGCCACTCCGACGGCGATCCGGCGTCCGGTCAGCCGGCGCACGAAACCGATCATCCGTTGATCCAACGTAGCCATCAGCCGGTCGTAGCCAGAACGGCCCGACGGCGGACGCATCTCCCCCATGTTTCCCCCCGTATTCAGCTTGGACCCGGGAGAGTACTCGACGGCTCGCGGTGATCGGCACACGCCCCATGTACCCAGCCGGTCGCCGAACGGTGGGACCGACCGGCCGGCCACCTAACAACGGAATGCACCTGCACTACGCTTAGACCAGGCACCCGTACGTCAACACCCAGCCGGAGGTTCACGCTCATCGAACTGCTGACCGCCGATGATCTGGAACGCCTTGAGGATGCCATCGCGATCCTGCGTGATGCACCGATGATGTGTCGGCTGGCGGAGTCGGATGCCGGACCTGCACATGGCGAGATCATGAGGGAGGTCGGGCTTGCCAGGGATTCACGACCCAGGATACGATCTTCAAAGTGAGCCATACCCCGGATTTACCCAGCCCGGCCATCGATCTCATACCGGGCAACGTGGAGTTCTTCGCCGTCGCCATGGAAAGCAAGAACCTGACGGTCATCCTCGATCGGATACACGCGCAACCGGCGGGATTCGAGTTCGATCTTTATGCCCTCGGGCTGCCAGTCCTCCACGTTTTTTCGCCGCACCAGCACGCGGCCCGCATTTCAGCCAGGGCGCAGAACGAGCTTCGATCAGAAGCAAGCTCAATGCCAGCGCACCCGGCACTACGGTGCGAGATCAAAATGCCTGGTCTCGCCGCGGGGACGACATTTCCCCGCGTCCGCGTTCCCTGGTGCCGATCCTCGCTGGGCGAGACTACCGCTGGTATCTGGGTGCGCCCGCTGCCGCCGACCGGGGATGCTATCTGTTTGCTGACCTTTGACGGGCTGACCGGTACCGCTGTACTTCCCGGCCAGGCACTGCGCGAAGCGGCCGCCACGGCCAGACCGGTTGGCGCACCGGAGCGGAGATTCCCATGATCCTTGCCTACGGCCCGTCTGGAGCGAACCGGGAACGCCCGGTAACCCGGAACGACGGCGATCTCGCGACGATGACACCTGCACCGTTGATCCCGGCAGGCATCGCCTTCCAGACCGTGGTGGCCGAGAGCGCTGGCGCCGCCGTCGTGCTGGGCGGCCTGCGGGTGTGGCCGCACATGTTTGATTTTCGACTGCTGGTCCTCGGTATCGGGGCGATATTTCCCTCGACGCGCGAGGAGGTCGCGGCACTTCGCGCTACCGGGACGCTCGAGCAGATGCTGGAGATGTACCGACCTGAGCCGGAGGCGGCGATCGAGATCGTCGAGTGTTCGGTCACGCTGCCAGCGCTGCCCCCGATGCCTGGTCGGGCGCGACGGATGGGAGCGCGGGGGACCTTTGGACGATCACATGTCGACTACCGGGTCACCGCGTTGCCCGTTGTGGGCGATGTGGTGGTGGAGGTCAGCATGCCCGGGCTGACCGGTGCGGTGGTGGTTCCCGGCGACGACCTGCGCGCCGCTGCCATGCGCGCGCGTCCGCCGGGAACACCGGTGCAAGGCTGAAGACCAACGCCGAACGTCGCCATTCAGCAGACAGTCAGATCCAGATGCGGGTCGGCAGAGGAAACGATGCAGGTCAAGCGCGCGTCAGGCAGAACCGGCGAGGAAGGCATACGTGTCGGCACTCACCAACCAGCGGCCACATATACGGACGACTGTCACTCCCCGGCCGATCTGGTACCCCCAGGAACGGCCGAGAGCAGGGTCATTGTGGTTGATGATGATCGTGGCACTGACATCGGCGGCGGCCTGCATCATGATGTTCTCCAGGCGTATCCGAAGGCTTCCGAGGGCGCCCGGGAAAACGCTGGGAGAAGCGGGCCGTCATGTCGTGGTAGACCGCGCCGTTCTCGACGCGTGCCAGCCCGTCGTCGACGTTTCGGGCAGCATCGAACGCCTCGGTGAACGCCTTGGTTGTTTCGTTGGTGTCAGCCTGATCGGGCGACACAACAACGGCGGATGAATAGTCGGTGGTAGAGCGGCCGGGAGATGGTGAGACTGCCGTCACAGAGCTGTCTCGAAGGTCGTAGCTGCGGTCCCCCGGTCACGCTGCCATGCCAGCGGTATGCGTTCACGTTTCATCAGATGCGGACCCGCGTCGTTTCCGCGGCCCAACGGCGCCGGTTACAATCGACTTCCGGCTGGATCCTCATTCTCCTGGAGTGGCCTCGTGACCGATCTGGGCATCACACGGTCCGGGCCTGGCCGATCGCGAGGATGGCCGGCGCGGCGTTCGGCGGTCAGCCTTCTCGCGGTGGTGCTGGCCGTCCTGCTGGCCACTGCAGCGATCTTCACCGGCTGGTACCGGGTCAGATTTCGAGCCTGGCCCTGGCCGTCAAGCCTGCCGGACCACGTGTCGTACTGCGACCGCCACTACACCGGACCGGGCCCACCACTCACGTTGGCCAAAGCCGAGGAAGCCGATGGCACGCCCATACGGCGCATCGGTCGTCACGGTTTCGGTGGTCTCGGGCAGCCCGTGTATGCCAACCCACGTCCGGAGCAGGCCCGAACCGGGGGCTCGCCCCTCCCCTGCGCCATGGTGATTTATCTGCGCAACGCTGAAGGTCGCTATGTACCCTACGTGCTCAGCGGCGGGCCGTGACCTGATGACGGCCGGCGAACCGAGGCCGGTGGAACGGCAACAGCCCATGCCTTCTCTCCGAGACAGGCCGGTTACGGGAATTGGCCTCGGACTCGTCCACGGAAGGACACCGCCACCCCTCGAAGGCGCCGGTCGCGTTTACGGCCGCAGGGCGGCGTGGACTGTCGCGATACCCTGCCTGATATCAGCTCGTCCCACGCCGTGCGCTCGTGGAGGTCCCTCATGTCCGAGATGACGGCGCCCACATGGATGCGTGCGATCGACTGCTCCCGACCGCACAGGCCTTCTCATCGAAGCCCGACTCCGCGGAACCGGCGGGCGGAGTTGACCAACTGTGCCGTGACCACCTGTGCCGTGACCACCTGTGCCGTGACGCCGCACCGCACCGCATGAGCGTCGTCGACCGGTGTCCGTGCGGCTCCCGCCTGGCGTACGCACAGTGCTGCGAGCCCTTCCATCTCGGGAACCCAGCGTCGACTGCCGAGGCGCTCATGCGATCCCGCTACAGTGCCTTCGCCCGCGGCCTCGCGCCGTACCTGCTGCGCACCTGGCATCCCGCAACGCGCCCCCGCCGCCTGGATCTGGACACCGACATGACCTGGCGCGCCCTGCAGATCGTCGACACCGTGAACGGCGGCCCAGACGACGACGTCGGCGTCGTGGAGTTCCGCGCGATCGCGCGCACTGCGGACGGCGGACGGCATATGCAGCACGAGCGCAGCACGTTCACTCGGATCGACGGTCGCTGGGTCTACGTGGATGCCGGGGCGGGACCGCTGCTCAGCGATCCCGCGTAATCCCGTGAACGCAGGAAACCCCTGCTAGGGCTGGGGGTTCTGGCGGTTGGCGCGGAACTGGTCGATGATCACGGTGAACTGGCCGTTGACGGTGACGTCGGTGATGCCGGCGAACAGGGCGCCGGTGCCGGGCAGGGCGACCACGGTGCGGACGCAGATCACGAACGAGGCGCCCGGTTCGAGGGTTTCCGCGCCGTCCCCGGGATTGCCGGCACCGCAGTTCGCGCCGGTCGGGGCGAAACGGATCTGCGGTGGGTCGGAAACACCCTGGTCGCGCAGGGCGAGTTCGGCGGCGAGGCGGGCGCGGTCGACGCCCTGCGTCGCGCTGTCGGCGGTGGCGAACGCGCGGCCGGCCTCGCGGGCGGCCTGCGTCACGCCGAAGGCAGAGCGCTGTACCGAGAAGACGCACAGGAACAGATAGACGAACGGCACGAGCAGCACGATCGACAACCCAACGAACTCGATCATCGCAGAGCCCTCGTCAGCAGCCCCCCGTCTCCGCGCCCGCCCCCAGATGGCGGCCTGGGCTCGTTCCCCGGCCCCGGTTCCTCGTTCCCGTCCCCAGACCGCGGCTGCCAGCATCACGGCAGCCAGCGCGCGCCAGGCCCGGTAGGTCAACCATGCGGTGCGCCGTCCGACGCTCGGCGCCGAGCCCGGGCGGACCGCCGGCCTCACGGCACCTCCTTCACGGCATGGCCGGTGACGGTCAGCGTGACGCCGTCACCGAGCGGGACGAGCACAAGCGGAACGACCACCTTGCAGGTCACCTGGACCAGGGCGGTGGCGTCCGGGCCGTCGACGTCCACGCCCGTACAGGTGGTGTCGGTACGGCCGGGGATCGTCCGGGCGATGAGTGACTGGGCGTACGGGCCGCCGTCGGCTGCCGTGACACCGAGGTTGGCCGCGTGCCGCGCGCCCTCGGCCGCATCGGCCGCGAGCGTGTTACGGACGTAAAGGACCAGTCCGACCTGCAGGATCCCCAGGAACAGGAACAACAGCAGCGTCCCCACCAGGATGAACTCCACGACCGAGGAACCCTCGTCGGCGACCGGGGAATCCTCGTCGGCTGCGGCTATCTGCTCGGCCAGGACCGGTCCGTCGGCCGGGCGGTCACTTACCGCCGCCGCCACCGCCACCGACTCCGGAGACCGAGTTGATCGCGGAGGTGAACAGGTTCTGCAGTGCGGGGGTCGCGAGCGTCGCGATCGCCACGACCAGCGCCGCCGTCATCACCGTGATCATCACCCAGCCGGGGACGTCGCCCCGGTCGCGCTCGTGGCCGGGGCTCCCGTCGCCGGGCCGGCCCGGCGGGCTGGCGGCCCATGCCAGCCATCGTGCGGTCAGGGCCCGTCCGGCCTGCCCGATGCGCTGTCCCATGATCTCTCCTTCTCCGTTCGACCCGAACCGCGCGCCGCGGATCATCGACGCGTCACCTCGAGACCGGGTCCGGGCACCGCGTCGTGCCATGCCGTGCCGTGCCGTGCCGTGCGAGCCTGCGGGTACTTGCCGTCCGTGGGAATCTGCCCGTCCGGGCAGGTGCCGCGGGTCCCGGCCGTCGCGCGAGGGGTGCGAGGGGTGCGACAGGTGGGACTCATAAGGGGCGTATGTCGTTGCGCGCGCAGTGGGAGCGACGGCCGGGAGAGGCAGCACAACCGCGGTCGCGTGCTCACTGGGCGATCACGGTGAAGCTCACCAGGGCCGGGTAGAAGGCGAAGATCACCGTGGTGGGCAGCACAAGGAAGACGACCGGGATCATCATCGCGATCTCCTTGCGGCCACCGGCCTCGAGCAACTGCCGTTTGCCGGCCTCGCGGGCGTCCATGGCCTGCGCCCGCAGGATGTCGGCCAGCGGGGTTCCGCGTTCGATCGCGACGGCCATGCCGTCGACGAAACGGGTCAGCGGCGCAAGCGCGGTGCGGGCGGCGATGCCTTCCAGCGCCTGGACGAGGGTGGCGCCGGCTCGGGCGTCGGCGAGGGCCAGGCGTAGTTCGCGGCCCAGCTCGCCGTGGGTGAGCCGGCCGACGCGCTCGAGCGCGCCGATCGCCGACTCACCGGCGGTGACGGCCAACGCCAGCAGTTCGGCGACCGTGGGGAACTCCAGCAGCATCCGGTCCTCGCGCTCGCCGATGGCCCGGCTCAGCCAGTAGTCACGTCCGACCACGCCACCGGCGGCACCGGCCACGACGAGGGCGACGCTGACCAGCGCCGGCGGCCCGATGCCGACGGTGGTGCGCAGTGCCAGCAGGAACGCCCCGAACAGCGCCCCACAGGCCGCGCAGATCACCTGCTGGGCGCGGAACTCCTCGATGC
Source organism: Frankia sp. R82 (assembly GCF_023716925.1). GTDB lineage: Bacteria > Actinomycetota > Actinomycetes > Frankiales > Frankiaceae > Frankia. The sequence continues at coordinate 19,596 of NZ_JAMQQG010000303.1, forward strand.
CGGTGCGTCCGCCGGCCTGGGTGAGCCGTCGCTGCAGCCCGGCCCGTCCACCGAGGAACCGGTCGAGGCGGCCGGCGGCGTCCGACAGCAGGGGGCGCAGCAGCGCCTCGACGGCGGCGAGCCCCGGGCGGGCGGACGCGCGTGGCCGGTCGGCGAGCAGCCGGGACGGGCGTGGGGTGTCCCGCAGGTACGGGTCGATCCGGTCGGCGAGCTGGATGCGCCGGGCTCGCGGCGACCGGTAGACGATGATGACCAGCCCCACCCCGAGGATCAGGCCGAGCAGCGCGCCGGCAGCAACCATCGTCATCCCCAGCTCCCCCGTCCGGATTCCGGCCCGGGGTACGGGCCGTCCGGCCCGAAGCCGGGATCTCCGCCACCACCCGACCAACCCGCGCCGGGCCCGCCACCACCCGGATCCGACGACCAGGCCGACGCCGCCGACGCCGCCGACGCCACCGCGGCGCCTGCCGCCGGGACCAGCGGGCCCTCCGGGTCGGCAGCTGACGCCGCGGTCCCGGCGTCGCCGCGCAGCACCCGGCCCTCCTCGGGCAGCCGTCCGATCCGACGCATCAGGACGTAGGCGAGACCGGACACCGCACCGCCACCGATGAGCACCGCGACCCCGGTCGGGCTGTCGTAGGCCTGCACGTTCTGCCCTCGGGTCGCGAGCAGCAGCAGCACGATCCAGGGCGCGGCGAGGGCGAGCCGGGCGGCGTTGACGGTCCAGCCCTGCCGGGTCTCCAGCTCCGCGCGGGTGCGGGCGTCCTCGCGCAGGAAGGTCGACAGGGTGCGCAGCAACCGGCCGAGGTCGGTGCCGCCGACCTCGCGGGCCATTCGCAGCGACTCGATGATCCGGTCGGCGATCGGGTCGGCGAGCTCGTCGGCCAGCCGGTCCAGGCAGGTCGAGAACGAGCCGGTGGCGCTGTAGTCCTCGCCGAAGCGGGTGAACGCCGGGCGCAGCTGTACCGGGCCGCGCACCCCGACGGCGGCAAGCCCCTCGGGCAGGGACATTCCGGCCCGGACGGCGCTGGCCAGGTTGTCGACGACGTCCGGCCACAGCTCGCGCAGGTCGTGCATCCGGGAGTGCCGGCGCCGCACCACCAGCGCCCGCGGGACCATGCCCGCGAACACCGCGAACGCCCCGGCCAGTGACACGGTGCCGGTCAGCGCCAACACGACCAGCCCGACCAGAACTCCGAGCCCGGCGCTGATCGCGACGAACTGGCGCGGACCGAGACCACGGATTCCCGCCTGGGCGAGCAGCTCCGCGGTGGTGTGCTCCCAGCGGGCCGTGGCCGTCCCGAGCGGCCCGCCGCCACGCACCCCGGACGACCGACCGCTGGTGACGACCAGAAACAGACCGAGCCCGAACAGCAGGCCGAGGAAGATCCCCATCTAACCCTCCACCGCGATCTCGGACCAGCCGCCGCCCGGCCAGCGGTACGGCGCGGACGGCGGAAGCTGCCCGGACGGCGGAGCCGGCGCCGACGTCGGCATCTGCCGGGTGGGTGGCATCGGCGCGGACGGCGGGAACTGCGGGGTCGGCGGGAGCGGCGGCGGAGCGGGCGGCATCCGCTGCGCGGGGGACGGGGATGGCGCGAGGCCCGGGGGAAGAGCGGGCGAGGCGGGCACCACCGGATACGGGGCAGGCGACGCCGGAGGCGGAGCAAGCGGCGGGGGCGGCGGCCCCGGCGGGGGCGGCGGAGGCTGGTATCGGGGGGGCTGGTGCTGGTGGTAGGCGCGTTGGTGCTGGTCGCGGTGCTGGTCATGATCGCCGTGGGCGAGCAGGCTTGGCAGGTCGTAGCCGGCGCGGGCGAAGCGCTCCACATGCGGAGGGTAGCCGTCCGCGCGGACCAGGCCCTCGGCACCGGTGCGATAGATCTGGGCGACCTCCACGATGTCGCCCTCGGCCCGGCCGGGCAGCGCGACGATCTCGGTGACCCGGCGCCGGCCGCTGACGTCCTTGGCCAGGTGGACGACGAGGTCGACGCTGGCGGCGACGGTCGGCACGACGAAGGCGTGGCTGACGTTCTCCCCGGCCAGCAGTGGCAGCGTGCACAGCTTCGTGACCGCCTCGCGGGCCGAGTTGGCGTGCAGGCTGCACATGCCGGGCAGGCCGGAGTTCAGCGCGATGAGCAGGTCGAGCGCCTCCTCCTGGCGGACCTCGCCGACGAGCAGGCGGTCCGGGCGCATCCGCAGCGCCTCCTTGACCAGGCGACGCAGCCGGATCTCCCCGCTGCCCTCGAGGTTGGCCTGGCGGGTCTGCATCGCCACCCAGTCCGGGGAGCGCAGCTTGAGCTCGAAGACCTCCTCACAGGAGATCACCCGCTCGCGGGCGGGGATCGCCGAGCCGAGGCAGTTGAGCATCGTCGTCTTGCCGGCCTGGGTACCGCCCGCCACGATGATGTTGAGCCCGGCGACCACCGCGGCCTCGAGGAACGCGGCGGCGGCGGCGGTGATCGTGCCAAGGCCGACCACCTCGTCGAGGCTGGCGGCACTCAGCACGAACTTGCGGATGTTGATCGACCAGTGCACCCGGGTCACATCCGGGATGACGACGTGCAGGCGGGAGCCGTCCGGGAGCATGGCATCGACAAACGGGGTCGACAGGTCCACCCGACGCCCGGACGATTTCAGCATTCGTTCGACCAGGTCCTGAACCTGGTCGGCGGTGAGAATTGTCGTCGTGAGCTCGCTGCGGCCGTGGCGGGCGACAAAAACCCGGCCCGGCTCGTTGATCCAGATCTCCTCGATGGTCGGGTCGTCGAGATGGCGTTGCAACGGCCCGAAGCCGGCGACCGCGTCGTAGACCAGCCGGGCGGTGAGGTCTCGGTCGGTGACCGGGGGAAGGTCGCTGACCAGGACACGTTCTTCGTAGTCCGCCAGCACCTCGTGGACGAGATTGCGCACCTGGGCCGGATCGCGCACCGGGTCCAGGGAACGTCGGCGAACGAGTTCGCGCACCTCGTCCTCGACGTGGGAGGTGGCGTCCATCCACCCGTTGCGTGCCACCGCCACGAAAACCGCTGCTCCTCCGGCCGTGCCTGTTCCGCTGCCCGCCACCCGACCAATAGCTACGAAGCGTAGAAAGCAGGTCACCGCCAATCAAGCCCCGAAGTTCGGGGCAGACGCATCAACGTTCGCACAACCTCCCACCGACCCTCCGGGCGGGTAGGACACAACAAGCTCACGGTGTGCACAGCGTCCGACCTTGACCACCTCGACGATTACTCTCCGCATCGGAATTGCGATCGCAGTTGAGTACGGAACGGGGCACCTCCGTCGCTGCACGCACACGTCGGGTGCGCGCAGCCGCGCACGGAGCGCCCCGGAAACGCCCACGGGATTACGGCCTCGAAACCGCTCCGAGGCGATAGCCTCGCAGCGTTCCCTAACCCGCACACCCGTCGTGTCATATTCCGCCTGCTGGATCGACCGGTGGAGACTCCCCCACCCTGCCGATCTCATCCGACAGGCGACCAACACCTGCCTCGGGGGTCACTTCCGTGTCCGGTCAGCCATCCTCACCTGGGCTCGTCCGCCGCCCGCGAGATGCCCGTCAGCCTGCGTGGGCGGTTCGGCCGGATAGCGTCTATCCGGATGTGAACGCCGGACCGAAAGGTGCGGGGCGATGAATCAGAATCTGGAACCGGAACCGTCCGACAGGTTCAACAAGGCCGCTTGGGAAATGTTCTGGCGAATTGTCGAGAACTGCCCGATCGCGGTATTCGCGACGGACGCGGCGGGCCGACTGGTCTTCGTGAACGAGACCTGGTCGACGCTCACCGGGCTCCCTGGGCAGCAGGCCGTCGGCCTACGCCTGGATGAGATCCTGCAGCCCGAGGACGTCGACACTGTCAGCAACCACTGGCGGCAGCTCGTCACATATGGTGATGCCCTGGTACTCCGGATCCGGCTGGCCGGGGCCGACGAGCCGACCCGTCCCGCCGCCATCCTGCACACCGTGGAATCGTTCCCGCAGGACGGACACCGCCGTTTCATCGGCACGCTCACCCCGGCTCCGACGCTGACCGCCGGCACCGTGGCGCCCTACTCGGCCGACCGCGGCGATCTCGATCCGCTCGGCCCGGCCCTGCTCGACCCACCCCTGCTCCATCCGGAACTGTTCGACCTGAGCCGGTTCGACCTGGATTCGCTCGACACCGAGCCGCTGGACACCGACTCGCTGGGAGCCGGACCCTTGGATGTCGGGCCGCTGGACCATGACCTGCTCGGCGATGAGCTTTTCGGCGACCTCGGACCCTTCACCGAGGACCGCGCTTTCGGGCCGGGAGCCCTGTTCGACCACGGCACCCATGACCACGAACCCGCGGACGGCCCGTCACGGTACGAGGACCCGGCCGATCGCCGCAACGGCCACCCGCTCGGCCATTCGGCCAATCATCCGGCTGGCCGTCGCCTGCCCGACCCCGGCTCGACTCAGGGCCCCACGGCGGGGCAGGAACAGGGGCCGGGCCCGGACGCGGTGAGCGGCGACCCGGAGCAGCAGTGGAGCATCCCCCTGCCGCGCCGCCCGGTACCGGGCGAACCGACCCCGGGACGGCCGACACCCTGGGGAGCGGCGGAGGAGCGACCGCCGGCCTATCCGCGCGGCGCCCTTCCGCCCGGCGCGGAGTGGCGGGCGGCCGTCGTCCTGCACCGGGACGAGGAGGCCGATCTGTACCCGGACCACGCCGGGCGGACCGGGTCCGGCCGGCACCATGATGACTGCGGCTGCATGTTCGCCGAGATGCGCCGCATCGAGGATGCCTGCCGGGATCGCGAACGATGGCTGACCACACTGCTCGCGGAGCTCAGCACCGCCGTGCTGATCGCCGACCGGGACTGCGCCGTGGTCGCCGTCAACCAGCTGTACTGCGACCTGTTCGACCTGGCCGAGTCACCCGTCGACCTGGTCGGCACCGACTGCCGCCGGCATCTGCGGCCGCGGGCCGGGCTCGTCGACGATCCCTCCGGCTTCGCCGCCCGGCTGGACACCCTGCTGCGCCGACGACGGACCCTGCGACGCGAGCCGGTGATGTTCGCCGACGGCCGTTTCTTCGAACGCAGCCACATCACCCTGGCCGCGGGCGACGGCTACCGCGGCCATCTGTGGCTCTACAGCGACGTGACCGACCGCCGCATCCTCGAGGCCGAGATCGAAGGTCTTATCTCCGGCCTGTAGTACTCCGGGTGGACGCCAGCCAGCCACAGCCCGACCAGCCCGAGCCACAGCCACAGCCACAGCCACAGCCACAGCTCAGACAGCTACCAGCGCGCTGCCCATGAACATTCGCGGACAGCGCGCACTAGACGCCGCCGTAGTGGCGGACCTGGAGGTCCTGAGCCTGGCCAACCCAGTCGTCGGAGATGATCCGATCGCCGAACCCGTCGAGCATCCGGGCCAGCCGTTCGACGTCCATGTCGCCCATCTCGGCGAGCTGCCCGAAGGTCGTGATGCCCAGGGTGCGCAGCCGTGACTCGATCACCGGACCGACTCCGACGATCTCCTTGAGGTTGTCCCCACCGGTAGCCGACGGGTCGAGCAGCCCGTTCCACCGCGGCGAGGACTCCATCACCACCCGGCCGCCGGCCGCCTGCTGACCGGTGGCACCGCGCCGGGCCCCGGGGGAGGTCGCGAGCCCCGTCGGGTTGTGGACCGGCGCGCCGGCCACCGTCGACGGCCGTTCCTTGGTCGCCGCGCCCGTCGGACGCGATCGCGCCGCCGGAACCTCCACGGCGACCTCGGTGTCCGCCATCGACGCCAGGACGGCGGCCGGGGTCACGTCCTCGGCTGCTTCGGCAGGCACCGCTGGTTCCAGAACCGCCGCCTGCTCGGGAACCACCGTCGGCTCGACGGCTGCCGACGGCTCCCCTACGTCCCCGGTGGCGGGCTGAACGCTCAGGGCGGTCTCCGAGCGGGAGATGCGGCCCAGCAGGCTTTGCCGCTCGGCCGCCCACTCGGCCTGATGCCGGTCAAGCCGGGTGTTCAGATTGACGACCTGCCGCTGGGCGTCCTCCGCCTCGGTGCGGGCCATCGCCAGCCGGGAGGAGAATTTCGCCGCCCGCCCCTCGGCCTCGTCCAGCTGTTGACGTAGCTGCTCGGCGGCCCGGACGAGCTCCGCGACGGTCGGCCCCGTCGGTGGTGCGCTCCGGTCCTCGTCCAGCGTCCCATCGTCGGCGGCGGCAGGCGTCTCGGACGGTTCGGTTCCGACGACAGCAGGTCCTGCCTGGGCGGACGGCTCGACCTCGAGCTCGACGGAGGAAGGTTCGACCTCGGGGATCGGGCGGGTGACCGCTTCCACCCGGGCACGCAACGCGGAGTCGATCTCCTCGACCCGGGCGCTCGCCGTGATCGCATGGCGCTCGGCCGCGAAGATCCGCTGCTCGGCCTCGGCCGCACGTTGCTCGGCCACGGCCAGCCGGGCGGTGAGGTCGGCCCGCTCCAGCGCGGCGTCGTCACGCTGCCGGCGCAGCAGATCGACGAGTTCGGCCACCGGCTCCACCGCCCGCACCATCCGCAGGGGCAGCGTGATCGGCCCGGTGACGGCCAACTCCGCGCCCGTCGACGGCTCGGCCGGCACCCACGCAGCACCTGCCTGCGCATCCACGACGGCCATGCTGGCGGCATGCTCGCCCACCGCAGGGGCGCTCGGACCGGACTCGTCCACCGCGGACTCGTCCACCGCGGGCAAAGCAGCCAGCGCGGACGGCTCCCCGACCGGCTCAGGCTGCTCCACCAGTGCCGGCACCTCGACCGGCACAGGCCCGCCGACCGGCACAGACTCGCCCACCGGCACGGGTTTCTCGGTCGGCGTCGACTCGGCCAGCGCGGGCACCGCCGGGGTCGTCCCGGCCGGCTCGCCCGCGGATCCGACAGCCGGTCGGCCGAGGGCGACGACCGGTGCGTCCCCGGACCTGCCGAAGATCGACGTGGGACGGGTGACCTCGGCACCGTCCGTGGCGGCGGTGGAGCTGCCCGGTTGCTGGTCCTGACGCCCGGCCCGCAACTGCCGGCGCAGGGGGGCGATCAGGAACACCCACGCCAGCGCCGCACCGATGACCATCGCCACCAGCACGTACGCCAGGATCTGCCCGGCGAGGTACAGCATGGGCTGCCAGCCTCCCTACCGCGGTGGATCGTTCGAGATCCACACCCGTATGACGGGAGCCGGCATCTCGGGACGAAGAAATGTCAACAGAGACAAGGGGGTCGCACCACCAGCCCCGCCCGGACCTGGATCCGAACGGACGCGTGCGGCGCAATCCCTATTATTCGCAACAGCCGAGACCGGCTGCGCCCCGGGGAGCCCCAACCGGTGGCACCCGCTCCGATGTGGGCCCAAAGCTCCCGGTCTGTGCCGGACCACCCCGCCTCAGGTGCCGAACCACCCGCCGCACGTGTCGGACCATCTGCCGCGCGTGCCGGGCGAGGACGGTCAGAGCAGGTCGGGAAGCTCCTGGGGAGCGAACCAGAGCAGCTCGAAACCCTCGGCACTGTCGACGGTGAAGGCCGCGTCGGTACCGCCGAGGTCCGCTTCGAGGATCTGGTCGGCGGCATCACGGACCGCGGCGAGCACCTCCTCGTCGCTCCCGTCGTCCACGTGAACGGCCTCAACGGACGACCACGGCACCGGAAAGTCGATCTCGACGGTGCCGCGGTCCAGATCGTCCCGGACACGGACCGCGCCATCGGCGAGCTCGGCGACGAACACCAGCCGCAGGCGAGGGGCGGCCGGGTCGGCGTCGAGCAGGCGGAGGCTGGCCCGGGCCGCATCGTGCAGGACGGCGTACTCCAGCTCCTCCTCCGACTCCGACTGGGCGTACCACTCGCGCAGGGCAGGGGTTACCGCGAAGCCGGTGCCGGCGGGCACCTCCCCGGACTCCCATACCGAGCGGGCGGCAGCGAGCGTCGAGGGCAGGTAGACACGCACAGCACCAGTCTGCCAACCCACCACATCCGGGTGACGCAGCGGGTCGGTCCACGGCTGCGGATCAGAGGCCATCACGGGATCCCGGTCAGCCGGCGAGTCCGAGTCCGACCGGCGGATCGTCGCCCCGCTTGCTGCGGACCAGCCCGTCCGCCGCCGCACCCGCCGGGGTGGCGCCCGTCTCCGCGGCGACCTGGAGATCCGCGGCGGGCTGGGGCCGGCGCGATGGCGGGGTGGTTCGGTGACGGGGCCGGGGGTGGACGGTTGACCGCAGCAGCTCCGTGGTCGTGCGCAGGCTGGTCTCGAAGACCTCGGCACGGCGGGTGAGATCCATCAGGTTGCCGCCCATCACCGTCAGATCCTCCGGGCCGGGGCAGATCACGGTGACCCGGGTTCCAGCTCCCTCGAGCAGGGCGACCTCGCGCAGCAACCGACGGGTCGCGGCCCGGCGCACCTGGCGTTCGACCAGGGCGACGGCGCCACGGGGGCGGTCGGTGGTCAGCGAACAGGCCGGGGCGACCACGACCACCTCGTCCAGGCCGGCATCGACGAGCAGGTCGACCGAGGTCGGGGACCTCGTCCCGCCGTCGACGAAACGCTGGCCGTTGGCCTCGATCGGGGCGTACCAGCCAGGGATGGCGCAGGAGGCCATGACTGCGTCGGGCAGTGACATCCACGGCGCGTCCGGCTCGCCGAACAGCACCCGGTGGCCGGTGTCGAAGTTCATCGCCACGATCCGCAGGGGAGGCTGATCGGGCCAGTGGCCGGGATCGGCACCGGCCCGTTCCATCCCGGCGAGCACCAGATCACCCACCGCGGAGATCTTGCCGCGGCCCTGTGGCAGCAGTGCGGCCAACGTGACCATCGGGGTGGCCTGGCGGGGATGCAGAGCACTTGCCGTGAGCAGCCGCGGCGAGCCCAGGCGCATCTTCGGCCTGGGCGGCAGCGATGCGCCGAGGTCGCGGTAGTCCAGGACGGGGTCACCGGACTCGTGGATGCCCCGCTCGGAGTTGGCCATCGCCTCGACGCTGATGCCGAGCCCGAGCAGAGAGGCCACCACGGAGCCGGCAGAGGTGCCGACCACCAGATCACTTGCCGCAAGATCGCGACCGGTCTCGGTTTCGACGGCGCGCAGCGCGCCGATCATCCAGGCGGAGCCGAGGACCCCACCTGCGCCGAGAACGAGACCTCGACGCACCGTCCGCCTTCTGCTCATCGTCCACCTCCTGGCGGGGCACCCTGACGCGGCGCCCAGGAGGGTGGGATACCCCGCGACGGGGCTCCTGCCGCCCCCGGAACGCCGGGGCGTCGTTCTCGCCCGGCCCCGCCCGGGCCGAACGGCTCTGCGCGCAGGCGTACCGCGGGCAGCGCCGTCGGGCCAGGCCGGAACGGACCGGACGTCTACTCGAGCGGTTCTTCGCTCTCCTCCGGGAAGCTCGTTTCCAGCACACCCCAGTTGCGCAGCCGCTCGGCGAAATCCTGCGGCGTGGTGTCGTGCAGCAGAGCCAGCGCCCGGACGTCACCGTCACGAATGGACAACACCCGCCCGGCGTAGTCGTCCCGCTGGCGCTGGATCTGCGCCACCCAGCGCCGGACCAGGGCGGACGTGTCCGGCGGGGCCTCGCTGAGCTTTTCGAGGTTGAGCACCGTGCGGGGGCGGCGCTCCCGCGGCGGCAGCTGATCCTCGCTGGGCAGCAGCGCCGATACCGGCACGCCGTAGAACCCGGCGAGCTCGGACAGCTGATGCACGCTGATCATACGGTCGCCGCGTTCATAGGAACCGACCGCGGCGGTCTTCCAGCGGCCCCGCGACTTCTGTTCCACCCCCTGCAGCGACAGACCCTGCTGGATCCGAATAGCTCGCAGGCGGGCGCCCACTGCCTTCGCATACTCCCGGCTCATCCGACACACCCCCAGCCGTCTCGCCCGAGCATCCCTGCGCCGGCGCGGTTCACCGGCGCGGCTGCGCCCACGAACCGGAGGGCACCTTCTCGGCATGCTCACACTAACGTAACGTCGCCAAAGCGAGACCTACGCGTGAACATACGTAGAGTCACGACCTTGATACGCGTTCATACGGAATATCGCGCTCGGACTTCAATGAGCAGTCGGCCAACGACAGATTACGCTTGATCATAGCCTGTCGAGCGCTTTACGTAAGATCCCTTTCACATCCTGACCGGAACCACTCCACACAGCGATGCCCGTTACTCGCTCGCTGTAACCGTCTCGACTACCAAGAGCCGATGATCCGGGTACCCTATGTCATAGTTATGCCAACGGCGTAACTGTGAGTCGCCTGCGGCCGAGCAAGCGACCGGCCAGCGGCGCGGGCCTGGCCGCCCGGCAGCGCCCGCCGGCGCCC
>NZ_JAMQQG010000304.1 GCF_023716925.1 Frankia sp. R82
CCCCCGCCCCCCCCCCCCCCCCCCCCCCGCCCCCCGCGCCCGCCGCCACCCCAACCCCCCCCCCCCAACCCCCACCCCCCCCCCCGCCCCCCCCCCCCCCCCCCCGGCCCCCCCCCCCCCCCCGCGCGGCCCACGGCACGCCCATGACCGTGGGCCGCGCGACAGGCACATGTGGGGTGCCGTCAGCATGACGCTTTCCGGGAAAGGGGTCGAAACGGGATGTTCGCGTATTCGACTGTTGCGAGTGCGTGCCGCCCGCTGCCATGGGCGCCGCCCCTGGTTGGATGTCCATGGGGCCCGGTGTCCCGGGCTTGCCATGTCCGGTCTTAGATGAGTTCACCGAGACGGAGGAGTTCCTCGATCTCGCCGAGCTTCGCGGACGACAGGACTCCCGCCCGCTCGATCAGGTCCTCCCGGGCCAGCGTGACCAGCCAGGTACAGGGGATCAGACCTGGACGTGGGAGTGCGACCCGCAAGACGCCTTCACGCGGCAGCCCGTCGGGCGCGCCCACGGCCACCTCGACGGCCATGTCGCCCAGGTCGGTGCCCGCAGGTTCGACGACCTGCATCGCACGGAACCCGTACGTCGGTTCTCCCGACAGCAGTACGACAAGTCGACGCTCGTCGAAATCTGCCCACCAGACCTCGCCGTATTGCATATTTCCTCTCAATGTTCTCGTCGATCTTGGCGTGAAGCCCGGGATCGAACCCTGTGGCGCACGGACAGGACCGCCCCCACGATGCTGATCGTGACTGGGATGTTCGCATATTCGGGGTGCCGGTAAGAAACATGTCATCAGCCGCAAACGCGGGTGATCTAGCTGGCCTGTGGCTCGGTCGCGGTGAGCTGGCGGCGGGCCCGAACGACAGTGCAGGTTCCTCCGTTCTGGCTGGTGTGCGTCCAGGACGGCCGCATGGCCGAGATGTGGACGGACCGCGACGGCACCGCCTGACATCGGCGGGACCTGCCGGCTACGTGCCGTGGGCCTTGATGTCACCGACCATCTGGGCGGCGATTCCCTGTTCGAGTCGCTGGTCGGTGGAGCCGGGATAGCTGATGTAGGTGATGGACTCGACGTGCCCGGTCAGGGCGAACAGGACGTCGTAGTGGAGGACGATCTGCTGGCCGTTGAGGAGGACGTTCTCGTCGATGTGAATCATGCTGGTGATGCCGGGCGGCGCGGGACGGTGGGCTGCGCCGGTGACGGTTGCCGTCGCCGTCTGGTCGGGATGGTTCTGGCGCTCACCCTGCAGGAGGGCCACGCGGAGGTACTCGCCGACGTATGCCGGTGTCTGGTCGGCTGCCACCAGCGTCCGATCACGCTGTATGTCCCCGGTCCGCGCGATCTCGACATCGCTGACGACCGACATCCCGCTCTCCTGGGCGAGGTAGAGCGCCACGGCCTGGTAGGTGGCGCGGGGGCTTGGGGGATGGGACGGGGCCCCGGACTGGCTTTCCACCGCGGCCATCAGCTCGCCCGCACCGCTGTCCGGTCCCTGAAGGACCGAGCCCGACAGCTGGAAACCTGGCAGCACCGGGCCGGCGTTCAGCAGGTAGTTCTGCGCCGACAGGTTGCCGTACCCGCGGTTCGCCTGCCGGTCCTCGAGCTGCTTGTTCACTTTCAGCGGGTTGTAGCCGAAGGGGATGAGGAGGGCAGTGCCGGGTATCTGCCCGATGATGGAGGCGAGCACGAGGAAGGCAACGACGCTTCCCGCCCCCAGCCTCCAGAAGTACTTCCACAACCGGACCATGTAGATCCAGCCCGGAACCACGAGCACGGAGCTCACGGCCACGACGAGAATCCGCGACCAGGGCGTCCCGAACCACAGGGAAATTTCCAGAAGCAGGGCGAACGGGGTGGAAAAAGCGCTCACGAGGATGAACATCGTGAGGATCTCGCGGCTGCTGCGCTCCACTCTGGATCGGCGTCTCGCCAGCCATGAGAACATCACTGAAATGCCCACGAGGTTGACGGAAAAATAAATAGGAAGAATAAATTCCTGCTCGAGGTTGCTCAGCCTCAGGAAGGTTCCTGCCAGTCCCAGGGAGGAGATCAGAATGATGATCTCAAGCATTTCCGTGGCGGCGCGGAAGTTTCTTTCCTCGAAGATGTCGATGGTATGCCCAACCGGGCGTCGCGCCATCCGCCACCAGGCATGCAGGAAGGTTCTCCACGCGGGCAGGCGCAGCAGAACGTTGAGGACGGCGAGGACGCCGTTCTGCTCGCGGCCGAACTCGGCACCGCAGCGCGCGCAGAACTGCCCCTCACCCTGTTCACCACACTCCGGGCAGGCCGCCATGGCCGTCCCCTCCCCCCGTTGTCACTGGCCGCAATTATGCTCCATGAGGGTAGGGTTTCAGGGGTAATCGGGCCTTTGACCTGCCGGCTACCCAACAGGTCCCGGGGTTACCCCGTGCCTGCCAACAGCGGTTCGGGGCTCGATCACCAGCAGTTGGTCGCCGAGCTCGTCGCAAAGGCCCGCACTGGGGGCGTGGATCTCGTCGGGCCGGTGGGCTGCTGATCGGGCTGACGAAATCCGTGCTCGCAACGGCCCTGGAAGCGGAGACGAGCGCGCACCTGGGTTACGACAAGCATCACCCGGCCGGCCGTGACAACGCAGATTCCCGGAACGGGATTCGGACGAGGACGGTGCTGATCGAGATCGGCCCGGTCGGGATCGTGGTGCCCTGCACACGGTCGCCTACGCGCCGCTTTCGACTGGAGCGTTGGCTTCCTGGCCGCGTTCACGGTGGCGGTGGCGGGGTTGGTCCAGCTCCTTCCCTCGCCGGCCCCCGCTCCCGCGGGCTGGTCAGTCGGGCCACTCCTCCTCGATCATGTTGATGTCGATCATGTTGATGCCCAGGGTGTCGGCGAGCAGATGGGTCAGGGCGACCAGGTCGCTGCTGGCCACCGCGGCGCCGGCCATGCTGGTCACTCCGCTGACGTCCGCCAGCGTGCAGTTGATCAGTCGGGTGCCGTCCATCCGGGCTCCGGAGAACTGCGCGCCGCTCAGATCGCAGGCGCTGAAGGTCGCTCCCCGAAGGTCGGCGTCGTGAAAATCGGCCTGCCTGAGGTTGCAGTCGACGAACCAGGAATCCGTTGCGGTGGACGACTGGAAACTGGAGAAATCAAGCCGGCAGTCCCGAAAGGTCACGTCGCGTAGTCGTCCGTTGGCCCAGGAAAACCCGGTCATCCTGCATGTCGTCATCTCGACGCGGACCAGGGACGAGTTCGTCGCCTGCAGATTCGACAGGTTGGATCGCTCGGTGACCGTGTCCATCACCATGGCCCGGGAAAGCCGTGTGCCACTGAGATCGGAGTTGACGATACGACACTTGTCGATCTCTATTGCCGTGGGGTTCTGGCCGGAGAGATCGCTGCCGTCGAACAGGGTGTTCGTGTAGAGGTCGTCGTCGTCGAGCCCCGGCACGCTGACTACGATGAGCGATGCCGGTACCGCAGGGGCGGCGGGCCGGCGTGTCTGGGCTGCTCGCGGTGCTCGGCTCGAACGTGTGGGGGGCATGGCGGGAAGTGTAGTGCGCCGCGAACCGGCGGCCTGCATGCACAGACCGTGAAGCTCGGTGTGCATCTCGGACCGAAGATTCCGCTGCTTGTCGATTGTCCGTGGAATTTCGGCGGTGACGCCGTCGCCGTCGCCGTCCTCGCCGGAGGCGGAGCGGTTTCCTCGTCCGCGCGTTCGCCGTGTCGGCCCTCGCCGGTCGAGGGCCACGGGTAGGCGTCGATGGTGTATCCGGCCGCGGTGATCGCGGCGGGGGTACGGGTGCGTGGTGGCGGCCGGCGAACTGGTGGCAGAGGCCGGTGTGGTCGCGGGTGTGGAGCGCGGCGATTCTGTCGGCCAGCCAGTCGAATCGGAAGGGTGGCCTGGGGCCGACGCCGCTTCCTCCGCGGAATGTGCCCGCGAAGGGTTGTCGAGGTCAAGAACGGCGGAGGCGGTGCTGCGATCCGGCGGCGGGCGGCAAGAGTATGTCGGGTGGCCGACATATCCTTAGCGGCCGGGGACTTTTGCCCGTACTCTTGAGGTTTTCCCGGTCAAATTCTGTGCGGAGAGCATCGAACCGTTTTCCGATGTCGCGGAGGCTGTGCGGAAAACGGCGCCTACCTGCCCGCATTGTCTCGAAGTTTTTAAGGAACTTGACGCTCACCCCGTTCGCGCGAAAAATGACGGTGTGCCGGTAGTGCCGGTAGGTCGACCGTTTGCGTGTCAGTTCTCATCTCACGTCGAGGAGCGTCCATGCGTCCACGCCGGCTGTTGGTCGTCGCCCTGATGGGGGTGGCGGCGTCAGTCCTGACCTTCGTCGGCGCCTCGCCCGCATCCGCATCCCAGGGATTCTGTAGCCAGAACCTGCCTGGGTGGCAAATCGTCCCCGACGACCCGTCGGCGACGAACCCTCCGGCCCGCTATCCTCAGGATGAAAACGGCCAGCAGGACGGCGCGGCCGAGATCGTCATCTGGGGCAGATCGGCGGGCCCGTCCCTGGGTCAGTTCGTCGTGCAGTTCCGTAACCTGCGGCCGAACGGCAAGTACGCCGTTCTGGGGCAGGTCGGTACTTTCCGGGATGGCACGGACCTCGGTCAGACCGGCACTATCGGCTCCGCTCCGGGAGGCGCCTGGTGCTCGGAGACCTTCACGGGCACCAACATCTGGGCCAACCTGACCTACAGCGCCGGTGGGCACCAGTACGGGCAGACGGTCCAGGGTTACATTGATGGAAAGAGGCAATAGCCCTCGGTTCGGTGGGAAGGTCGGCGCTGACAGACAGGGTGGTGTGAACCCGGTGAAGGAGGTCAAGGCTGGCCGCGCGCCGACCGGCAGATCCACGGGATGACCAGCGTGAGCGCTGGATCGTGGAGGTCGGGCCCACGGGCGGGTCCAGGGCGGCGGCAACCCGGTACTCGGGGTTCAGCGAGAACCAGCGGGTTGGCTACGGTAGGCGTGATCGTCACCTGGCTCCCGATGCAGATTCGCACCGGGAACGACCTCGTCATCGTCCGAACTGGCCTACGATCCCGGCCGAGTGATCCGGGCCGAGGTGAATGCAGATCGGACTCATGACGTCTCCGGACCCGGCTCTTCCCGGAAAATATGCCCGCTTCGAGCGCGAGCGCAGATTCCTGCTTGCCGACCTGCCCCGCAACCTGCCGGCAACCGCTCTTCGCACGATCACCGACCGCTATCTGATCGGCACCACCCTGCGCCTGCGGCATGTGGCCGACCAGCAGGGAGGTCACCGGTACAAGTTCACGCAGAAGATCCCCGCTGAACGTCCCGGACCGGTGCAGGGCCTGATCACCAACACGTACCTGTCCAGAACCGAGTACGACCTGCTGGCGGCTCTGCCCGCGAGGACGCTGGTCAAGACGCGGCACAGTATCCCGCCCTTCGGCATTGATGTCTTCGCTGCTGCGCTGCACGGGCTTGTCCTGGCCGAGGTCGAGTTCGAAACCGACGACGCGATGCTCGCCTTTCGACCGCCGAGCTACGTGGTCGCCGAGGTCACCGAGGATCGACGGTTCACTGGCGGCACCTTTGCGACCGCGTCGCGGGAGCAGCTGACGTCCTGGCTCGCCGAGTTCGGCATCGACATCTGAGGTGGTTCCCGTCTGCCGGCACGCACCGGCTGATATCTGCTGCGTGCCGGCGTGCCCGGCGCTGGGAACCCTCAGGTGCCGAGGTTCGCAGTGGTTCCAGGGCCCGTAAACCCCATCAGCCCCCGGTATCCGCGTACAGAAGATCGAAGATTTGGCCGGCGGCCGGTGGCGAGTTTCGCTACACGCCCGCGGGCCGTCCCGATGGCTGGGTCGACCCGGCCAGCGCCGTCATCACCGAAACCGCCCCGGGGGTGCCGCCACCCGCTACGCGCATGACCCGTACGGACGGGTGGTGGCTGCTATCGACCCACCCGGCGGGCGGTGCACGTTCTGGCGGCGCACGGCTAGTGGACTCCCGGCGGGCGCCTTGCCGCCGCAACCATGCCGCTGGGCCACCGCGCGACCTACGGCCATGGCCGGGCCGGCCGCTGCGTCCAGACCGCGAGTCCCTCCGGGGCACGCCTGTACTCGTCGGCGTTTTTCCCGATGAGGGGCAGCGCCCTTCGTCGCTGCTGATCCGTGTAGCGGGGACAACCGACAGTAAGATAATCAACGGCGTTGACAAGCGTTCGCGCAATGATCTTAAAAGATCGTTTGGGTCGGGATACACCGGACGGCATCCCCCGATCGGGCGACCCGCGACGATGTCCGGGCGGTAGGGCCGATGGGATGACATGGTCTGGACCGGTGGGTGTGTGACCTGCCCGAACGGGGGACTACGCAGTGACGGCCGAGGGGTGGGGGAGGCGCGGGATGGCGCTCGGTGGCCGGTTGGACCGGGCCCAGCGACGCCACCGCAGCCTCGGGTTCGTCATCGCCGTGCTGTACAAGTTCTCCGACGATCAGGGCGGCTACCTGGCAGCGCTGATCACCTTCTACGCGTTCCTGTCGCTGTTTCCGCTGTTGCTGCTGCTCACCACGGGGCTCGGGTTCGTCCTGCACGGCCATCACCATCTGCAGGAACAGGTGGTGAGTTCGGCGCTCGGTCAGTTCCCGATCATTGGCGATCAGCTGCGCAGCGACGTGCAGGCCCTCAAGGGCAGCGGTACCGCCGTCGCCATCGGCGTCATCGGCGCGGTGTTCGGCAGTCTTGGGGTGGCCCGTGCGATCGGCAACGCGCTGGACACGGTGTGGGCGGTCCCGCGGCGGTCCCGGCCGAACCCGTTCTTCGCCCGGCTGCGCAGCCTGAGCCTGATCGGTCTGCTCGGTCTCGGCGTTCTGCTGACCACGGTGCTGGCCACCGTCACGACCGGCGCCTCGGCGTTCGGCCGGCTCGCGGTCGGGCTGCAGGTGCTCGTGGTGATCGCGGCCATGCTGGGTAACGCGGGCCTGATCCTGGTCGCGTTCAAGGTGCTGACCGCCCGGTCCGTGCGGGTGATGGAAATCCTGCCCGGCGCGGTGTTCGCCGCCGCCGGATGGCAGGCCGTGCAGACCCTGGGTGGCTACTACATCGCCCACCAACTGCGGGGTTCCACCCAGGTCTACGGGTTGTTCGGCCTGGTTCTGGGCCTGATGACCTGGCTGTACTTCCTCGCGGTGATGGTCGTGATCGCCATGGAGATCAACGCGGTGTGGGTGGGCCGGTTGTTCCCCCGTGCACTGCTGACCCCGTTCATCGACCACGTCGACCTGACCGACTCCGACCGCCGGGCCTACACCTCCTACGCCCAGGCGGAGCAGTTCAAGAGCTTCCAACGCGTCGACGTCACCTTCGGCGAGCAACCCACGCCCGCCGCACCGGACCCCGCCGATGCGCCGCAACCATCTGGCTCGGACGCGCCGCCTCCATCTGGCTCGGACGCGCCGCATCTATCTGGCTCGAAGGACTCGTCCGCACCGCCACCGGGCCACAGCTCGACGGGTTAGGTCGGATCGTGTTCCGTGGCTGCTCCGGCGGGGTGGTCAGGGCCGTAGCGGTCATCGCCGAGGCGGACCGGGGAGAGCAGCACGGCTGTCGGCGTGGGCGCCTCACCCACCAGGACGGGCCACAGCCCGTCGTCGACGCCCGTGCGGGCGGCGTGCATGGTCCGCACGCGGGGGGCATCCGTGGGCACGAACCCGCCATCGTCGACGCCGACGATGACGTGCGCCCCGATCAGGGCGTGTCGCAGGGTCCGTTCGTGCCAGCCGGATCCGGTCGGTCCCTCGTCCGCACCGTGCCACGCGGGCCAGGGAGCGGCATCGTCCAGTCGGGGGTGCCAGCCGGAGGTGTTGACCAGGTCGGCGCGCAGGCGGACCAGCGGATGCGGGCCATCGGTCAGACCGGCGCTTAGCCGCAGCTCGCCCTGCACCGCCCAGCTGTCCCAGGCAACCCTGATCGGCGGCGCACCCGCACGGAGCACGGGACGCGCGTGTCGACCCGCCGGCGCGGTCAGTCGCACGGCGTGGGTCCGGCCCGCCTCGTCACCCCGCCCGCCGACGGCCCGCATCCGCGGCTCTCGTGGCTCCCACGGATCGGGCCGCGGTGCGCTCGGATGCGGCAGCCAGCCACGAGACCAGCGGGCGTCCGGCGCCGACGGCGCCGGCGGACGCGCGGCCAACAGCACCCACAATGGCACCCGCTCCTCGACCTCATGGGGGATGTACGCCGTACGGCGGGTCGCCGCCGGGCCGCGGCCGACCGCCCCGCCTCGGACGTCGGCGAGCCACGGCGGACGGTCGGAGCCGCTGGCGTCCACCGGGTCGTCGTCGGCGCGCGTGGTCAGTTGTAGCCAGCGCACCCTGACCCGAAGCATGGTGTGTGGGGTCGCGTCGAGCAGACATTCGGTGTGCGCGGACGCCCGGACGAGCGCGTGCCCCCTCGCCTGGGCCGGTGGGGCCAGTACGCCGATGGGGCCATCCACCGGGTCGGCGGACAGCCGGTCGGCCTGGCCCACACCGGCGTGGTAGATCGCGGAGTCGGCGACTGCCAGGGCGCGATCGAACTCCTGCGTCCGCTCGTACGCCTGAACGGCGCCGTACGCCCGCAGATCGTCATGACCCCGAATGTCGTCGTAGCCCTCGATGGCGTCGTGGGCCTGCAGACCGCCGTGGAGCGGAACTGCATCGTGCAACGGGGTGGGGTCGTGCAACGGGGTGGGGTCGTGGGTCTGGCTGTCGTCGTCAGCCGGAGGCTGGCCGGCTGACCGCGGGTGCTGGCACGTCCGACTGCGATCGGACCCCCGCGCCCGGTCGAACGATGGCCGTGACGTCCTCATCACCCTTCTCCCTTCGGACGGGATCACACCGGACGTTTCAAGCTGACCGTACGACCAGCGCCGTAGGACCACCACCTGGGACGATGGCGGCCGGTCGGCCGAAACGCAGGGTTAGGCCCGTCGCCGCCGACCGGGACGGACCTGCTCCGATCGGGCAGCATGGAGGGCGTGACGGAACGGGGCGGGGACGTCGGGAGCGGCGATCGCAACGGCGACACCGGCGGCGACACGGCGTTCGAGGCGGCGTTCGAGCAGCTGTGCGCGCTGGTCACCGCGGGGGGCGTGGTCGCGCTGAGTGGTGCGGGGATCTCCACGGAGTCCGGGATCCCGGACTACCGTGGCCCGAACGGGGCACTGCGTCGCCACACCCCGATGACCTATCAGGACTTCGTCGGTGCGCCGGGCGCGCGGCATCGCTACTGGGCGCGTAGCCACGCCGGCTGGCGCCAGATCGCCGACGCCGTCCCCAATCCGGGCCATCACGCCGTCACCCGACTGGAGCAGGCGGGTGCCATCACCGGAGTCGTCACCCAGAACGTCGACGGGTTGCACCAGCGGGCCGGCACGGTCAACGTCGTCGACCTGCACGGCAGCCTGTCGCGGGTGATGTGCCCCGACTGCGGGCAGTACAGCAGCCGCCGGGAGCTCGATGCCCGGCTGCAGGCCGCGAATCCGGACATCGAGGTCGTCGGCGCCCCCGTCAACCCGGACGGCGACGTCACCCTCTCCGACTCCGACGTCGCCCGGTTCGTCATGGTCGGCTGTGCGGCCTGCGGCGGCGACCGGCTCGAGCCCGACGTGGTCTTCTTCGGCGCGACGGTGCCCCGGCCCCGGCTGGCCCAGGCGGTCGCGCTCGTGGAGGGCGCCCGGGCGCTGCTGATCCTTGGATCGTCGCTGGCCGTCATGTCGGGCTACCGGTTCGTACTGCGGGCCGCCGAGCTCGGCATTCCGGTCGCGATCGTCAACCGGGGCCCGACCCGGGGGGACGGCCGGGCGGCGGTGCGGGTGGACGCACCGCTGGGCGTGGTGCTGCCCCGGCTGGCCGCCGCCGTCACCGGTCGGCCGGTGCCCACGTCGATCGGATGATCGCATGATGCGGTTCGGTAGCCGATCGTGAACCGGCGCCGGACGAACCGCGGCAACCCCACCTGGTCGACCCGGGCGATCCGGGCCGGGCACTGTGCCGGCCGGGAACTGTGCCGGCCGGGAACTGTGCCGGCCGGGCACGGAACACGTGCGCGTGGCTGTGAGGATGGAGGCATGCGCCCCGTCTCACCGCTGCCACCTGGCTATCTGACGTACCGCCAAGCCCTGGGCACCGAGTCCGAGATCGCCGCGATCGTCGCCCTCGTCGAGTCCGCCTACCGGGGGGAGTCCAGCCGGGCGGGATGGACCACCGAGGCGGACCTGCTCGCCGGCCGACGCACCGACTCCGCCGAGGTGCGGGCCGCTGTCACCGACCCGAACAGCCTGGTTCTGCTCGCCACGGACCCCGCGGGCGAGCGGGTGGGCTGTTGCCACGTCCAGCGTCGCATCGAATCGCCGGCGCAGCCCACGGCGACATCGGCCCGAACCGGGGATGTGGCCCAACCGGGGAAACGGACCCGAGCTGGGAAGGGGGACCGATCTGGGGATGCAGGTCAGGCCTGGACAGGAGCGGTCGGCGCCTACTTCGGGATGTTCGCGGTCCGCCCGGGCCTGCAGGGCGCCGGCATCGGCGGAAGTCTGCTGGCCCGGGCCGAGCAGCACGCGGTGCGCACCTGGGCGGCCCAGTGGATGGAGATGCTCGTGATCGCCCAGCGCGGTGAGCTGCTCGACTGGTACCACCGCCGCGGTTACACAACCACGTCCCAGCATCGGCCGTTTCCCTACGACGACCGCCGGTTCGGCGAGCCACTGCGCCCCGACCTGTACTTCGTCGTGCTGCGCCGCCGGCTTGGCTGATGGGGTGAAGCACTGCGCGACGTCGGATTTCCGCCAGCGTCCGGGCCGTACGGGGCGCAGGGTGGTGACATGACGACGACACGGGGCGGCCCTGCGTCCGGGTCCGCGGACAGCCGGCAGACGACGTACACGACGCTGCCGAGCCCACTGGGAGATCTGTTGCTGGTCGGGATCGAACGGCCGGACCTTCCGACCGGATTCGCCCTGTCGGGCCTGTCCTGCATGACCGGTCAGCCGCGCGCCGCCCGGCCGGGTCCGACGTGGCGCCGAGCACCCGAACCATTCCGGCCGGCGGCCACGCAGCTTGCGGAGTACTTCGCCGGACAGCGACACACGTTCGATCTACCCCTGTGGACCGGCGGGTCGGCGTTCGCGGAGCGGGTCTGGCGGGCGCTGGAGACGATCCCGTTCGGCACGACCATCACCTACGGCCAGCTCGCCGGACGGATCGGCGCCGGCCGTTCTGACGCCCGTGCCGTCGGCACCGCGGTCGGGGCGAACCCACTGCTGCTGGTCCGGCCCTGTCACCGGGTGATCGGCGCCGACGGAAGACTGCGCGGCTTCGCGGCCGGCCTCGACCGCAAGGAGTTCCTGCTCCGCCACGAGGGCGTTCTCGGCGCGGCGCTCGACCTGCCCATCCCGCCGCCGGCCGCTCCGCGGCACGTCCCGTCCGCCAGCACCCCGTCCGCCGGTACCCTGTCTGTCAGCGCGTCGTGACCTCACGGAGTCAGGACATCGGGCTCCCGGGCGTGGATCCGGCGAGCGTCCACCGGGACCTGGACGCGGCCGGCCATGCCCTGACCGGGCCGGTGCTCAGCGCGCGGGACTGCGACGACCTCGCGGGACGCTTCGACGCCGAGACCGGGTTCCGCGCCGACGTCGACATGGCCCGCCACCGCTTCGGCGAGGGCAGGTACCGGTATTTCGACCATCCCCTGCCCCTGGTCGTGACCTCCCTGCGCCGGGCCTTCTACCAGCTGCTGCTGCCGGTCGCCCAGGACTGGGCCGCCCGCCTTCGACGGCCCGCGCCCTGGCCACCGACGCTGGACGACTGGCTGGCCGAGTGCGCCCGGGCCGGCCAACGGCTGCCCACACCGCTGCTGTTGGGCTACCGGGCCGGCGGCTGGAACGCGCTGCACTGCGACCTCTACGGTGAGCTCGTCTTCCCGCTGCAGGTCGTGATCGGACTCGACACCCCCGATGCGGACTACACCGGTGGGGAGTTCCTGCTCGTCGAGCAGCGACCGCGGATGCAGTCCCGGGGCACGGCGCTGGTGTTGCCCCGTGGCCATGCGCTGGTGTTCACCACCCGGGACCGGCCGGTCCGCTCGACGCGGGGCTGGTCGGCGGCGGCGGTCCGACACGGGGTGAGCACCGTCCGTTCGGGCCGGCGCCGCACGCTCGGGCTGATCTTCCACGACGCCGCCTGACCGTCCACGAACACGGCACCGGCACCGAAGCGAGTGCCGATGCCGATGCCGATGGTCAGCCCTTCACGCACAGGACGGCGCGCAGTTCAGCGACGACGTCCACGAGGTCGGTCTGGGCGGCGATGACGTGGTCGATGTTCTTGTAGGCCGCGGGGATCTCGTCGAGGACACCGGCGTCCTTGCGGCACTCCACGCCGTGGGTCTGGGTGGCGAGGTCGTCCAGAGTGAAGGTGCGGCGTGCTCGGTTGCGGCTCATCGTCCGCCCGGCGCCGTGGCTTGCCGAGTGGAACGAGTCGGGGTTGCCGCGCCCGCGGACCAGGTAGGACCGAGTGCCCATCGAACCGGGAATGATCCCCATCTCCCCGGACCGCGCCGAGATCGCGCCCTTGCGGGTGACCAGGACGTCGGCGCCGAAGTGGTGCTCGGCGGCGACGTAGTTGTGGTGGCAGTTCACCAGCGCGAAGGCGTGATCGCCCGCATGCGGACCGTCCTCGGGTGGGGTGGGCGTGCGCAGGGTCGGCAGCAGGGTGCGCAGTGCTGCCGCCGCAGCGGCGAGCATCGCGTCACGGTTACGGCGCGCGTAGGTCTGCGCCCAGTCGAGGTCATGGCGGTAGGCGCGCATCTGTGGGGTGCCGGCGAGAAACACCGCGAGGTCACGGTCGGGCAGGCCGGCATTGTGCTCCAGCGTGCGGGCCACGCCGATGTGCGCCTCGGCCAGCTCCTTGCCGATGTTGCGCGATCCCGAGTGCAGCATGATCCACACTGCGTCGTCGGTGTCCAGGCAGACCTCGACGAAGTGGTTGCCCGAACCCAGGGTGCCCACCTGGGCCATGGCACGTTCGAACCGGCCCTGCACCCGCGGGTGCAGATCGGTGAAGGAGTTCCACAGATCATCCTGGGCGCGGGCGTGTGCCGTCGTCTCGGCGTGGCTGCTCTTGCCGACCGGGATGGCCGCCTCCAGCGCATGACGCAGAGCCGCGAGGTCGTCGGGCAGGTCCGCGGCGCGCAGGTTGGTGCGGGCCGCGGCCATCCCGCAGCCGATGTCGACCCCGACGGCGGCCGGTGACACCGCGTCCCGCAGCGCGATGACGGACCCCACGGTGGCGCCGTAGCCGAGGTGGACGTCGGGCATCACGGCCACGTGGTGGTGGACATACGGCAGTGACGCGACGTTGCGCAGCTGATCGAGAGCGGCGTTCTCGATCTCCTCGGGCCTGGTCCACAGCCAGATCGGGTGTGCGGCGTCCGCAAGCGTCGCGACGGGGCTCATCGGGGCTCATCCTCTCTTGTGATCATCGTCCGGATATTCACGCACGGCCCGGGCTCCGCCATGCGTTAACGGCTGATTTCCCCCGCCTTCCGGGACGGGATTAACCGTGCCGCCGGCGAGATGATTTCGGCGGACTGTGGGGACGACTCCCGGTGTTCGGCGGCTTGTTCAGGATGCCTGAACCCAAGCGGTTTCGCGAACCATTTTCGACCGGCTCGGGCGGCTCGACCGGTGTTCCGCGGCCGCGGCCTTCTCGGTCGGCGTCGCGGCCTGTGCCTCAAATGTTTCGGTCAGGTTACAAATCGGCCCTGGGTGCAACGGGAGCCGTGCGCAGCAGGTCCAGCAGCGGACGGACGGCGGCTGGTACCGGCTCGTTCACGGTCAGCACCGTGCGCCGGCCCGCCTCCCTGATCTCCACTACGTAGGAGAACCGGTCGGCGCCGCCGTGCCGAGGCGACTGTTCGGTGGAACCGGCGCCCGCAACGTCCGGCGATCCGGGGCGACCGCTTGTGCCGAGGTCGGAATCGACGGACGTGGCGTCTGCGGGCACCGCATCCAGTGCCCGGGCGACGAAAACGCGTAGCTGGTCGGCCTCGGCGTCGGGCAGGTCGGAGGTGTCGAGGGTCCGGCGGATCGGCACGCCCAGGACCCCGCCCGCGCGGACAACCGCCACCCGCACACCTCCCATCTGCGGCGCGGGATCCCCTGCGGTCTGGTTACCCACGGCCTGGCCGGTCATGGTCGGGTCGTTCGTGGGCGGGGTGGCGTCGTCCGGAGAGTCAGTGTTCGCGTTCATGGAGCTATCGTCCGCCCGTCCGCCCGTCGCGGCGGGCGCGGGCGAGGCCGTCTCCGTGGATTATCCGCATTCAGTGGCGAGGCACATCTGTTCCGGCTTTCGTGACGTTCACTGTTGGGCGCACGTCTTTGGTTGGTTTCCGATGGTTGGACGTCCAGGGATCCTTGGTGTTGAGACGGGTATGACTACGACGCGATAACAGAACTGACGGGATGTGTTCTCTCCGTTCGCGGATCCGCGTAGTGTCCCTACCGGTATACCGGGTTATTTTCGATGGTTTCCGATCGTAGGACGTCCTGCGATCCACGGTTGCAGAGGTGGTCGGCATGAATGTCGTGCAAAGGCCGGGGCTGATTGCCGGACGATCGGGGCGGTGCTCCGAGACGACTGCCGTCGCAACGACGGTGACGCCGGCGACCGCACCCACGCAGACGGTGCCGGTGGGACCTGCCCCGATCGGGCCGGTACCGGCGGAACCCGCGCGGGTGGGCCAGATACCCACCGGCCCAGCCCAGGCAGGCGCCCCACCGGCAGCTTCGGTACCAGCTGGCGCTCCGCTGGTGAGCCCGGTATCCGCGGGCCCCGTGTCATCTGTGGATCGCGGGTCGACCGGGTCGTCCCTACCGTCGGTGCCGGCGGAGCCGTCCGAACTGGCCGATGCGGGGATCCGGTTGCTGGCCCCCGACGGCACCCTCGTGCCCGACCCGCGGTTCGAGGTGCTCGCCGACCACGACCTGTGCCGGGAGTTCTACCGGTCCATGGTGCTCGCGCGGCGCCTGGACGCCGAGGCCACCGCGCTGCAGCGCCAGGGTGAGCTGGTGCTGTGGATCCCGCTGCGCGGGCAGGAGGCCGCCCAGGTGGGGTCGGCCCAGGCGGTCGGCCCGCGTGACTTCATCTTCCCCAGCTACCGCGAGCACGCCGTGGCCTGGCATCGGGGGGTGCCGGCTGCCGAGGTGCTGCGTCTGCTGCGCGGCGTGAGCCACGACGGGTGGGACGTCGCCGCCCACAACATGGCGAACTACACGATCGTGCTGGCCTCGCAGACCCTGCACGCCGTCGGCTATGGCATGGGTGTCCTGCTCGACGGCGACGTCGGTACCGGCGACGCCGAGCGGGACACCGCCGTGCTTGTCTACCTGGGTGACGGGGCGATGAGCCAGGGCGACGCGAACGAGGCGTTCGTCTGGGCAGCGAGCTTCGGGGCGCCGGTGGTGTTCCTGTGCCAGAACAACCAGTGGGCGATCTCGACGCCGAGCCGCCGCCAGTCGCCGGTGCCGCTGGCCCGGCGCGCCGACGGTTTCGGCTTCCCGGGCCTGCGGGTCGACGGCAACGATGTGCTCGCCATGCACGCGGCGACGAGCTGGGCGTTGGCCCACGCCCGCGGCGGCGGTGGCCCGGTGCTCATCGAGGCCAACACCTACCGGATGGCCCCGCACACCACGTCCGACGATGCGACTCGCTACCAGCCGGCCGCCGAGGTCGCCGCCTGGAGCGCCCGCGACCCGATCGAGCGGCTGCGCCGACTGCTCGCCGCCGACGTCGACACCACCTGGTTCGACGAGATCGACGACCAGGCCGCCGCCGCCGCGGCCCAGCTGCGCCGCGACTGCCTCGCCCTCGACCCGCCGGAGCCGACGACCATGCTCGACCACGTCTACGCCGAGGAGACCGCCGACGAACGCGACCAACGGACCTGGTTCACCGCCTACCGCGACTCCTTCCTCTGACCGGCCGAACCGCGTGCCGCTGGCCTGCATGCGCGGCGACGCGCTCTCGCTGACCTCCTTCCGCTGACCCAGGCCGGTAGTGCGACCACACTGTTCCTGTGACAAACACCGGTCCCGTGATCAGCCCTGGCCCTGTGACGAACGCCGACCCCGTGCCGAACGCCGGCCCTGTGCCGAACGCCGACCCCAGGACCAGCAGCGCAACGGTGGCCGGCGGCGGCGCGGCGGCTGCGACGTTCGCCTCGCTCAACCCGGCGACCGGCGAGGTGGTCGGGCGTTTTCCCATCCAGGACGACGCGGCGGTGGCCGCCGCCGTGGCCGCGGCCCGCGCCGCCGTGCCCTGGTGGGTGGGACTGGGCCAGGCCGGGCGCCGCGAGCGGCTGCTGCGCTGGGCGGCGCAGCTCGTCCGCGACGACCGTGAGCTCGTCGACCTGCTGCACGCCGAGAACGGCAAGACCGTCGGGGACGCCCGCCTCGAGCTGCTGCTCGTCCTCGAACACATCCGCTGGGCCGCCCGTAACGCCGGCCGGGTGCTGAAGAGCCGGCGCGTCCTGCCCGGTCCCTTTCTCGCCGACCACACCGCCCGGGTGGACTATCTGCCGCTCGGGGTCGTCGGCGTCATTGGACCCTGGAACTACCCGCTGTTCACCCCGATCGGGTCGATCGCCTACGCACTGGCTGCCGGCAACACGGTGGTGTTCAAACCGAGCGAGTACACCCCGGCTCTGGGCACCCGCCTGGCGACCAGCTTCGCCGCCGCCAACCCGGACGCCCCCGCCGGCGTGCTCGGCGTCGTCACCGGTCTCGGTGCCACCGGCGCGGCACTGTGTGCCGCCGGCGTCGACAAGATCGCCTTCACCGGTTCGGCGCGCACCGGACGGGCGGTGATGACCGCCTGCGCCACCCGCCTGATCCCACTGATCATGGAATGTGGCGGTAAGGATCCGCTGCTCGTCGCCGAGGACGCGGATGTCACCGTCGCCGCGCGGGCCACCGCCTGGGGAGCGATGGCCAACGCCGGGCAGACCTGCGTCGGCGTCGAACGGGTCTACGTCGCCGCCTCCGTCGCCGCGCCCTACCTCAACGCCCTGACCCGGGCCCTTGAGGGCATCCATCCGGGCATGGCATCCGACGCCCCCTACGGTCCGATGACCATGCCGGCCCAGCTCGAGGTGGTGCGCCGCCAGGTCGACGACGCCCTCGCCCGCGGCGCCACCGCCCTGGTCGGGGGTTCCGCCGCGGTGGGGGACCGGTTCATCGCCCCCATCGTGCTTGTCGACGTGCCCGACGCCGCCGAGGTCATGCGGGACGAGACGTTCGGCCCGGTCGTCACCGTCCGCACCGTCACCGATATCGACGAGGCCATCGCGCTCGCCAACGCCACCCCCTACGGCCTCGGCGCCACGGTCTTCTCCCGTCGCCACGGGGACGAGATCGCCGCCCGGCTGGACGCCGGGATGGTCACCGTCAACGCCGTGCAGTCGTTCGCCGGCATCCCCGCCCTGCCGTTCGGCGGCCGCGGGGAGAGCGGGTTCGGCCGGGTGCACGGCGCGGACGGACTACGCGAGTTCGTCCGCCCCCGCTCGGTGGCCACCCGGCGCCTGGCCCTGCCCGGCACCACCCTGACCACCTTCCGTCGCCCACCTGGCCTGCTCGCCCTCATCACCCGCCTCACCCGCCTGCGCCACGGCCGCACCGCCACCCCAGCCGACTAGGCCGCGGCGTCGCCCAGCGATGGCCGGATCCGCTCGAGCATGCCGGGGTTCTCGTCCAGCGTGACGAGACGGGCGTGGGGATGGACGGCGAGCACCCGCCGCGCGAGGGAATCCTGTAGATGCTCGTAATCAGGTACCTCGGAGCGCATCATGCGGAGGTACGTCCGCCGATCGAAGTGAAACTGCGACATCAGGGCCGCCTTGCCCATCACGGATTGTCAACAACAGGGTGCGAGTGCGGGACGTATCGGGCGACATACCGCACGTAGCGGGCAGAGGGTCGGCACCCACCGAAGGGCGCATCTAGCGTGGGCCGCGCCATACTGAACCTAGGGGGCCTGATGACTCTACGTCGCGGATTGGCCGCTTCGGCGCTGGTCGGTGCGCTCAGCCTTACCGGCGGGCTCACCTCGACCGCGTCAGCCGCTTCCGGTATCTCGCCCGGCTCGGGCACGTCGGCTGCGTCAGGGGCCTTAGCCGCATCGGGCGGATCCGGCGGATCCGGCGGATCGAGCGCGGGGCAGACGGCGGCCCAGAGCGCGGCGAAGGCCGCCGCGGTCGTGCGGGCGGCCGGCTACACGCCGATCTCGTTCGGCGGATACGACGCGGGCAACGACCTGAGTGTGATCATCGGACTGTTGTCGACGTCCGGGGACGGGCATCCGCAGCGAGCGTTCCTGTTCCATCACGCGACCCTGGTCGGCTATGACGCGCCGCAGCCGAGCGCGACGGTCCGCTGGATCTGGTCGACCGACCGGCAGGTCGCACTGCAGTACGACCTGTACCGGCCGGGTGACCCGATGTGCTGCCCGAGCGCCGGTGGCGCCACGGTCCGCTATGCCTGGAACGGCTCCGGGGTGAGTCGGCTCGACGCCCTGCCCAGCGCCGCCACCTCGGCCGCGACCAGCCGACGCTGATCGGCGGCCAGGGCCCGGTGTCATGACGAACGTCTGCCGCGTGCGTCCCGACGTCGGCCGCGCGTGGCCCGAACGGAGGGTGCCGTCAGTGGCCCTCGACGGCCTCGACCAGCTCGGTCAGCACGCCGCCGAGGGCCTTCGGGTGGACGAAGGCGATCCGGCTGCCCGCGGTGCCGTGCACCGGCGTCTTGTTGACCAGGTCGAAGCCGGTGGTGGTCAGCGCGGCCAGGGCGCTGTCGATGTCGGCGACACCGTAGGCGATGTGGTGGATGCCCGGACCCTTCTTGGCCAGGAACTTCCCGACCGGACTGTCCTCGCGCAGCGGCTCGAGCAGCTGGACGTAGGAACTGCCGGCCTCGCCGCTGTTCACCAACAGCATCGCCTCACGTACGCCCTGACGCTCGTTGTCCTCCTGGTGCACCACGGTGAGACCGAAGGCCTCCTCGTAGAGGGGAATGGTGTCGGCCAGCGACGCCACCGCGATACCCACATGATCGATCCTGGTCAGCACAGCACTCTCCTCGCTTCGCGGGCCGGCCGCGGCAGCCGGGATCCGCGGAGTCCGGATCCGCGGGGCCGCCGGGCCTGGCCGCAGTCCCAGCCGGTCCGGTGTCCCAGCGTGCCTGGTGACGGTGTCGGCGTCGACCGATGCGGACCGATGTCGGACGTGATCGTCGTCGCCCACCCGGCGGCCGGCACGCGGCCACACCCCAGGACCGGTCCGGCGGTGTCCCTCCGCGATCCATCCGCATACGGAGCAGTGCGTCAGCGGCCGGTATCGGCAAGCTGTCCGGAACGTCGTAGAGTGCTGCTTTATCAGCCTTGCTCCAGACGTCGAGACACCAACGTTAGGGTCACCTTGTCCACGACGCGTCGCGATTCGTCCACCGTCCACACAGGCCAGCCAGGCCAGGTCGCCGGCGCGACCCGGTACCAGATCGGTGAGGTGGCCGAGCGGGTCGGGTTGTCTCTGCGCACGGTGCGGTACTACGAGGAGGCCGGGCTCCTCATGACGGCGGGCCGCACCCCCGGCGGCTTTCGGCTCTACGGCGACGAGTCGGTCGACCGGCTGCTCGTCATCAAGAAGATGAAGTCCCTCGGGTTCACCCTGGACGAGATGCGCTCGTTGCTGTCCGTGCGTGACGAGCTGGCCGCCCCCGGCGTGCCGGACGCGCGCCGTGCCGAGCTGCGCGACCTGCTGCGCACCTGGGTCGTGCTAGCGGAGGAGAAGCTCGCCACCCTGCGGGCGCAGGCCGGCGTCGCCGAGGATTTCGTCATCGGACTGCACACCGATGCGGACCGTTCGGCGTGAGTGTGCCGGACTGACCGCGAAGGCGGCCGGGCGACTGGTCGTGTCACCGATCAGGCCACTGGCCGGGCATCGCCTGGGCACGTCCGGTCCCTCCCGTTCGTCACGGGAGGGTGAAGGCGCCACGTTGACCGGGTATCACGCTGGCCGGATACCCGCTGACCAGGCATTACCGTGGCACGACCGATGCTTGAAGATCCGACCGTCCCACCCACTGTGAATAGGGTCGAATTGTCCACTGCCAGCAGTGCCACGTCGTCCGCCGACGCCCGCGACCGCCGGTACGAGATCGGTGACGTCGCCATCCTGGTGACGTTGTCTCTGCGTACCGTCCGCTTCTACGAGCAGGAAGGTCTGTTGGTCCCGGTGGGTCGCACCGACCACGGCATCCCGCTCTACGACAACGACGCCCTCGACCGCTTCTTCCTGATCAAGAAGATGAAGCCGCTCGGTTTCACCGTCGAGGAGATGCGTTCGCTACTCACCCTGCGTGAGGAAATCGGCAAGCCCGGGCTGACCCCGCTCGACCGGGCCCAGGTCCGCGACCGGCTGCAGACCTGGGTGAGCCTCGCCGAGGAGAAGCTCGCCTCGCTGGAGGAGCAGGTTCGCCTCGCCGAGGACTTCATGCTCGGCCTGCGCGACGATGCGGCCCGCTCCCTGCGCGCCGACCCCGACGCCCACAGCGCCCAGGACCTCTTCGACGACACCTTCCTCAACTTTCTCACCGAACCCCTGCACGACGGCGACGGCGACGGCGACGGTGTCGGTGGTGCCGGCGATGGTCGCGTCGGCGGGGCGCCGCGTGAGGGCGGGGCATCGGGTGCGGGCCCGACCTCCGGCGAGGACGAGACGGGGAACGGCGCCGGGCCGCGCGCCGGAGGCTGACCGTCGGCGGATGGGCGTCTGCCGTGGGCAGATCTGCCGCAGGCAGATCCGCGCCCGGATCAGCCCCGCAGCGGTGAGGCTGGAAGCTGCCGGCCTGCGCGACCCGCAGCTTCCGACCCCGCCGGCGGAAGGATACCCACCATGATCGACACATCTCCGCTGCCTCCGGGCCTGGTCGCCCCAGGCGGTGCCGCCCGGCTGGCTGGCGGCGCCCATCCGTCCGCGGGCCTGGATGACCAGGTCTACGCGCGGCTGCTCGACAGCCGGATCGTCTTTCTGGGCACCGTCGTCGAGGACGACGTGGCCAACGCGATCAGCGCGAAGCTGCTGCTGCTCGCCGCCGAGAACCCGCGCGCCGACATCTGGCTCTACATCAACTCCCCGGGCGGATCGGTCAGCGCCGGGATGGCGATCTACGACACGATGCAGTTCGTCGAGAACGACGTGGCCACCGTGACCCTCGGCCTGGCCGCCTCCATGGGCCAGTTCCTGCTGTGCGCGGGCGCGCCGGGCAAACGGTACGCCCTGCCGCACGCACGGATCATGATGCACCAGCCGCACGGCGGCATCGGTGGGACGGCCGCCGACATCTCCATCCAGGCCGAGCAGATGCTCTACACCAAGCGGGTGCTGCAGGAGCGGATCGCCGAGCACAGCGGGCACAGCGTCGAGCAGATCGAGGCCGACTCCGACCGCGACCGCTGGTTCACCGCCGTCGAGGCCCGCGAGTACGGCCTGGTCGACCACGTCGTGCAGCGTGTCGGCGAGGTGCCCGGCGCCCATGCCGGCGGCATCGGCCCACGTCGCGCCGCCGGCCATGCCGGCTTCGAGCCCGAGGGCGGGGCCCGATGAACGCCGGGTACGGGGCGCCGTCCGCGCGGCAGGTGCTGCCCAACATCGTCGAGCGGACCTCGCGCGGCGAGTACTCGATGGACCCGTACTCCAAGCTCCTCAAGGAGCGGATCGTCTTCCTCGGTGTGCAGATCGATGACATCTCGGCCAACGACGTGATGGCGCAGCTGCTGTTCCTCGAGTCCGAGGACCCCGACCGCGACATCTCCATCTACATCAACTCACCCGGTGGGTCGTTCACGTCGCTGACGGCGATCTACGACACGATGCAGTTCATCCGTCCCGACGTCGCCACGATCTGCATGGGCCAGGCGGCGTCGGCCGCGGCCGTCCTGCTCGCCGCCGGCACGCCCGGCAAGCGTCTGGCGCTCGCGCACAGCCGGATCCTGATCCACCAGCCGTCCGCGCAGGGTGAGGGCCAGTCCAGCGACCTGGAGATCCAGGCCCGGGAGATCCTGCGGATCCGCACCCTGCAGGAGGTGCTGCTGGCCCGTCACACCGGCCGCGACGAGGCGCAGATCCGCCGCGACACCGAACGCGACAAGATCTTCAGCGCCGAGGAGGCGAAGGCCTACGGCCTGGTCGACGAGGTCCTGACCAGCCGCAAGCTCTCCGCCACCCGCCCGGTGACCGGCGCGGCCTGAGCCTGATCATCCAAGCCGGATCCGATCATCGGGTCTGAGTCGATCACCCGGCCAGGGTCGGGAACGCCCTTGGCGTCGTACCGTCCGGCGCGACGCCAGGGGCGCTGGCCTGCAACTGCGCGAGCGCCGTGTCGAGGGCAGCCTCAAGATGGACGGTGCTGCCGGTGGCCATCTGGATCAGCACCCCGCCCTGGATGCCGGCGAGCAGTGCCGCGGCGACGGTGTCCGGATCGAGCCGCGAGCTGATCCGGCCGGCATCGCGTAGCTGGCGCACACCCGCGGCGATCTCGCTCTGCCAGTGGGCCAACAGCTCGGTCACGACTGCTCGGGCTCCCGGTGAGGTGCGCCCGAGCTGCGAGGTCAGGGTGTTCAGCGGGCAGCTGCCGCCCTGGCGGCGGTAGCGGTCGACGACGGTGTCGCGCCAGGACGACCAGGCGTCCCAGTCCGCCAATGTGGCCAGGTTCCCCAGGTAGGGCTGCTGGTCGGTCAGGACCAGCGCGGCCTCGAAGCGGGCCACGGCAAGCAGCAGCTCCTCACGGCCACTGGGAAAGTAGTGGAACAGCTGGCTTTTGCTGGTGCGGGTCCGGGCCCGGATGTCGTCCAGCGTCGTCGCGGTGACGCCGAGCTCGCGGATCGTCGCCGACGCGCCCTCGATGATCCGCGCCCGCGTCGCCGAGCCCTTCGTGGTCAGCGTGCTCACTGTGCCTCCCGGAAATTGCTCACTGTGCCTCCCGGAAAGCCGTGCCTCCCGGAAATGCTGGGCTTCCCGGACCTGCGGCCGTCTCCCCGGCGGGGCGGACGCCCCATAGATTGGACTTGCCAGTCCATTTTTCGTTCGCCAGTGTGGCACACGCACACCTCGCCGACCAGGGCAGTCCGGTCCGAACCGAGGCCGCCCGAACCGGCACACCACCACACTGGGAGCTGCGCCATGAACACTGATCTCCACGGACGTACCGCGCTGGTGACCGGATCGACCGACGGTATCGGCGCTGCCGTCGCCCGTGCCCTTGCCGCCGAGGGGGCCACCGTCATCGTGAGCGGACGGGACATCACCCGCGGGGAGAAGGTCGTCGCACAGATCGCCGAGCGGGGTGGGTCGGCGTCCTTCGCCCGGGCCGACCTCGCCACCGCGGCGGGCGTGCACCAGCTTGCCGCCGAGGCACAGCGCAGCGCCGGTGGGCCGCTGGACATCGTGGTCAACAACGCCGCGATGCTGCTGCTCCCGATGCCGACGGCCGACGTCGACGCGGACGTCGTCGACCAGGCGCTGGCGGTCAACGTGCGGGCCGCCTTCCTGCTCACCGGCCTGCTCGCCCCGGCGATGGCCGCCCGCGGCCACGGATCCATTGTCAACATCGGTTCGATCAACGGGCTGTTCGGGATGAGCGGATCAGCGCTCTACAGCGCGACCAAGGCCGCGATCCACTCGCTGACCAGGTCCTGGGCGGCCGAATACGGCCCGGCGGGCGTGCGGGTTAACACCGTGGCGCCCGGGCCGACCCTGACCGACCGGGTCGCGGCGACGATGTCGGAGCGCATCGCACCGATCGTGGCAGCCGTCCCGTCCCGCCGCCCGAGCACGCCGGACGAGGTCGCGCAGTCCGTCGTGTTTCTCGCCGGCGATGGCGCCGCCAACATCCACGGTGCCCTGCTGTCGGTCGACGGTGGCCGGGCAGCGGTCTGAGCCCGTCCGCCCCCACCCGCAACGCGGCACGCACAGCCCGATGTCGCTGGTCGCCGATGGGCCGCCGACTGGCTGACTGGCTGATCGGACGGATCCGGGTGCCGAAGGGGCATGTTCGCGAAAAGGAACGGTGGGTAGCTCGGAGAACAGGCGTTCCTGACCCGGTGTTCGCCGCCCGGTCAGGTCGCGCCGTGGTCGTGCGCGGCTGGCAGGTCAGGAGCGGGCGCCGGATGGGGGAGGGGATCGCCGAGCCGGTGGCGAGGGTATGGCGCGCGAACTGGAAAGTGGTATCCAACTTTCTCGCCCTAAAGGCCAGGTCACATACTGTTTGCAGCGTGACAGGGATCCGGACGATCATGATCGTCGATCCGAACACCACCGCGTCGATGACCGAGGCGGCGCTGGCCACCGCGGCGATACTCACCAGCGGATTCACGGTTGTCACCGCGCCGCCGCGTACCCGTGAACAATCCCACCGGGTGCTGCGGCACACCGGACCCACCGGGCCAGCGCGCTCGCCCTCGACGCACCCGTCGCCGCCCTGCACCGCAGGTCGCGGCACCTGGTAGACGCGGTGCGCGCCGAAGCACGGGCGGCTCTCGACGTCGAGGGCGCGCAGGCGGTCGTGCTCGGCTGCGCCGGGCTCGGCAATCTGGTCGCCCCGCTGACCGTCGCGTTCGGCGTACCAGTCGTCGACCGGTCGCGGCGGCCGTCGCGATGGTCAAGGGTCTGCTCGCGCAGGGACCTGTCGACGAAGCCCGCCGACCTTCCGCTTTTCAGGCCGGTCCATACCGTCCAGGAACGTCCACACACGTGCCCTGACGTCCACTTCTGGTCGCTGGAGTGCCCCTCTGGCGGCCCGCGTTGCCACACGCACTGCCACACATCCGCCGCCTCCGAGAGGGCCAGCAGCACACCTGCCGACCCCTCACCGCACCCCTGTGTGGCAACCGTTACGGCAGCTGACAGGGCGAGGCAGACAGCCCCGCTCGAGTGGTCTGCCGACGCCTGGCGGCCGACCACGGACGCATGGTCCCCAATGAGCACCGAAGCGACAGAAGTCGCTGCATCGGCGGAGCCTTCGGCCCAGAGCACAGGATCATCCGCCACTCCCCCAGAGATGATCGCCGCAGCGATAGTTACCGTCGTCGGGCTGACGTTCCTCTTCAGCGTCGCCACCATCCCGGGCAGTCGCGAATCCCGTTGGGGGCACGGGACCGTGTGCCCCCAACGGGATTCGCGACAGACCCGTGCAGGACTGACCAGCGTTTCTGGGAAGAGCAGGCTCTCCGGCGGGTGCTCCGGAGAGAAAGCCGGGGAAGTCGGCGGAGCAGGTCGAGCTGGAGAAGCTTCGCCGCGAGAACGAAAGACTGAAGGCTCGGCTCGCGACGACGGAGGCCGCGCTGGATATTATGGGAAAAGGTGTGCCACGAACGCGGGAGGCTGCTTGAGGTAGTTGGGTAGCTGAGCGCGGTGCTGCACGGGAGATGAAGGATTCTCGGCCCTTCGGAGCCGCCCTTCGGGGGGAGGCTTCAAATCGCCACATGCTGCGGGAACGGTGACGTGACCGTGGTGAGCGACTGTGGAAAAGGCGTCCATGAGACGTCAGATGGGGACCAGAGAGACGGAGCGCAGTCCCTGCGAGGGGATCGCTGTTGACGCGTCGTTATTGATGAGATGGCATCAGAACTGGGTGTTACTTTTTGGCCCGGGATAAGTCTGGCGGAAACCCGATTACTGGCCAGGTGGTGCCCGGCGTGGAGGCGACGTGAATCTGGTCTGCTGCTTCCGTGTGGAACGTGGGAAGACACACCCCGATACTCCAATCCGGATTGCATGGGTTGGGAGAGGGAGACTTCCAAGCGGACAACCCGCGAGGAACTGAGTACCGAGGCGGGGTGTGTTGACGGACCGGTTCGTAGTAGCGGTGAAGCCCCTGCTGGGCGCGGTGAGGGTGGAGCGAAGGAGCCGGATTGTCCGTGGCTTGTTTGTTCGGTCAACCAGGATTTCCCTGGGAGGAGCTGCGTGAGCGAGCTGAAATCGCAGATCAAGCCGTTCGAGATATCGAAACTGGAGGTCTGGGAGGCATACCTGAAGGTCAAAGCGAATCAGGGTGCTCCGGGGGTGGACGGCTGCACTATCGAGGACTTCGAGAAAGACCTGAAGGGGAACCTCTACAAGGTCTGGAACAGAATGTCCTCGGGCAGCTACTTTCCGCCTCCGGTGAGAGGTGTGGAGATCCCGAAACCGCATGGCGGCGGGGTTCGTTTGCTCGGTGTGCCCACGGTTGCGGACAGGATCGCCCAGACGGTGGTGGCCGCTCATCTGGAGAAACGGGTGGAACCGATCTTCCATCCCGACTCCTACGGCTACCGGCCCGGAAGGTCAGCCCTGGACGCGGTCGCGGCATGCCGGCAGCGGTGTTGGAAGAAGAAATGGGCCATCGACCTTGATGTCGCCAAGTTCTTCGACAGCGTCCGCTGGAACCTCGTCATCAAAGCGGTGGAAGCCCACACCGATGCCGCCTGGGTGGTGTTGTATGTGAAACGGTGGCTCGCTGCCCCACTGCAACTTCCCGACGGCACCTTGCAAGAGCGGTTTCGGGGAACCCCACAAGGCAATGCCGCGTAGTTAAGGGCACCAGAAAAGATGATCACAACGACCGATGATCTTCGTTGCTGGGTGTGTGGTGGAGAATTCTCGGCCGGAATTGCCGGGGTGTTGCCATGAACCATCTCGGTCCCCACCGGTAAAATCTGTACGTGGCGGACTCCTCGGACGTTTCTCCGACGCGCGGACGGCTAACCGACCTTATTGGTATCGGTGTGCTGACCCGACTGGTGGACCGGGACCTGGTGGACGAGATTCTCGCGGAGACAGGAAAACGCGAGCAGCGAAAAAGGCTGCTTCCCGCGCGGGTGGTCGTCTACTACGTGATGGGGCTCTGCCTGTTCTTCGGGGAAAGCTACGAGGAGGTCATGCGGATACTCGTTGACGGCCTGCGGTCCCTGGGCTCCTGGTCGACCGACTGGCACGTCCCCACGACCAGCGCGATCAGTAAGGCACGCACCCGGCTGGGAGCCGATCCGCTACGCGTCCTGTTCGAACGCGTAGCCGTCCCCTGCGCCCAGCGGGGCACCCGCGGCGCATGGCTGCGAGGCCGCCGACTGATGGCGATCGACGGCTTTGTACTTGACGTGCCCGACACTCCCGAGAACGACGCAGAGTTCGGCCGCTCCGGCGGAGAAAAACGACCCGCACCGTTCCCGCAGGCCCGCCTGGTCGGCCTCGGGGAATGCGGCACCCACGCGATCGTCGCAGCCGAAATCGACTCCTGGAACACCAACGAACACCGCCTCGCCGAAAAGCTCATCGACAGCTTCGAGCCCGGCACTCTCGTCATCGCCGACCGCGGATTCTACAGCTTCCGCTTCTGGACCGACGCCGCAGCCACCGGCGCGGATCTACTGTTCCGAATGCAGGCCGGACCGGAACTTCCCGTCGTCGAGCCCCTTCCCGACGGCTCCTACCGATCCTTCTTACTCGACCCCAAGGTCCGCGCCCGACGCAACAACCAGAAACACCGGGGCACCGTCCCGGAGGAGCCCACAGGACCGGCAGTCCGGGTCATCGAATACGAAGTCACCAACCGCGACGGCAGCGGCGAGCTGTTCTGTCTGATCACCACCATCCTCGACCCCACCGAGGCCAGCGCCGCGGAACTCGCCGATGCCTACAACCAGCGGTGGGAGTTCGAAACCGGCCTCGATGAGCTGAAAACCCACCAACGCGGCCGGGGCGCCGTCCTGCGCTCCCAATCACCCGAGCTGGTCCGACAAGAAATCTGGGCCCTACTGCTGACCCACTACGCAATCCGACAGCTCATGACCGAAGCAGCCGACCAGGCAGACATCGACCCCGACCGACTGTCATTCATGCGCTCTCTACGCGTCATCCGCCGCCAGGTCACCAGCCAGGCGGCTTTTTCCCCCTCACATCCTGACCGCAGCCCACACCGAGACGATCAACGAGATCTGTGAAAGACCCAACCCACCCCGCCGCCACCGCATCTGCCCCCGCGCCGTCAAAAGAGTCCACACCAACGCCTACCGCGCGAAGAGAAAAACCGACGCCACAATCACCTACACGGATCCGCCACACATAAAGATCATACGGGTTGCCTAACTACGCGGCATTGCCCCACAAGGTTCTGCGGTATCGCCCGTGCTGGCGAACCTGTTTCTCCACTACGCGTTCGATCGGTGGCTCGCCCGGAATTTCCCGGACGTGCAGTTCGAGCGCTACGCGGATGACGCAGTCGTGCACTGCGACTCCGAACGCCGGGCCCGTGTGGTTCTTCAGGCGATCAGAAACAGGATGGAGGAGGTCGGACTGCGACTGCACCCGGCCAAGACCAGGATCGTGTACTGCGGAAAGGACAACCGTCGCGTCGAAGGCGTGGCAACGTCGTTCACCTTCCTCGGCTTCACGTTCCAGAAACGCCCGGCACGAGGCCTCCATGGGAAGATCTTCACGTCCTTCCTGCCGGCGGTCAGCAAGAATGCCCTGAAGAAGATGAGCGCGGAGGTCCGCTCCTGGCGGATTCACATGCACATCGGCTACACCCTCGGGGAGTTCGCACGATGGCTTAACCCCATCATCCGCGGCTGGATGCAGTACTACGGGGCGTTCTACCGCACCGAGTTGTATCCCCTCCTCAGGCGCATCAACTACTACCTGATGCGCTGGGTCCGTAAGAAGTATCGGCGGCTGAAGACCTTCACGAAATTCCACCGGCGATGGAAGCAGGTCACCACCGCGTACCCGCTGTTCTTCGCCCACTGGAAATGGGTCCACTCGATCTGGTGACCAGGGCAATAGGAGCCCGGTGACGGGAGACTGTCACGCCGGGATCTGTGGGAGCCCGGGGGTGCGATTCCCCCGGGCCACCCGACCACGCGCTCTCTTGCAGCAGGTCTCCGAGAGAGCGGACTCCGATCAGCAGTAGACCCGGTGTTGAACGAGGCTTTTG
>NZ_JAMQQG010000022.1:0-63846 GCF_023716925.1 Frankia sp. R82
GCGCCCGGCATCGTGACGGCCGCGTCCGCGCCCACCTCGACCTGGACCCGCAGGCGCCGCGCCTGCGCCGCCAGTGCCGCCTCGCCGCGACCGGAGACCAGCCAGGGAACCATCGGCGTGGCGGGATCGGGCCCGGCGGAGTCGGCCGGGTCCGGCGTCGCGATCCCCTCCGGTCCAGCGGCGGTGTCGGCCATGGCGGCGGGAGCCTGTTCGAGGATGGCGTGAGCGTTGGTCCCGCTGATCCCGAAGGAGGAGACGCCGGCGCGGCGCGGGTGGTCCGTCGCCGGCCACCCGGTGCTCCCGGTCAGCAGCCGGACCGCACCCGAGGACCAGTCGACGTGCGGTGTCGGCGACGCGACGTGCAGGGTCTTCGGCAGCCGGCCGTGGTGCATCGCCAGGATCATCTTGATGACCCCCACCACGCCCGAAGCCGCCTGCGCATGGCCGACGTTGGACTTCACCGAGCCCAGCCACAGGGGACGGTCGGCCGGCCGGTCCCGGCCATAGGCGGCGAGCAGTGCGGTGGCCTCGATCGGGTCGCCCAGCGGCGTGCCGGTGCCATGGGCCTCGACGACGTCGACGTCACCCGGGGCCAGACCCGCCGCGGCCAGTGCCCGCTGGATGACCCGCTGCTGGGACCGTCCGTTGGGTGCGGTCAGACCGTTGCTCGCCCCGTCCGAGTTGACCGCGCTGCCGCGGATCAGCGCGAGGATCGGGTGCCCGGCCCGACGGGCCGTCGACAGCCGCGCCAGGACCAGGACACCCACGCCTTCGGCCAGCCCGAACCCGGCGGCGTCGGCGGAGAAGGCTCGGCACCGCCCGTCGGCGGACAGTGCGTTCTTCCGGCTGAACTCGATGAACGAACCCGGATGCGCCATCACGGTGACGCCCCCCGCCAGCGCCAGCGAGCACTCCCGGCGGTGCAGCGCCTGCGCGGCGAGATGGAGGGCCACCAGCGAGGACGAACAGGCCGTGTCCACCGACACCGCCGGTCCTTCGAGGCCGAGCACGTAGGCCACCCGGCCGGAGGCGACGCTCGCGGTGGTGCCCGTCAGGACGAAGCCCTCGAGGTCGGCGGGGGCCGCGTCCAGCCTCGGGCCGTATCCCTGCTCGGTCACCCCGGCGAACACCCCGGTGTCGGTGCCGCGCAGGCTCGTCGGATCGATCCTGGCCCGCTCCAGCGCCTCCCAGGAGGTTTCGAGCAGCAGGCGCTGCTGCGGATCCATCGCCAGCGCCTCGCGTGGGCTGATGCCGAAGAAGGCGGCGTCGAACGCGGTCGCACCGGTCAGGAAACCGGCCTCGCGCTGCCGGTTGGGGCCGTGGTGGACCGGCTGGGCCGCGGTGAGCTGGTCGAGGTCCCAGCCACGGTCACCCGGTAGCCCCCCGACCACCTCGCCGCCGTCGTCGAGCAGCCGCCACAGTGCGTCCGGGTCGTCGATACCCCCGGGCAGTCGGCAGCTCATCGCGAGGATCGCGATCGGCTCGTCGGGCCCTGCGCCCGCACCATCGCCCGCGCCGTGCGCATCGCCGGCGTCGTTCGGGGTCGCCGGCGTCCCCGCCGTGGCGTGCTCCCACGATCCCCCCGCGCCGGTGCCGTCGAGCTCGGCCAGCAGATGACCGGCCAACGCCCGAGGCGTCGGGTGATCGAAGACGAGGGTCGGCGCCAGTCGTAGCCCGGTCAGTTCGCCGAGCCTGCTGCGCAGCTCCAGCGCCGGCACCGAGTCGAGACCGAGCTCGCGCAGCGCCGCCCCAGGTGGCACCGACTCGGCCGACGGACGCCCCAGCAGGGACGCCGTCTCGCCACGCACCACCGCGAGCAGGATCCGTCGGCGTTGCGCCGGTGACCGGCCGGCCAGCCGCCGCACCAGCTCGGTTCCCTCGGTGCCGGCCCACCCGTCACCAACCGCCGCCATGCCGGCCACCGCGCCACCGGGCACCGCGCCACCGGGCACCGCGCCACCGGGCACCGCGTCGGCGATCAGGGCCGGAGCACCGTGGCCGACCGGCCGGCCCACGTCCTCGAGGAGGCGACCGCCGCTGCCGGCGAAGGCCACCGTCCAGTCGACCGCCACGCCCCGGACCCAGGCCTCGGCCAGCGAGAGCAGAAACCGGCGAGGGCCGTCCTGATCACGGCGTAGGGAGGCGAGAACCGC
This sequence comes from Frankia sp. R82, assembly GCF_023716925.1. Taxonomy (GTDB): domain Bacteria; phylum Actinomycetota; class Actinomycetes; order Frankiales; family Frankiaceae; genus Frankia. The sequence goes on from NZ_JAMQQG010000022.1 coordinate 2,154, forward strand.
CGTCGGACCGCCCGGAGCATCCAGGGCGTCGACGATGTCGCGCAGGCTCCCGGTGAGCACGGGATGCGGACTGATCTCCAGGAAGGCGGCGCCTGCGGCCGTGGCATGGGCGAGCTGGGCGGCCCGGGCCGCTCGGGCGAACTGGACCGGCTCCCGGAGGGCTCGATACCAGTAGTCACCGGTCAGACAGCTCCCGTCGAGGACGTCCCCGGCCAGGCCGGAGTAGAACGGCAACCGCCCCGATCGGGGTGCGACCGGTGCCAGGTCGTCCAGCAGACGGTCCCGGACCCGCTCGATCTGGCTCGAATGCGCGGCCAGGCCGACCGCGACCCGGCGCGCCCACACGCCCCGCGCCGTGTAATCCGCGACGACCCGCCGGACGGACTCCGCGGCACCGGAGATCACCACGGATGCCGGACCGTTGACCGCGGCGATGCCCACCTGGTCTCCCTCAGCGGCAAGATCGCGCTCGGCCTCGGCCACGGGTAGCGACACCAGGGCCATCTCGCCCTGACCGACAAGGGTCTGCTGCGCCTGGCTCAGCCGGGCCACGACGCGCGCACCGTCAGCGAGGGAGAGAGCGCCGGTCAGCCAGGCGGCCACCGGCTCACCGATGCTGTGACCGATGGCGGCCACCGGCTCGACCCCGAACTCACGCCACAGCCCGGCGAGCGCCACCATCACGGCGAACAACGCCGGTTGGACCACGTCCACGCGTTCCAACGTCGGCGCCCCCGCACCAGCGCTGGAACGCAGGATGTCAACGACCGAGTGGCCGGTGAACGGCGCCAGCGCCTCGGCCGCCGCCCGGACCGCGGCGCCGAAGGGGCTCCACATCGCCATGAGGTCCGTTGCCATTCCCGGCCACTGGGAGCCCTGTCCGGGAAAGACGAACACGGGGCGCATCGCCGCACCGGCCGGGCCGTGCACCACGCCCGGGACGGTCTCGCCACGGGCGAGGGCGTCCAGACTCCGCACGAAGTCGCCGCGGGTCACACCGACCACGACGCCGCGGTAGGGCGACGGAGTCACCCGCGATGCCAGCGAGAATCCAACGTCCAGGGGACGATCCCCGTTATCGGCACGGTATTGCGCGCACAGCTCGGCCGCCCGTGTTCGCAGATCCGCCGGGCCAGCAGCCCCCAGAACCCACGGGATGACCCGACGTGCATCATCCACGCGAGGATCCCACAATTCTATCGACCCCGTCATCAGCGTCCACTCAATGGAGTATCGGATCGGCCGGGCGACCACACCGTTCACCGGCAGCGCATCATCGCGACTCTTATCCTGATTGACCCTCGACCGCCACAACAACCCCTACGGCCCGTACCGGCCGCCGCGTCAATCGGCACTGTGAGACGAGAAACAGGGGGCCCTAGGGGTACAGCATCGAGACAGGACGCGAAAGGCTTGCCGGCCCTTCTCGGGAACCGCAGGCTCCTCCGGGTTTCTCCGCTCCCCGCGCGACCGGCGGCGCTCTCGTCGCCCACCAGGTTCTCCCCGACTCCTCCGCGGGGCTCGGCGCGAGGCGGCCGCCGGCCGGCGACCACCGGACGCGGCCAGCAGCCTCCCAGGCCGGGCAGCCTCACCAGCCGGGCGCCTTGCGGGTCCCCGCACATCTACGGACAGCTGGGGGATATCCTCCATTCACCTCACCGCGTGCACACAGTCTCCAGATGGAGACACACGGCCATCGACTCTCGCCTATCATGCGGAATCGCTACAGATAGCATTTCTATTCTTGCCCTGAGCGCTCCCTGTTGATCTGATGTCGAAAGTTCGCGAACCACGCACGACAGAGACCGACGCCCGTCCGTCGAGAGACACACCTGACCCATCGACCTCGTCGACGCCCATCGGCGCACCCCGCTCCCCCACCGGCGATCATCGCCTCCGCCCATGGGCAGCGAGCGGGCATCCCGCCGCGCCGTCGCCACGACCCCGCCCCCCTCACCGCCTCGTCGACCCAGCCGCCCACAGGGCCCGTCCACCACATCCGCAAGGAGACCGCCGACCATGATCTTCGTCGCGCGCGAGGCCGAAATAGCGGTTTTTGAAAGTTTGATCGCCGATTGTACGAGCGATCCTCCCAACGGTCAGATCGCTCTTGTCGCCGGCCCGGCCGGAATCGGAAAAAGTGCACTCCTACGCATCTACTCGGAGCGGGCCGTAGCGGCAGGAATTCGCCCGCTACGCGCTACCGGGTGCACCGAGAGAAATTCGCTTCCGTTCCGACTGACCCGGCAGCTCTTCAGTGAGTTCGCGGGCGATTTGCGCTATGACCACCTCGTGACCAGGGCAATCGACAACTATGTGACGCTCGCCCTGGACCATTCGGACGAGGAGGAGCTGGCGGCGGCCTACTCCCGAGTTCTGGGCGGTATCGAGGTGTTTCTGCGGGACCTCGGCACTCGGGGCCCGGTTCTCGTCCTGGTGGACGACGCAGGCAGGGCCGACTCTGCATCTCAACGCTGCCTCATCGATATCATGCAGCGAATCACTTTTCTCCGCGCCCTGATCGTGTTGACGGAGCCCACCGGCGAAGCGGCCTGGGGCAATCCGGCGGCGAGCAGGGTCTTCCTGCAGCCGCAGGTCACCCGCATCCGGCTGCCGCCGCTGTCCCCCGAGGACGTCGCCCTGATCATGGCGCGGCAAACCGGTGCCGGGGGGACGATCCAGGTGGCGCGGGCGGTCCACCGGGCCACCGGCGGAAATCCTCTCCTGGTACGGGCACTGATCGAGGATCATCAGGCGGCGCTCGGCCAGCGGGTCGCCACCTCCACGACGGAGCCGGTGGCCGGGCTCGCCTTCGAGCGGGCGGTGCTGTCCTGCCTCGAACGCGCCGGGCCAGCGGCCCTCGACGTCGCCCAGGCGGTGGCGGTGCTGGACGGTTGTGGCCAACCCGACCGGATCTCCCGACTGCTCGGCTGCCCTGCGGATGCCGTCGACCAAGGGCTTCGCGTGCTGGAACAGGCCGGGCTGCTCGAGAACCTGTCCCTGCGCCATCCGGCGGCCCGTCAGGCGGTCGCGGCTGACATCCCCGTCGACCGACGCCTGGAGCTGCATCGCCGCGCCGCGGTACTGCTGCACCACGACGGCGCCCGCGCCGTCGACATCGCCCGGCACCTGGTCGCCGCGCGGCACACCGAGGACATCTGGGTCCTCCCGGTGCTGCGGGTTGCGGCGGCCGAGGCTGAGGCGGATGATCAGTTGGCCCACGCGGTCGAGTTTCTCCAGCACGCCGCCCGGGCGTGCTCCGCCGAGTCGGAACGCAGCGCGGTCCTGCTGGACGCGGCGAAGGTCGACTGGCAGCTCAACCCGTCCACGACGTTTCACTATCTGCCGCCTCTGATCGCTGCGGCACGCAAGGGCCATCTGGTGGGCCGCCGGGCGGTTGATCTCGTGTCGGCGTTGGCCTGGCATGGCCGGTTGGCCGAGGCGTCAGCGGCACTCGTCCACGTCAGTGAAGCAAGCGCTCGCCGGGGCGGGCAGGCTGCCACCGACCCCGATGTCGGGCGGCTCCTGTTGTTCTGTACCTATCCGGGGCTCATGGACCAGGTCAACCAGGCCTCCATCGCATCGGCGGCGCAACGGCTGGACCCGGCCACGACCGATCCGGTGGAGCGCGCGGCGCTCGCTCTGGCGGCAGTGGTCACCGGGCGGGGGCATGCACTGGGTAGCACCGAGGCAGACCATCTGCTCCAGAACGCGCCGCTGACCGACACCGGCATCGAGGCCGTCATGTCGGCGGCACTCGTTCTGATCTACACCGACCACCTCGCCGCCGCCACCACCGGCACCGACATCCTCAGCACGCACCCCACGATCTCCCGTTCGAACACCTGGCGGGCCATGGTCTCCGGTCTACAGGCCGAGATCGCCCTGAGACGGGGCGACCTGCCCAACGCGGAAAGACACGCCCGCACGGCACTAACGGACGTGACGCCACATGGCTGGGGGGTCGGTCTCGGCGCACCGCTGGCGAGCATGCTGCTTGCCATGGTCTGTATGGGCCGCCTGACCGAGGCCGCGCGCTGGCTGACGACCCCGGTTCCGGAGGCAATGTTCCAGACCCGGTTCGGCCTGCACTATCTACACGCCAGAGGACACTTCTATCTCGCGACCGGTCGACTGCACGCGGCGCTCGCCGACTTCAGCACCTGCGGCGATCTGATGGTCCGCTGGGGGATGGACGTGTCCGGTCTGGTGGCCTGGCGGACCGGCGCCGCCGAGGCATACCTGCGGATGGGACAGCCAGACCGCAGTCGGCACCTGGCCGAGGAGCAACTCGCCCGGGAGGGATTCACCAACTCGAGAACCTCGGGAAACGCGTTTCGGCTGCTGGCAGCCGTCAGTGCACCCGACGAACGGCTGTCCCTGCTGCGGCAGTCGGTCGAGGTCCTGCGCCAGGTCGGGGCCAGGGTGGACCTCGCCCGCGCGATGGCCGACCTGAGCATGGCCTACCACGGCAGCGGCAACATTGCCCAGGCCCGCTCCGTCTCGCGAGGCGCCCGACTACTGGCGAACCAGAGCCGGGCCGAGGCGATTCTCGAACCCCCCAGGCAACGCGCCGGCCGCGGGCATGAGGAGTCGTGCGGGGCCGCGCGGCAGTACCCGCCAGCTGTGGTCGACGCACTGACCGACGCCGAACGGCGGGTCGCCGCCCTGGCCGCCCTGGGACACACCAACGGAGAAATCGCGGACCGCCTGTACGTCACGACCAGTACCGTCGAACAGCATCTGACCAGGGTGTATCGGAAGCTGAACGTGCGGTCCCGGGCAGATCTGCCCGCTGTACTCAGCCCGGCGTCGCCACGTCCACGCACCGCCTTACCTGCAAAATGAGATGAGTCAGGGACCCACCTCGACGGAGCGCGCCACGCAGCGCTCCGCAGGGGAGGCAGATCGTAGGCAGATCGTTCACGCGTCGGAGAAGGCCGGTGATGATCCACCAGATCCCCCGCGCTGATCGGGCGGTGGTCGGCGGTCATGACGCTGGAACCGGACGATGGCCAGCTGTCGGGAGCGCCCGCGGTATAGGCCCGCTGGTCGCCGGCCACACGGTGGAGGTGACCGTCGAAGGCATCGGTCTGCCGGGCAGTCCGGTGACCGAAGCCTGACAGCCCTGGGACTGACCACCGCCGACGTCGCGCACGTCGGCGACAACCCGGTCGCCGACGCCCAGGGCGCACGCGCCGCAGGCAACCTGATGGCCCTGCTCATCGACCGCACCGGCCGCCACCCAATACCAGCCGGCGCAACCCGCATCACAGACCTACGCGAAGCGCCCGACCTTCTGCGAGGAATCCGAAGATACGACACGACAACGCCGGCGATCAGCACGGCGACCACACAAAACGAACGACCCTACCCCCTGGCCCGCAGGTGACGCAGAAAGCGCGTCGTTCACCGGACGACCTCCGCCCGACCTGCAAGAATGAGGTCACCGGACAGGGTGGGGTAATGGTTCGAGTCCCCCTCGGACACTCTCGTTCGTACATGATCGCTTGAGGCTGGGCCTCGGCGATCACTCGGTGGGCTCCTGGCTGGTGGGTGAGCTGTAGGCCGGAGTCTGACGGCGGCCGTCCCGATGGCACAGGCGCTTGCTTACAGGTGCGCGCCGCCGGTGGCGTCGACAGTTTGCCCGGTGATCCAGCGGGCCTCGTCGGAGGCCACAAAGGCCACCACGTCGGCGATATCGGCGGGCTGGCCAACCCGGTTGAAGGCGGAGAACGAACCCCAGACGGCGAGTTGCTCGGGGTCGTCCCGCAGCCAGGCGGCGTTGCTGTCGACGTCGACGATTCCCGGGGACACGGAGTTCACCGTGATGCCGCGGCCACCGAGTTGGGCCGCGAGGGTGTAACTGAGGGTGTTCAGCGCGCTTTTGCTCATCGCGTAGGTGACCATCGACGGTGCGGCGATGCGGGTAGCTCCGGAGGAGATGTTGATGACCCTCCCGCCGTCGCGCAGGCGGCCGAGCGCCCCCTGGATCACGAAGAACGGCGCTCGGACGTTGACCGCGAAGACGCGGTCGAACTCGTCGACGCCGGTACCGACCAGGTCGGACGACGACGAGATGCCGGCGTTGTTGACCAGGATGTCCACACCGGGCGGGGCGGCGAGCTCGGCGAGGGCCGCGTCGAAACCCGACCACAGGACATCGGCGGCGTCGAAGGCCGCCAGCTCGGCACGGACCGCGAAGGCGCGCCCGCCGCCGTCGACGATCCGCGTGACTGTCTCCTTCGCCGCCGGCTCGTCATGGCCGTAGTGCACGCCGACCAGCGCACCGTCCCGCGCCAGCCGCAGGGCGATCGCCTGCCCGATCCCGCGGCTCGCGCCGGTGACCAGCGCCGTCCTGCCCGTCAGCCTGCCGTCAAGGTGTGCCATGGATACCTTCCCCAGGGATCGACTTCAAGATTCTTAGTGATCGTTAAAAATCTTCATGGAGACTCTAGCAGGCAGGGGTACGACTCCCAGGAGGCTCGAAGTATTTTAGGGTTCGCTATACAATTGCCCGGTGGTCACAGGCGACGTGGTGCCCCGCGCCGGCCGGCCACGCGGGTTCGACCGCGGGCGGGCCCTCGACGTGGCGATGTTCGAGTTCTGGCGCCGTGGCTTCGACGGGGTCTCCGTGGCCGAGCTGACGGCACGGATCGGCATCGCGGCACCGAGCCTCTACGGGGCGTTCGGCGACAAGCGCGCTCTGTTTCGCGCGGCGGTCGATGCCTACACGGACCGGTTCGGCGGGTTCTTCGAGGAGGCTCTGCGCGCGGAGCCGACCGTTCGCCGCGGAGTCCACCGAGCACTTCGGGTAGCCGCCATGGAATACACCCACCCCGACCGCCCCCGCGGCTGCCTGATACTCAGCGCCGCCGTCGCATGCGCGACCGACTCCACCGACATCCAGACCCTCCTGCGCGATCAACGCGACGCGAATCTGGCCGCCCTGCGCGCACGGATCGCGACGGATATCTCAGCCGGAGTTCTGCCCGCAGCCACCAGCCCCGACACACTCGCCCGCTACACCGGCGCGGTACTCCAGGGCATGTCCCAGCAGGCTCGCGACGGTGCCGACGCAGAGCAGCTGCTCGAGGTCGCCGAGACCGCGATGCACGCCTGGCCAGCCGAACAGGCCGCGCGGACCTAGCCGAAGACGGTCCGCGGCCTTTTACCGCGACGGCCGTCCCGCCCACGGCGAGACCGGCTTGCACCCGCTGGCCCTGGGCGGGCTTTCTCTCGCTGTCCACCACCGGCAACGCGCCGGAGGAGGTGGGCGTTTGAGTGGCCGCCTGCAACGGCGTCAGCATTCCCGGACCAACCGGGACAAGGCTCGAGCTCAACGGCCACGCGCGTGTCGGGCTCGCGGCCGGGGTGCGGTCGTCACAGACCGAGGCTGTGTTGGCAGCGAACGGTTCGTAGTTGCCTAGTTGCCAGACATCGCTCAAGGGAGGAATCATCTCGGCTTGGGATGAAGCTTATCTCCGCACGATCTATCGGGGAGCGCAGGGCGACTGGCCATCCATGACCCGCGCCGACCGGGAAGAGGTGGTCATTCCGTTGATTCAGGATGGCATTCCCGGTGATTTCGCGGCCGTCGTCATTGCTAAGATGACAGAGCGGTTCGGTCCGCCGGTTCCGATACCACCGGGCATCGGAAGGCCGCCTGAAAATCCGCCGTTCCCGGGAAAGAAAGAATAGTTTCCGGCCTGTCCGCAGCCCCCGAACGTCCGGATCGCCTCGACGAGTCGACGATCACTGCCGCTGTAGGGCTTCCTGGGCATACGTGCAGCAGGTCGTAACCATACCGTCCAGCGGGATCAAGCGCCGCCCGCCGGGTCGCCGGACGTCCATGACGCCGGTCGCATCAGGCCTTCTGGCAGGCGTGTCTGGCCGTCTCCCTGCGCCGATTCCAGTTGTTCCTGTGTCAACCCCAACACACTGCGAAGATCTGCGCCGCGGAGGTTCGTATTGTCGATGCTCGCGTGCCCGAAACCTACGTAGTCAAGTCTCGCACCACCGAGGTTCGCGTCAGCAAGCTTTGCGTTGCGGAGGTTCGTACTGCGGATTTTCGCGCCGGTGAGGCTCGCTCCACGAAGATCTGCGCCACGAAAGTCCGTATTGACAAGATTTGCGCCGTCGAGGTACACGCCCCGAAGGTCCGCGCCCCCGAGCTTTGCGCCGCCGAGATTCGCGTCCCGGAGGTCAACTCCGCGGAAATCAACCGAGTCAAGGTTAGCGCCAACAAAGCACATACCGCAGAGATTCGCGCTGCGGAGGTCCGCGCCGCCGAGGTTCGCTCCCGCGAATTTCGCACCGTGGAGCTTTACGCGTCGAAGGTCCGTGGCACGCAGGTCAGCACCGCCAAGATCCGCACCCTCAAGATCCGCGTTCTCAAGAACTGCGCCACGAAGAAATGCGCCGCGAAGATCTGCGCCACCGAAGTTCGCACCGCCAAGATCCGCGCCACCAAGGTGGACGTCGGTGAGGGTGCCCCCACCGGCCTGGAGACGACGGAGCTCGGCGGGACCGGTGAAGTCGGCACCGAGGAGGTCCGCACGAGGGACGTCGGGGAGAACAGGCAGGCGGGCCAGTACGGTGACGGCAGCGTGGACATCAAGGGCGGGGCGGACGGGGACAGCCGGTTCGGGGTCCGGGCGTAGAGCGGGGTCGGTGCTGTGGACACGGGCGAACGCGGAGAGCTCGTCGACTACCCTTCGCTGATCGGCTGCGCTGTCCCGGGCGACGCGTTCCAACGCGTAGATTCCGCCGAGACGAACATCCAGGCTGGAATCGCCGAGCTGGCTGATCGCAGTGGCACATAGCTCTCGGACGTGGGTGTTCTCGTTCGACCGGCGGGTTTCTGCATTGGCCTGCCGGGTCTCGTCCAGCGCGATCAGCGCGCCGGCCACCGCGGTGAGCGCCGCCGCAGCGGTCAGCAGCCCACCCTGCAGCGCCGCCCGGGCCTGGACCGTGCCGTCGGAGCTACCCGGGTACATCCGGTCGGGCAGATGCCAGATCCCTGCGACGGCCGCCACCGCGCCGGCCGCCGCGAATCCCGCGACGATCCACAGCCAGCGCCGCCCGGTTCGCCGGGCCGCTCCTCTGTTGTCGGCCATGACCAGGTTCTACGCCACACGACCAAGAATCCGTCCACCCAGACCCCCTATAAAGAGTTTCTGGTACGCTGCGGCACATGCCGAAACGCCGTCAGTCCGGGCCGCGGATCACGCTGCCCACCGCGGCGGTCCTGCGGCTCATGTTGGACAACCCGACCGCCGACTACTACGGCCTGGAGCTTGCCAACGCCTCGGGCTTCCCGTCCGGCACGATCTACCCGATCCTGGCCCGTCTCGAGACGGCCGGCTGGCTGGCCAGCTACTGGGAAGAAGGCGAACTCGCCGAGCTGGAGCGGCCGCGGCGGCGGATGTACAAACTGACCGGCCACGGGGCACTTGCCGCCCGCGAGGCGCTCGCCACTACCCAGCGCCTCCTCGGTGTCCAGCCCGCCAATCTACCCCGGGGGGAAGGGGCATGACGCTCCGCCCCTTTCGTGACGCTATCACCAGAGCCACCCGAGTTTCTATAGCCCTCGTCCTCGCCGTCGCCATCGACGAGGTCCTCGTTCTCAAGATCTTCGCGAGTGGATGGTCGGAGCCCATTTCGGAAGCTCGACAGAGCGAAAGGGTGTCCGAGTCGTTGCGGGGCTGGTTTCACCGGGCTAATCGCGCAGGCGAAAAACGGCGACTGTCGCAGGTGTGCATGAACGTGAACCGACTCGCCACCCACTTGCTGGACCGCGCCTCCTGCCAGCTCCCGGAGCCTTTTCAGGAACGGTTCGCTGAGGAGTGGGCTGACCACCGCACCCAGTACCGCGGCTGGCGGCTGCTGTGGTGGGCGCTGTGCGTGCGCGTCACCGCGACCCGCACCGCCCGCGAACTCCGCCACTCGCAACTCCCCCACGCCGACCGGTAACCCCGGTCGCCACGCGAGGGTCGTGCCCGCACATCCTTCGACCCCTATAAAGAGTTTCGGATAGAGGAGGTTCCCGGTGTCACCACCGTGGCTGGCTGGACTGCGTGAGATCGTCCAGCCGCTGGCCGGCGCGCTTCCCGCGCTGCTGCTCGTGCTGTTCGCCGGCCTGTTGGCCTTCGCCGGCCTGCCTTGGGGTCCCGGTGGCCGCACCTACACCCTCGCCTACGCGGACCGGCTCGTGAAGCTCGCGGCGATCCTGGTGGGCCGCCACCGGGAGGCGGCGGACGCGCACGTGGGCAGCGCGTCATCAACCCTGTTGATCTAGGGTGCGGAGGTTCAGGCATCACGGGGCGGCGAGCCTGCCGGGCACGGCGCGTGCGGCACACCCGACAGCCAGCACCTTCAGCTGCTCCCGCGCCTCCGACAGCCAGGCGCGCCGCAGCGGATCGAGCATGGAGAGGTGATCAAAATGGCGGGAAAGCATGGTCAGGATCTGTCCTGCGGCGTCTGCAACGGCACGGGCTCGGTGACGGTGTCGACGGACGGTGAGAGCCAGACGGTGACGTGCGGGGTGCGCAAAGGATCGGGGAATGCGTGAGTGATCGCGTGGTGCGGCGGGAGGACTTCATCCCGGAGGTGATCTGGACCCGGGGCAGCGACGGGTTCTTCCTGGTGCCCGTGCGGCGCCAGGACGATCCGGACCGGTGGACGGCGCTGTGCCGGTCCGATGAGGGCATCGCCACGCAGGTGGACGACGGAGAAGATCGCTATGGCGGGAAGGGGGTGATGCCGACAAGTTCCAGCAGCGCGCCGTGGGTGATGGCTCGGATGCTCGACCTGCTCGACCTGCGGGACGGCATGGCCGTGCTCGAGGTGGGCACCGGCACCGGCTACAACGCGGCGTTGCTGGCGGAACGGACCCCGGCGGGTGCCGTGACCTCGATCGAGATCGACCCGGCGATCGCCGAACAGGCTCGGACGGCGCTGGACCAGGTCGGGTTGCCGGTGACCGTGGTGGTCGGTGACGGTGAGGCCGGCGTCCCGGATCGGGCGCCGTTCGATCGGATCATCGTGACCGCGTCGGTGGCCAGGGTGCCCTACGCCTGGGTGGAACAGACTCGACCGGGCGGGCGGATCGTGCTGCCGTTTACCTCCGAGTTCGGCGGCGCGCTGCTGACGCTGACCGTCGCGGACGGGGCCGGATGTGGCCGGTTCGACCGGGAAGCCGGCTTCATGCCACTGCGCGGCCAGCGGCCCGACCCTCCCGCATGGCGCCACGGTGATCCCGACATTCGCACGACCGACCGGGAGCTGCGCGCGCCGTTCGACGATCCGGCGGCGGGCTTCGCGGTCAACACCCGGATGCCGGGCTGTGCGCTCGGGCGCCTGGTCGAAGGGGGCGCGGCTCCCACCCTGCTGCTGTCGCACGCGCCGTCGGGGTCCTGGGCATCGTTGCGCTCGGAACCCGACCGGCATGAGATCGCCCAGCATGGACCCCGGCGGCTGTGGGACGAACTCGAAGCGGCCTACGACTGGTGGGACGGGCTCGGGAGACCCGGCTGTGACCGGTTCGGACTGACCGTCACGCCTGAAGGTCAGACCTTCTGGTGTGACCAGCCGGACCAGACCATCCCAACCCCATGCCGAGCAGACGCTGACGGTGAGGCTTCCTGAACACGTGTGGCTGGGCCTGCTCGACGCCAGGCGTGACCAGCGGGTGCGCTCGCAGCGTCTTGGGGAGAAGCCTGATCAGTGCGGCGAGCACCGCCTGGTCAGCCCAGTCCCACCGCGGCCTGGGCTGGGTACGGCGCAGCACCGCGACCTCATGCCGCAACACGAGTCCGCACGATCGATGAAGCGGCCTGTCACGAAGCCGCTGCCCAGCACCGATGCCTGCGGAGACACTGATGTTCTGACGACGTCAACGGCGTGACGTCAGGCTGGGCTGCGCGTCCTGCGTGCGGAGGGGGCGGGTTTTCCTCGGCGGCTGCTGCCGGGCCGCGCGCCGGACTCGCGGCTCGGCCGTTCGGGGCGCAGGTTGAGGGGCTGGCCGGCGATGCGGGTGCGGGTCAACGCCCGCTGGGTGGCCTTGGTCAGCTCGGTGGGAAGTTCGACGAGGCTGTAGTCGTCCCGGATGTCGATCCGCCCGAAGTCCGCTCGGTCCAGGCCGCCCTCGTTGGCGAGCGCCCCGACGATCTGGCCCGGGGTGACCCGCTGGCGATGCCCGACCCCGATCCGGTAGGTGGCATAGACCCGCCGTGGTCTGCCCACGCCGCGGGGGTGGCTCTCCCGGGCAGGCGGAGCGGTGTCCGGCGGGAGGAGGAATTCGCCCGGTTCCTGGCAGGTCATCACGGCCAGCGCCGCGGCGATGTCGGCGAGCGGAACGTCGTGCTCGTGGGTGTAGCCAAGGATCAGGTCCCTGAACACGGCGTGGGCTGGCGCGTCGAGCGCGGCGGTGATCGCGTCGTGGAACTTCGCGACCCGCCGGGCGTTCACATCCGCCGCGCTGGGGAGTTCCATCTCGAGGAGCGGCTGGCGAGTGGCCTTCTCGATCGCGGCGAGCAGGCCCTTTTCCCTGGGGGTGACGAGCAGCAGCGCCTCACCGCTGCGCCCGGCGCGGCCGGTACGGCCGATGCGGTGGACGTACGACTCCGGGTCGGTGGGAATGTCGTAGTTGACGACGTGGGTGACCCGTTCGACGTCGAGGCCGCGGGCGGCGACGTCCGTGGCGACGAGCAGGTCGAGAGTGCCGTCGCGGAGCTGGGCGATGATCTTCTCGCGTTGCGGCTGGCTGAGGTCGCCGTTGATCGCCTCGGTGGCGAAGCCGCGGCTGCGTAGCCGCTCGGCGACGTCCTCGGTTGCCGACTTCGTCCGCACAAAAATGATCATTGCTTCGAACGGCTCGACTTCGAGGACCCGGGTGAGCGCGTCCATCTTGCGCGGCCCGGCAACGGTCAGGAACCGCTGCCGGGTGTTCGCGGCGGTGACGGTCCGCGCCCTGACGGTGATCTCGACCGGGTCGCGCAAGTACTGCCGGGCAATGCGCCGGATCGGCGCGGGCATCGTCGCGGAGAAGAGCGCGACCTGTTTGGCGTCGGGGGTGTCGGCGAGGATCCGGTCGACCTCTTCCTGGAAGCCCATCCGGAGCATCTCGTCGGCCTCGTCGAGGACCAGCATGCGCAGGCCGCCCAGATTGAGCGTCCCGCGTTCCAGGTGGTCGATGACCCTCCCTGGAGTGCCGACGACGACCTGCGCGCCGCGGCGGATCCCGGCCAGCTGGGGAGCATAGGCCTGCCCTCCATAGACAGGCAGCACATGCAGGCCGGCGAGGTGGTGGGCATACCGGCCGAACGCCTCGGCGACCTGCAGGACCAGTTCCCGGGTCGGGGCAAGCACAAGCGCCTGGGTAGCGGTGCTGCGCACATCGATCCTGGAAAGGATCGGGAGAGCGAACGCGGCGGTCTTGCCAGTCCCGGTCTGGGCGAGGCCGACGACGTCGCGGCCCTCGAGCAGGGCAGGGATCGTGCCCACCTGGATCGGCGACGGCACCTCGTAGCCGAGTTCGGTGAGGGCTTGCAGGACTGGGGTACCAAGCCCGAGATCATGGAAGGTCGGCTGCTCCTCGGGCTCGGTCACACCTGAGAATACGGTTCCCGCCCGGCAGCCTGGTAAGAGGCGGTCGCGCCGGCCTTCGGCGCACCCCCTGGCCGCTTCGAGCGTGTCTCATGTGGGGTGTGGGAGTTTCTTCCAGCAGGTGATCGCGGCGGCCAGGCAGAGGACACCGAGAAATTTCAGCCCGTTCCGTTCGTAGCGCATGGTCAGCCGACGGTAGCCATCAAGCCACGCAATCGTCCATTCGATCTTCTTCCTGTGCCTGTCGAGACGTTCGGTACTGTCCACCTCACGGCGGGCGATCCGGACGCCGATGCGGCGTCGGCGCAGGAACCGGCGCAGGCCCTGCCGGTCGTGGGCGTTGTCGGCCCGAAGCTTGACGGGCCTGCGTCGCCGTGGCCCGCGCGGGCAGCGGATCGCCTCCGATGCTGGCGACCAGCGGGATCAGGGCGTGGCTGTCGTGCAGGTTCGCTCCGGAGACCGCCACGACCAGCAGCAATCCCTCGGCGTCGGCCAGCACATGAATTTTCGAGCCGGGTCTGCCGCGATCGACCGGGTTCGGCCCGATCAGAGTTCCCCGTTACCTTCTTGGTGGCCCCGCAACGGGGCTCCCGGCCTCCGGATCTGGCATGACGTGAGCCCCTCGTCGATCATGATCGAAAGGGTGGTGTCACCGGGTCCGGAGGCATCGGCAGACCGCTGATCAGGGGCATGACCGCCGATCCCGACCCCGGGTGAGGCAGGCCTTCGTACCGGGCCGCTTCCGTACGCAACCCGTCGCAGATCACAGCCATCACGCCGTCGGCCTCCTTCGGCCCGCCGCATCGTGGGCCAGGTGATTCCGGGACGTGGACGGCCGGCGGGAGCTGAGCGGTCGATGCGGCGGACCATGGCAGCAATCATGATCCGCCGGATCAACGATTCCGCGTGGTCGAAGCGGCGTTCGTAGGCGCGTACGCCTCGGCGGCGGACGGCGATCCAGGACAGGGTACGTTCGACGACCCACCTGCGGGACAGCACCGAAAAGCCCTTCTGGCCTGCAGGTCTGTGCGCGACCTCTGACCGGAGGGCGCAGGATGCGGACGGCCCCGCCGGACGAACTGGCCGACGAAGGAGCCATCGTCGAACAGCAGCCGCTACGGTGTCGGCGTTTTTCACCTGGTCGCCAGCCCCGAGCCCGCGACTGGCCACGAGCCCCCTGCGCACCAAGCCCCCCTGACCACCTGACCACCTCCGCGGCTCTGCCAGTCCCGCGGGCCGGCGTACGGCGGCACCGGGTGTCCGGCCAGGGGCTGCACCGTCGACGATGGGATGCGTGCGGGTGACGATCAGAGTACGACCGGGTGCCGGCAGGACCGCCGTCGGCGGCGAGCTGGGCGGCCCGGACGGCGAGGCGAGCCTGGTGGTGCGTGTCTCGGCGCGGGCGGTCGACGGGAAGGCGACCGAGGCGGCGCTGCGCGCGCTCGCGGACGCGCTCGGCCTGCGCCGTGCCGACGTGTCCCTCGTCCACGGCGCCACCAGCCGCACGAAGCTCGTGGAGATCGCCGCATCACCGGCCGACGAGCCCGCGCTACGCGACCGCCTGACCGCCCTGCGCCAGCATTGTTGACCAACGCCTGCTGTCAGCCGATCGCGCGAACCCGGCGGTTGGCGCCGGCGCGGCACGTGAAGGACATGACCTACACAGACGCACCCCGCGGGCTGTCGAACTGGCTGTGCACGGTGCCGGGTCGTCTGCCAGGTGAGCTGACGGAAGGAAGCCTGGGGGCGCTGGGCGCGGCGTCGAGGTCCTCGACTGTCGCTGACGTTGACGGGTTCATCTGGTGGTGTCCCGCAACGATCGAACTCACCGGTCATCGAGTCCACCGGTAACGGCCAGGAGGACCTCAGGTGCCCACCCCGGCTGTGCGCGTGGGGGGTTCGGCTGGCAGGGGCTGCTCGAGGTGGTCGAGGTTGACGAGCTGCTCGCCGCGGGCGCGTTCCCGTTCGGCGAGACCGATGTTGTAGAGGAGCCTGGAAAGGTTCTGTTCCACCAGGCTCTCCACCCACCGTGGAGATATGGGAAGCAGGACGGCGCACAGTGTGCCGCTGTTCGTCACGCCAAGCGCCTCGCCCCGGGCGGCAGCCTCGGCGATCACCTCCATGCCAAGTTTCCGGATGGCCACTTTGCGTAGAGGTGATCGCCAGGGCAGGGGGGGTGCGGGCTCGGTTTCCCCCGTGCTCTCCCAGGAACGGGTCACGGCGACCAGCGGCTCGGCGTTGGCCCGGTCCTTCTCTGCCATCTGGATGTTGTCCACGAGTCTGGAAAGGTTCTGCTCCACCAGGCTGTGGACCCACCGTGGGGAGACGGGAAGCAGGACGGCGCAGAGGACCCCGCCGTTGCTGACCCCGAGGGGTTCGCCGCTCTCGGCAGCCGCTTTCAAGGTCGGTCCTGTGAGCTGCCTGATGCCGGCGATCTTCATCGGCGTCCTCCCCCGTTAACCCGAAGCCGACCCCGAGTGTCCACGATCATTGCCATACTGTCAACGCTTGTGGACGGCCGTGGACAGCCGTGGATGTCCGTGGACGGCTGCGGACAGCTGTGGACGGCCGGGTAGGCTGGTGATCGCCGAGGGGGAAACGGGGTGGCAGCGCGATGAAGGTGGAACCGCCGGGCCGGGACTACAACCAGTTTCGGGCGGCGACGGAGGCCCTGCGTTCCACCGCCAAGTGGCTGGTGACGGCATTGGCGGGGGTCGCGGTGGTCCTGGTCGCCGGGGTGCAGCTGACGAGCCTGGGACGGTTGGGTGCCGCGGACTGGCCCCGGATCCTGCTCGCGGCGTTGGCGCTGCTGACCAGCTTGATCTCTATTGGGATCCTGGTGCGCGACACCACCCGAGTTCTAACGGACAGCTATGTGACGGTTACCGAAATTCAGGATGCGGTCATCGACGGGGAGTTCGCCGTCGATGACCGCAGTGTGCGGCTACGCCGCCTCGGAGAGCAGATCGCCAACCTGCGCGAGGAGCTGTACGCACACGTCGCCCCGGATCTTGGGACTCTTCTGCGGCGTCTGCGAGAGGCAAACGCGCGCACGGAGGCAATCATCGCCGGGGAGACGGCCCCGTCACCGGATGAGGTCGAACATGCTTTCGCACGCGTGCGTCTTCTTCAGGACATCGCTCAGGACGTCGCGGACTGCGCGAACTACTTCCAGACCCGAGATCTTGTTCTGGGAATGCGCCTCAGGCGGTCCGTTGCCGTGGCACTTGCCGCGATGGGGATAGTCGTCTTCGCATGGGCCGGCAACCCTGACCAGCACGCCAGGCCCACGATCGTCAGGATCGACCGCTCCGCGCCGGCCTCCCGCCTACCAGAGGCGCGAGGCTGACGCGGTGGAGGGTCGGATCGGATCAATCGGATGAAGATCGACCAGGTAGAAGCCCAGGTAGGGGCTCGGCTTGCCGTGTTCAGCCGCGAACTCACCCAGCTCGGCATCCGTAAGCCTGCGGTAGGCAGCCTGCCAGCCACAGCTAAGAACCGTCAGCCAGTACGGGGCCTCCCCGTGGGGACGCTCCACGGGGATCTCGACGGTGTTGAAAGCCAGCTCGCCCCGCAGCTCGCTCTTCAGACTGCCGATCACTTCCTTGCGGTCGGCGTCGGTAAGTTCCCGTAGCACACGCTGGACCGAACCAGAGGGCGCGACTGCATAGCCCATACCCATCCCTTCCCCCGAAGGTGCCGAATCAGCATACTCGGCCGCGGCCAGAACGAATCCGATACTCCACCCCGACTTGTTCCGCTGTCATCGTCAGGCCCTGATAGGCGGTGAGGGCCAGGTCAGGGATTCGCCGTGTGACCAGGGTTTATGGCACGGCCGCGGGCTGTGGCTGGTGGGGGGGTACGGCCGCCGGTGAGTTCGGGGATGCGGGTGCAGAGCGCGGAGCGGCCGACACCGAGCAGCCGGGCGATGGAGCTGACGGTGTTCTCGGGCTCGCGCAGCAGAATGCGGGCGTGGCGGATCTGCTCGGCCGACAGCGCGGGGGTCGACCGAGGCGCTGCCCGCGGGCGCGGGCGGCGTCCAACCCTTCATGCAGGGGCCGGAGGCCGATGCCGCGCCGGCGCAGCTCACCGACGAGGGTGATGAGGTCCTGTGGCGAGCGGGAAAGTCGGTCCAGGCTCGGGACGACCAGGACGTCGCCGGTGCGAAGGTAGTCCAGACAGGCGGTGAGTTCGGGCCGGTCGGCGTTCTTGCCGGACCGCTTGTCGGCGAGGACCCGCAGGCAGCCCGTGTCGGTGAGCGCGCGGGTCTGGCGGTCCAGGAGCTGGCCGGCGGTGCACACCCGCGCATCGCCGACCAGGGCACCGGTCGCCGCGGCCGGTTCGGGTGCGAACGGGTCGTCCAGATCGGCCCTGACAGGTGGATCAACGATCACCATGATCTGGACCAACGGTCGCCATGATCGGAGTGCAGGAAAACGGGTCGAGGACTGTTGTTCGACACACAGACTTTCCAACATGTTTCCCGGACAGCAGCCCGACCGCCTTGCCTCGATTCCGATTGCCGTCTTCCGCGTTTCTGATCTTGTCCGGTAATCGAATGATTCCCGACAAGATCAGAATGGCGGGGTGCGGTCG
This sequence comes from Frankia sp. R82, assembly GCF_023716925.1. Lineage (GTDB taxonomy): Bacteria > Actinomycetota > Actinomycetes > Frankiales > Frankiaceae > Frankia. Next base: position 20,358 of record NZ_JAMQQG010000022.1, read on the forward strand.
AGAAACAGCGGGCCCAGGAGGCCGGCCGAGTTGTTCGAGAACCAGGTCGAGCGCGCCGACGCCGTAGCGGGTGTCGGGGTGGTCGTCACCGAGCACCCGCCGCCAGCGGGCGAGAGTGTCCTCGTTCCGGTCCCGCGCCGTCTGGTACTCCCCCAACACGGCGACGCAGGTCGCCCATAGTGATGGTCGGAAAAACACGGATAGCATCCCGGGCGTGCTACCGGGAGACGGAGAATCCCACGACGACGCCGAGGGCAGCAAAGGACAGCGTACCCGGGTCGTCGCCGTGGGATTCTTCTTGCGTTGCCGAGGGTTTACCAAAAGATTCCTACGTCGCCGACCCGCGGTAGGCGACCGGGCCCTCGCCGGGGAACTGCGCCGCACCCTGGAATGACGCACCGTCGTCGAAGAACGTGATGCTGCCGTTGCCCTGGGGGCCCGACCAGGTCACCTGGGTCCCGGTCTCCGGCCGGCCCGACGAGGGCACGACCTGGTTCCGGTTACCGATGACGATCTGCAGGTCGGCGTCCTTGTGCCATTCCGCCCCCGGGCCGCCCCACTGGATCTCGGTGTGGTAAAGAGACATGCGTCTTCCCCTTCTGCCGGCGTGGCCCGCCGGGCCACGCTTCAACGGGAACAGCGGGTACGTGAATTCTGTTCACCCGAGGCCAACCAGCCCGGACCGGCCGGCCCACTCGCGTCAAGACATGGATCCCCCGGACGGGAAGTCGGCCACCAACGAGTCGAGCGAACCTCCGCGGATCCCATCGTAACCACCCTGATACCCGGCGACAACGACTTTGCAGAACAAAAACAGCTACGCCTGTTTATCGACATTATGTTTGAATATGCGACTTTGACTCCTTTTGGTATGCGGTGTGATTGTCGGGCATCAATGAATGCGACCCGCCGAGCCGGCGCGAACACCATTTGTCCAGGAAGTGCCACGGACGTTGAATGATCAAGGCCCGCGTGATCACATCCGTTCTGTCCAGGTATGGCCAGACCGCGGAGAGGGCGAGGATCGGCCGCCACGCGGACGACCCGAGCAGATCTGTGATCAGCCGCTCCGCCGGTTCGGCGGGGGGCTCCCCGGGTCTTCGGCCCCGCCCTGGCCGTCGTCGCGTGGAAGCTGGGCGGCTGCCGGCTGCCGGCTGCCGCGGCCGCAAGGGACGAGGGTGCCGGCTGGGTCATCTGCCAGGGACGTGACCAGGCTGGCAGCGACCAGGGTCCTGATCGCTGCCAGCCTCGGCAGGGCAGGGTTAGGCGATGCCGGCGCCTTTCAGGGTGACCGGCAGTTTCGCCACACCGCGGACGTTCGAGGAGACCTTCATCTCGGCCCGGGCGGGGTCGGCGATGAAGTCGGGGTACCGCTTGAGGATCTCCTCGAGAGCCACCTTGATCTCGAGGCGGGCCAGGTGGGCGCCGAGGCAGCGGTGGATGCCGAAGCCGAAGAACACCGTCGTCGGCTCCTCCGTGCGGTCGAGGCTGAACACGTCCGGGTTCTCGTAGGCGCGCTCGTCCCGCAGCGCCGAGCCGGTGATCAGCATGACCCGCTGACCGGCGGGAATCGTCCTGCCGTGCAGCTCGATCTCGCGGGTCGACGTCCGGCCCTGCAGCTGCGACGGGGCGTCGAAACGCAACGTCTCCCCCGCGGCCCGGTCGTAGAGCGACGGGTCGTCAAGCAGGCGGCGACGCTGCTCCGGAAAGCGGGTGAGCGCCATCATCCCGTTCGGAATGCTCTTGGCGACGGTCTCGTGGCCGGCGGTGCCGAGCTCGAGGAATCGGAAGGCGATCTCCTCATCGGTCATCCGCCGGGTCGTCGTGCCCTCCTCGTCGTCGGCAACCTCGGTCTCGATCAGCAGACTGATCGGGTCTCCGGTCGGGTTCCTGCGCCGCTCGGCGATCAGGGACAGGTAGAGGTTGATCAGAGCGCCGGTGCTCTCGAGGAAGTCCGTATCGGCCTCCTGGCTCTCGCCGCGGGCCAGCATCCGGTCAGAGCACTCGTTGACGACAGCCCGGTGTTCCTCCGGGATGCCGATCAGCTCGCTGATGACGTCGAGCGGAAGCGCGACGGAGAAGTTCTGCACGACGTCGAACTCGCCGGAGTCGGCGACCGCGTCCAGCAGTTCGCCGGCCCGACGACGGATGTAGGGCTCGAGGGCGAGCATCCGATTCGGCGTGAACACCTTACCGATGATCTTCCGGTGCCAGCGGTGCTCCGGCGGGTCCTTGAGAATCATCATCGGGGCGCCGGCCTCCGCGCCCTCGATCGTCACGCCGCCCGTGCTGGAGTACGTCTGCCAGTCCTTGTGCGCGGCGACGACATCCGCGTGCCGGGACAGCGCCCAGAACTTCAGGTCCGGGTTGTGGTATAAGGGCGCTTCATCCCGCAGTGCCCGGTAGACGGGGTACGGATCGCTGTACGTCGCGAGGTCATAGGGGTTGAACTCGACCATCTGCCTTCTCCTGTCGTCAGGTGGGTACATCCTTCCTCCAGTTCGCGATGCGCGCCGCGGTCAGCGGCATGGGTGAACATCTGGGCGACCGCGGCCCGGATCAGGCACCGGAACAGCCGCCAGGGCAGGTGGTGTGGAATGGCCGGTGGTGGTCGGGCGGATTCCCGGATTGGCGTCGGCGTTCCAGCCCCGCCGGGAACCACAGGATCGGATGGCCGCGGCGCGGCGCCGGGGTACGGACCGTCGACGTGTACACCCCGGCCGAGTCGCACGCCACCGCCTACATGATCACCCAGGAAGAAGCCGATGCCGCGATGGCCGCCTCGGCATCGGGGCCGAGGTCAACGGTGATGTCATGTTTCTTCATCGGTCCACTCCAGACCTGGCAAGGCCGAGCAGGCGGGCGGCGTTGCCGCCGCGGATGGCCTCGGTGGTGGCGGCGTCGAGGCCGGCGGCTTCCAGCCGGTCGACCGGATCCTCGACGCCCATGTCGAAGGGATAGTCGCTGCCGAGGGTGACCTGGCCGGCGCCCATGACGCCGACCAGATGCCGCAGCTGCCCGGGCGTGTAGACCAGGGAGTCGACGAACGTCCGGCGCAGGAGAGCGGACGGCGGCTCGGCCGTGGTGTGGGCGTCGGCCCGGGCGGCCCAGGCGTGGTCGGCGCGCACGATGTAGCTGGCCAGGTACCCGCCGCCGTGCGCGGACCAGATCCGCAGGGTCGGGTGCCGCTCCAGCAGGCCGCCGAACAGCACCCGGGACAGCGCGAGCGCCGTCTCGGCCGGGTTGCCGACGGTGTTGAACAGGTAGTAGGCGTTCAGCCGCTCGCCGAGGGTGCAGCCCCACGGATGGATCAGGACAGCGGTGTCGAGCTGCGCCGCGGCCGCCCAGAACTCCGCCAGGCGCGGATCGTCGAGCTCACGGCCCGGCCCGGCGGACGTCGAGATCTGCACCCCGCGCATGCCCTGGTCGACGACCGCGGACCGCAGCTGCCCGACGGCCAGGTCGGGATGCTGGAGCGACACTGTGCCGATGGGGATCAGCCGGGCCGGGTCCTTCGCACAGAAGGCGGCGACGGAGGCGTTGCTCGCCGCCACGATCCGGGCGGCGAGGTCCCGGTCGGCCCAGGCATGCGGCAGTGGCACGGCGCTTACCGCCTGGATGTCCACCCGGGCGGCATCCATGGCGCCCAGCCGCAGGTCGAGGTCCGTCAGCTTCGTTCCGATGTCGCCCATCTGCTGAAGGTTGAGCCGCAGCGACGTGGGGCCCAGGGTGGCCGCGTCCACCTGGCGCTGCCGAGCGAGTCCAGGCTGGTCCTCGAGGAACGCGTCGACCTCGGGGACCGCGACGTGGGCGTGGACATCGATAGCAGGTAAGGGCGACACGCAATCACTCCTGGCGAAAAATCGGCGATGCTTGCCTGAACCAGGCAGAGCGTGAACCTTGACATCGGATGCTTCGAGACTCAGCGTGATGACCGCCACCGGCGAAGGGTTGGAACGGCCATGAAACTCGGACAGATAGATCTCAATCTATTAGTTGTTCTTGACGCTCTGTTGCGAGAGAAGAACGTGACCCGGGCGGCGGAGAGCCTGCACCTCTCCCAGCCAGCCACCAGCACGGCGCTCGCCCGGCTCCGGCGCGCCCTCGGCGACGAACTGCTCCACAAGAACGGCCGCTATCTCGAGCTCACCCCTCGGGCGGAGTCGCTCATCGAGCCGGTGCGGGAGGTACTGGCGACGATCGAGCAGACGATCGCCCGGCCGCCGACCTTCGATCCCACCACCAACTCGCGCTGCTTCTCGGTCATCGGCAGCGACTACGTCGGCGCGACTCTCCTTCGGCCCCTGATCGCACGTTTCACCGGACTGGCCGCGGGCCCTCAGGTGGACACCACCCCGGTCGGCATCCGCTATACGGAGGCTCTCAACCGGGACGAGGTCGACGTCGCGATCCTTCCCGACCGGATCGTCGACGAATCCTCGATCCCGGGCTGCTCGCGGATGCCGGTCATCGTGGAACGGTTTGTCGGGGTGGTGTGGCGCGATCATCCCCACGCCGAGGACCGTCTCACCGCCGAACTGCTGGGCCGCTCGCCCTATCTCGGATACGTCACCCAGGGGCAGCCCGCCATCGTGGAGAAGGACCTGGATGCCGCAGGCTGCACGCGCCGGGTGGCGGCCACTGCCAGCAGCATGGTGACCATGGCCTTCCTCCTGGCGGGAACGGACCTGGTGGCGGTGCTGCCGGAACGGCTGGCCAGGCGGGTCGCCGTAGCGGCGGAGATCCGCCTGCTGGAGCCCGAGATGCAGCTGCAGCCACTGCGCGAGTCGGCGTACTGGCACGCTCGGCGCGCTCGGGACCCCGGCCACGTCTGGCTGCGTGAGCAGCTGTTCGCCGTGGCCCGGGTGGAGTTTCCACAGGCCGCCGCGACGGGGTGAGACCCTCCGGGCATCCCGACTGCGCGTGGGCTACAGGCATTGCGGGACTCCTTCGTCCGGAATCAGTGACTGGACGGGCGGTGCGGCGAACAGGCCGCGGTCGACATCGCTGAATCTCTCCAGGGAAAGGTCGGCGGGATTCCCACCAGTGGGTTCCTGGCGGCCGGTCAGTCGGCCCGGGCGGGCGGCAGCTGCTGCCGCCCGGTCAGGATCGGTCCACGGCGGCGCAGATCGGAAACTCTCCTTGTGAATACCGGCGATCCACGCCGTTGATGTCCGTCATCGGGCAGACCCGACGGCGCAGCCGGAGGCGGCCGGACGGCAGTCATCGCGGCCGTGAATCGCAGCCACTCACCTTCTGTATTTCCGCCCGGGCGTCGCCCTGCCTAGGGTTGGGCACACGCGACCACAGGGAGCCGATGCGATGGACTCACTTCACAGCGAGTGCGACGACGAGCCTGGGCTCACTCGGCCGAAGGTGCTGGCGACAGACATCGCATGGCCCACCGATGACGTGGAACGCGCGGTGCTGGCCGCCGCCGGGGCCACGCTCGTGCTGGCACCGACGGGTGACGTCGCCGAACTGAGCGCCCTTGCCGCCGACGTCGACGCCATTCTCACCTGCTTCGCGAAGGTTCCCGCCGAGGTACTGGACGCGGCGCCGCGATGCCGCACCATTGCCCGCTACGGCGTCGGGGTGGACAACATTGACGTCGAACACGCCACCCGGCTCGGGATGGTGGTCAGCAACGTTCCGGTCTACTGCACCGAAGAGGTCGCCGACTCGACACTTCTGGCTGTCCTCGCGCTCGCGCGCAGGCTGATCCCGCTGACCCGGGACGTCGCGGCGGGCGGCTGGGGCCGATCCGTACCAGGAACGTCGGTCCGTCTCAGGGGTAAGGTGCTCGGTCTCGTCGGGCTGGGCGAGATCGCCCGCGCGCTCGTGCCGCGCGCGCGGGCGATCGGTCTGGACGTCATGGCGTTCAGCCGCTCGAACAGCGCCGAGTCCGGGATCCGCCGCGCGGCCTCGTTGGCGGAGCTGCTCGGCGAGGCCGACATCGTGTCCCTGCACGTGCCGCTGACCGACGACACCCGTCATCTCATCGGGGCCGGGCAGCTCGCCGCGATGAAGCCGACAGCGTGGCTGGTGAACACCGCCCGCGGTGGCCTCGTCGACACGGTGGCGCTGCTCGACGCGCTCGCCACCGGGGCGATCGCGGGCGCCGCACTGGACGTGACCGACCCCGAGCCGCTGCCCGTCGACCACCCGCTGCGTCGCCGCGACGACGTCGTCCTCACCCCGCACACCGCCTTCTCCTCGGACGGCTCGCTCGCCGAGCTGGCGAGCAGGGCCGCCGGCAACGTCGTCGACGTGCTGCGGGGCCGGGTTCCGCACAGCGTCGTCAACCCCGAGGTGCTGGGCAGCGCCGCTCTGCGGGCACCGCTGGCACCGCGGTGACCGCGCCGGCGGTTCTGGACACCGCTGCGCTGACCCGTCATCTGGTGGAGCGCGGGCTCGTTTCCTCCCCTCTCGGCGTCGAGGTGCGCGGGCTGGCCGGTGGGGTGTCCAATGATGTCGTCGTGGTCCACGCCCCCGGTTTCGACGCGGTGGTCAAACGGGCACGGGGCCGGCTGCGGGTCACCGAGGAATGGCTCGCCGACCCAGCCCGCCTCAACACGGAGGGCCGGGCGCTGCGGCTGGCCGGCCGGCTCGTGCCCGGGGCGGTCCCCGCGGTCATCGACCTGGCCGGCGGCTACCTGGTCATCGAACAAGCCCCGCAGACGTGGCGAACCTGGAAGCAGGATCTGCTCGCCGGCACGGTGGACGTCGCCGTGGCCGAACAGCTCGGCCGTATGCTGGGCCGCTGGCAGCGCGCGACGACGGACGACGGCGACGTGGCGGGCGCCTTCGAGGATGTCACGGTCTTCGGTCAGTTACGCGTCGACCCGTTCCACCGCACGGTCGCAGACAGGCATCCCGGCCTGGCCGACCCGATCCGCCAGACGATCGAGATCATGGCGACGACCCGGACCTGCCTCGTGCACGGCGACTACACGCCGAAGAACATGCTGGTCGGCTCCGCGGCCACCGACCTGTGGGTGATCGACTGGGAGGTCGCGCACGTCGGTGACCCGACCTTCGATCCGGCCTGGGCGGTCGGGCACCTGCTGCTGAAATCGGTCCACCGTCCGACCTCGGCGCCGGCGTACGCGGCGGCGGCCAGGGCGTTCCTCGCCGGCCTTGCTGCCGAGCGGCCTGGCGCCGTGCCGCTCGACCCGGCCCAGCTCATCCGGCAGACCGGCTGCCTGCTGCTGGCCCGGGTCGACGGCCGGAGCCCCGCGGACTACCTCACCGCGGTCGGTCGCGACCAGGTCCGCTCACTCGGCCGCGGCCTCCTGCTCGACCCACCCCCCGCCCTGACCGATGCCTGGGAGCGGCTCACATGAGCGACACCACCATCACGGGCCTGCTCGCCTGGGAGGCACTGGACTCCCGCGGCCGGCCCACCGTCGGCTGCGAGGTCCGCCTCGACGGCGGGGCCACCGGGTCGGCAACGGTGCCCTCCGGTGCCTCGACCGGTCGCCACGAGGCCCGGGAACTGCGTGACGGCGGCCGTCGGTACGGTGGCCAGGGGGTCCGCTCGGCGGTCGCCAACGTCGCAGGGGAGATCCACGATGCCGTCCGCGGCCTCGACGGCACCGACCAGGCCGTCCTCGACGAGCGGCTGCGCGAGCTCGACGGAACCGCGGACCTGCGCCGCCTCGGCGCGAACGCCGTCCTGTCCGTGTCGGTGGCCGCGGCGGTCGCCGGCGCACGGCACCGCGGCGTTCCGCTGTTCAGAGCGGTGGCTGACGACGGTGGCGCCGCGTTGCTGCCGCTGCCCATGGTCAACATCATCTCCGGTGGTGCGCATTCGGGCCGCTCGATCGACGTGCAGGACTTCCTCGTGGTCCCGCTGGGGGCGTCCTCGTTCGCCGAGGCGATCGAGTGGGCGGCCCGGGTCCGCGCCGGCACCGCCGAGGAGCTGACCGCCCGGGGCCTGCCGGTGGCCCTGGTTGCCGACGAGGGGGGCCTCGGTCCGCCGCTGCCCACCAACCGATCGGCGCTGGACATCCTCGTCGCCGGGGTCGAGCGCGCCGGGCTTCGGCCCGGCGCGGACATCGGTATCGCCATCGACATCGCCGCCAGCCAGTTCGTGCGCGCGGACGGGCGTTACGTGCTCGCCAAGGAGGCCCGCGAGCTGAGCGCCGACGGGCTGGTCGACGAGCTGGCCGAATGGTGCGCCAGCTATCCGATCGTCTCCCTGGAGGACCCGCTCGCCGAGGACGACTGGACCGGCTGGCGCACGGCCACCGAGCGCCTCGCCGGGCGCCAGCTGCTCGGCGACGACCTGTTCGTCACCAACCCCGACCGGCTCCAGCGCGGCATCGACGAGCGGGTCGCCAACGCGGTACTCGTCAAGCCCAACCAGATCGGCACGCTGAGCACGGCCCGTGCCGTCGTGCGCCGGGCGCACGACACCGGGTACGCGACCGTCCTGTCGGCCCGGTCCGGCGAGACCGAGGACGACTGGCTTGCCGACCTCGCGGTCGGTTGGCGCACCGGCCAGATCAAGGTCGGCTCCACCATGCGCTCGGAGCGCACCGCGAAGTGGAACCGGCTGCTGCGCATCGAATCCGAGCTGGGCGAGCGGGCGGAGTACGCCGGTCGGGCCGTCCTGCGGCACACCCGACTCCCACACGATCACCAATCCGGGGACGAGAGGACATCGTGACGCGATCAGTCGATGGTTGTGCACTCGGTCGGTTCGACGACGGCGCGGGGGCGTTCACCGGCCTGGCCGTCGGCGACCGGGTCCTGCGGCTTACCGATGACAGCCTGGTGAAGGGGCCCGCCACCTACCTCGCCCTGCTCGAGGAATGGGCGACGGTGTCGGCGGCCCTGCCCCGGCTGGCCGCACAGGCCGGCCCGGGCGACGGTCTACCGATCAGCGGCCTGGACGTCCTGGCACCGGTCGAGCCCCGGCAGATCTTCCAGGCCGGCGCGAACTACCGGTCCCACGTGGCGCAGATAATCCTCTCCAGCAGGGAACCCGACGACCTACGGTCGGACGAGGAGCTGCGCCGCGTCGCTGAGCAGGTGATGGACGAGAAGGTCCGCCGCGGCAACCCGTTCGTCTTCGCCGGCCTGCCGACCGCCATCTGCGGCCCGGACCACGACGTGCTACTCCCGCCGGAGTCGACGCAGGTCGACTGGGAGGCGGAGCTGGCCGTCGTGATCGGCGCCCGGGCGCACCGGGTACCGGCGGAGCGGGCGATGGACCATGTCGCCGGCTACACGGTCTGCAACGACGTCAGCGCCCGCGACCTCCAGTTCACCCCCGAGAACCGGGTACTCGGCGGCGACTGGATACGGGCCAAGAACCGCCCGACCTTCCTGCCCACCGGGCCCTTCCTGGTCCCGGCCGAGCAGATCTCCGACCACCGCCAGCTTCGGATCACCCTGGACCTCAACGGCGAGCGCATGCAGGACGACGTGCCGGCCAGCATGCTGTTCGACGTCCCCAGCCTAATCGCCGCGGTCTCGGCCGCCACCACGTTGCTGCCCGGGGACCTGCTGCTCACCGGCAGCCCGGCCGGCAACGGCGGCCACTGGCGGCGCTGGCTGCGGCCGGGCGACGTCATGGAGGCGGCCATCACCGGCCTCGGCGGGCACCGCAACCGCTGCGTCCCGGAGGAGGTCTGACGTCCGCGCCCGTCGATGACGGTCGCACGCTGGTCGTCGCCTCTCTTCGACCCGTTGCCGACCGGATGGTCGAGCTCGTCCTCGCGGCCACGGACGGGCAACGCCTGCCCCGCTGGGCGCCGGGGGCCCACGTCGACCTGGTGCTGCCGACCGGTCTGACCCGGCCCTACTCCCTGGCGGGCGATCCGGGCGACGACCGCAGCTGGCGGCTGCTGGTCGCCCGGTCCCCGACGGCGGGCGACGGCGCGGGGAACCACATCCACGACGTGCTGCGCACCGGCGAGCGACTGCGGGTCCGCGGTCCTCGCCATCTGTTCTCCCTCGGCGGCGGTGCCCGCTACCTGTTCCTCGCCGCCGGCGCCGGAATCGCGCCGCTGCTGCCCATGGTCCGCCGGGTCCGCGCCGCCCGCGTCTACCCCTGGTCGCTGGTCCACGTGGACGGCTCGTCGCGGTACCCGGCGCTGCGCGAGGAGATCGAGAGCCTCGGCGCGACCTCCCGGTCCACCCCCGAGCGCGGCGCCGCCGTGCGCGCGCTCGCCGAGGCCAGCCCCGACACGGCGGTGTACGTGTGCGGCAGCGGCCGGTTCGTCGACGACGTGGCGCGGGGGGCGCCGCGTGGAGTCGACCTGCACCGGCAGCAGTTCGACGCGGCCGGAGGCGACCCTGGCGCCGGGCGTGCCTACGAGGTCGTCCTGGTGCGACGAGGCGAACGGATCCGGGTCGAGCCGGGCACCCGACTGCTCTCAGCCCTGCACCAGGCCGGTGTCGAGGTGCCCGTGTCCTGCGGCACCGGCAGCTGCGGTGCCTGCCTGGTCCGCGTCCTCGGCGGGGCCGTCGAACACCACGACCGCGTACTCACCGACCGCGAGCGCAGGGGGGGTCGACAGATTGTGTCCTGCGTGTCCACGGCCGCCGGTGGACACCTGGTCCTCGACCTGTAGTCGGCACATGCACCTGGTGGATCAGAGGAATCACAACGTCGCATTTCCGGTTGCCGCATGCGGTTCCTAACGTCGTTGCCATCATCGGTTGTACATAACGACGGAGGGCCCCGTGGGCAGTCTGATCGCGAAGCTGGGGTACGTGGGCGTCCAGACGCCCCGGCACGAGGAAATGCGGGCCTGGGGCCCTGAGGTGCTGGGTTGCATGCTCGGGCCCGATGGCGAGGACGGTGCGGTCCGCCTCAAAATCGACGACGCCGACTACCGGCTTTCATTTCACCCGGGCGAGGACCACCGCATGCTTTTCACCGGCTGGGAGGTGCTCAACCATCGCGATCTCGACGCTGCGGTGAACCGGTTGGAGGGGGCGGGCGCGAAGCCCCGCTTCGCCGAGAAGGAGCTGGCGCGGGCTCGCGGGGTCGACCAGCTCGTCCAGTTCGAGGACCCGTTCGGCCAGCCGCTGGAGCTGTTCTGCTACCAGGAGTCGAACTACCACTTCTGGCATCCGCCGCGACCGCACGCCGGGTTCGTCACCGGGGAGCAGGGGCTTGGTCACGTCGTGTTCGTGGTGCCCGACGCGCGCCGGGCCGTCGACTTTTACATCGACGCGATGGGCTTCGTCCCGAGCGAGATCCTGACCATGATGGAGCCGCTCGGGGAGATGTGGTTCCTGCGGGTCAACCCCCGCCATCACAGCATCGCGTTCCTCGAGATGCCGAACTCGGTCGGGCTGCACCATGTCTACCTGGAGTCGGTCGACATCGACGACGTCGGCTACTCGTACTTCGACGTGCTCGGCGGAGATGCGAACCCTGACCTGCAGATGGCCCTCGGCCGGCACGTCGGGGACCAGGTCATCTCCTACTACGTGCACACCCCGGGCGGATTTATGATTGAGTACGGCTGGGGTGGACTTGCGGTCAACGAGTCGGCAAAACGCTCCCCCAACAATCTCAACTTTCGCCGGGGAAAGCGGATGGAGATGTGGGGGCACGAGTTCCGGTTCCAGCCCAACGAGACCGTGCACCCCCACCAGCCCTGAGCCCACCGGATCCGGAAGAAGGAGCCAACCATGTCTGCCGTCAACAGTGTCCTGGTCGTCGGGGGCGGTGTGTCCGGCGCCGCGGTGGCGATTCTGCTGGCCGAGGCCGGGGTCGCCGTGGAGCTGGTCGAGATCAAGTCCGAGGTCACCGCCGTCGGCTCCGGGATCACCCTGCAGGGCAACGCACTGCGCGTGTTGCGCCAGCTCGGCGTCCTCGAGAGCTGCGCGGCACTGGGATACGAGTCCATGAAACTCGTGGTGCGGGCGCCGGATCCGCGGGCGACCATTGTGGCCGAGCTGGACGACATTCCGTTCGGCGGCCCCGACCTGCCCTCGTCCATGGGCATGTACCGACCCGACCTCGCCCGGATCCTGATGGACCGCGCCGAGCAGGCGGGCGTCAAAATCCGCTACTCGACCACCACGCAGTCTCTCGAGCAGGACGGAGCCGGCGTCGAGGTGCGTTTCTCGACCGGTTCCTCGGGTCGCTACGACCTCGTCGTCGGCGCCGACGGGGTGCGCTCGTGGACCCGCCGCATGCTGGAGATTCCGCTGGAGACGCGATCCCTCGGTATGGGCGCCTGGCGGATGTTCGGGCCGCGGCCGGCCGACGTCACCTCGTCCCAGGCTATTTTTGGCGGCCCCTGCTATATCGCCGGGGTGACGCCCACCTCGGCGACCAGCGCCTACTGGTTCCTGGTGGAACCGGCCCAGGACCGCACGACACAGACACCGCAGGAGCAGCTGGCGGACTTCCTCGAGCTCTCCGGGGCCTACCACGGCCCATGGGACGAGGTGCGCGGCGCTTTCACCGATCCACGGCACCTCAACTACACCTGGTTCGAGGCCCATCTGCTGGACGCACCCTGGAATCGCGGCCGCGTCGTGCTGATCGGTGACGCGGCGCATGTGTGCCCGCCGACGCTCGCACAGGGTGCCGCCGCCGGCCTGGAGGACGCCGCGGTGCTGGCCGAGCTCCTGACCACCTCGACCGCGGTCGACGATCGGTTGTGGGCGGCGTTCACCGCGCGTCGGTACGCACGTGTGAAGACGGTTGTCGATGCCTCGGTACAGATGGCGCAGTGGAGTCTCGACCGCGTCCAGGGAGATGTCCCCGGGCTCACCCGCACGATCGCCGCACTCGTCAGCCAGGCGGCCTGACGGGCCACCGGCGCGAACCGTACCGGAGGTCTCTGCTGGGACGTCAGTCGTTCTCGCCGGGGGCGGCGATGGCCCGATCGTCGGGCGGGATGGCGTCGACGGCCGGATGGGCGTCGCCGGCGGGCCCGGCGGCGAAGGCGGTCAGCATCGTCGTGGTGATCCGGGTGATCGGGATCTGGACGGCGGGTCCGCGCGCGCCTGGGCCGCAGACATCCGCCAGGGCGCAGACCCAGGCGCTGGTGCCGCTGTCGAACACGCCGGCCTTCGACGGCGTGACGTAGTAGGAGACGTCGGAGTGGTCGCGCGCCCCCCGGCAGGTGATCGGGGAGTGCATGAGCACCTCGATCGGCCGGGGAGTCGGGTAGGCCGTGTCGACCCGGTCGTACTCCGAGCCGATCAGGCCGGGCAGGTGGGCTCCGGCGGTCAGGCCTGTCCCGGCGAGCAGCCACGACTGCGGCCGGTAGACGACCATGTCGCCGTGCACCGGGTTGCACTGGTACATCGCGCCGGTCAGCGAGCTCTCCGGGTCGGCCCGGGGCGGCGACGGCCAGTTCGCGGTGATCTGGGCGTCGTCATGACCGTGGTACGGGTCCTCCTGCGCGACCTTGTACGCGGTTTCCAACCGGTCCGAGCCGTGCGGTGACGGGTCCAGGCGGATGCGCCGGTAGACGGCGTTGGCGCCGAGGAACGCGATGTTGGTGCCGCGGTCGCGGGCGGCGGTCAGCGCGGCACGCATCGCCGGGGAGTAGTACTCGTCGTGCCCGAGCGAGATCACCGCGCGGGCGCCGTCGAGCAGGTTCGGGTCGGCGTGCAGATCGACGTCGGTCGCGTAGTCGACCGGCAGGTCAAGGCGTTCGGCGAGCGCGACCAGCGGCTCCTCGTTGCCGGTGAAGTCCGCGGCCCCGTCGCCGTAGTCGTACGGACGGTCGAAGGAGACGACCCGGGCCCGGTCGGCGAATCCGCGCAGACCGTGGTACAGGCTGTAGCCCCCCCACGCGTTGTAGGCCTGCCAGGTCGTGACGGCGTTGAGGATGACCACCCGGCCGGCGGCCCCCGGGCCACGCACCGTCAGGGGCACGTAGCGATGGTTGCCGTCGGAGGCGTCCAGTCGGAACAGGTAGTCCCCCGGCGGCCAGGACGAGGTGTCGAACGTGGCCGTCGGCTGCCAGGCGGCCGCGGAGATCGTGTTGATCCCGGGGGCGTGGGCGGGCGCCGCCTGCAGACCCGGCCGCAGGGAACCGGTGGTCGTGACGAGCCGGCAGGTCCGCCCGCCGTACCAGCCGGTGCGGAACACCGAGGCGGTCAGTGACGGCGCCGAGGTGGAGGCGAACAGCCGCACCGGGTCGCCCGGTCGGATGCTCACCCGATCCAGCCAGCCTTCGACGGCATGCTGCGGACCGAGCTGGGTGAGCCCGCACTCCGCCCCGGGCCGCGCGTTCTCCGCCCGCACGTCCAGCCCGCCGGCCACCGAACCTCCGGCGCCGGTCGACCCGGTTGACCCGGTCGGCCCGGCGGACCGATCGCCGGAACGCGCCGGTCGCGCGGGGGTGCCACCGACCGCGCAGCCGACCAGGAGCAACAGAACCGACATCGCCGCCAGCCGGATGACCGAGCCGGCCGACCGCGTCGGCGGCCGGCTCGTGGGGACGGCCAGCGCCCCCGCCCGGACCCGCGCTGCGGCCGGGCGAGGGCGCCCCAGGCCGGAAGGGGGGCGGCGAACAGACGGACGTCCCGCGCGGGGGCGGCGGCGGGTCGCCGCGCGGAGAAGCCAGGACCGAGGCACGACTCATCGTCGCAGAACCCTCGGAGGTCACCATCCGCCGGCCCACCGGCGCCCGTCCGGCCCGTCCGGCGATGTCTCCGCCGAGCCGGACGCGCAGCGCTCCACCGGGTCGGTTCCAGGAAAGCCCCGACAGCCCTCGTGCACGGTATGGCCCCCCTCAGCCACTGGCATCAGCACGGTGACGTGTTGTCCCATCACCCTCGCATCTTTCCGGTGATGATGCGGGCGACGGTGGCCGCATCATCCGGTGTGATCGTGGGGTAAACCCGGCGGCCGACGTCGAGCACCAGCGCCACGTCCTTCCTCAGCCGGTTGGGATCGAGGTTCCACCAGTGGATGAAGTCCCCCGAGCCCCAGATACGCCACTTGCGCATCCTGTTCGCGCCGGTCAGGGGAAGCACCTCGACGCCCCTGACCGAGGAATAACGGATCCGCTTGTCCCCCCATGGGTAGTAGCTGCGGATGGTGATCTCCTGCTCGTCGCAGCGGACTGTGCGGTCGTCGTAGATCGCATCGGACATGATGCTCTTCCTCTCCTGGCGTTCTACCGGGCCCGGAGTTCCAGCCGGGGCTCCGGTGGTCCTCAGGATGGCCATCAGACAGGTGGTTGATCATCTGGCTTCGACGACCTCGCGCCGTGTTGCCCGAGCCAGAAGGTGATGTCGTCGGCTGAGGACTCCCAGAGCGGCGGCGTGCCGATCGATCCGTCCGGTGCCTCGATGCCCGCACCCCCATCCATCAGCGCCGGCGCGACATCGACGTCGTCGCGGTCACCGGGACGGGCGACGATCTGTCTCCCACCATGGTCGCATGAGCGTCGCACCCCCTTCGGCCTCGTCCAGCAGCCGGTCCGCCTCGCGGGCCTCCCGCTCGTCCGCTCGCATCCAGCGCACCATCAGCACGGCGATGAAAGGAAGGTCGGCCACCTCACCGACACCCCACAGGATCGCGCCAGCCGTGTGCTGATCAGCCAGCGGCGCCGGCCCCCAGGAACGATGCAGAGCAAGGTAGTACACAGGTGCCAGGACATGGGTTCGAAACGTCAGAACTCCGCCCGGAATACTGTCCAGCAAGAGCTCCAGGAAACTGATGAAAAGCGCGGCTGCCGCGGCGATCCCCGTCACCCGTGCCGATTCTTCGATCAGCGGCACCGCGACAAGGAACCCCAGCGCCAGTAGCGTGACCTGCAAAATGTGGTAGATCAAATGGCTTCGCAGGCTAGCCCCGAAGATCCCACTGAACACGATGACAGAGGTGGTGACCGGCACCAGTAGTGCGCCGAAAACCGGGCTGACCACGCCGCGCAGCAGTGGCACCCGTGCGAGCCGATTCCCCGTCCGGCGCGAGCGATCCGACGCGAGGGCGCGAGCCAGTTCGACGGGCCGACCACATGCCAGGAACACAGGCGTGACCATGAACAGGCCGAGAACCTGGACGATGTACGCCGAGAACAAGGAGTGGGCATAGGCGCCTGACCACCCCATCGTGAACCACAGCAGGCTGAGCAGGCCCGGACCGAAGAACATCACCGTGCGCCGGACGGGCCAGCTCTCCCCCCGCCCGGCAAGGCGAAACACCCCACCGGCGTACCCCACCGCGGCGATCCCGATCAACGCACAGGCAACTGGATCCAGATGGAACGCCGCCCACGGGTGAGACGGCGCGGAGAGGGCCGTCACCCCCGGCGACGCGCCAAAGACACGTACCGATCCCATCCGGTTGCCCCCTACAGGCCGTCGTGTACCCGAGCACCGCATCCCGCGGCGCCTGCGCACGCTACGCCCGGGCCCACCCGACCCGACGCCGGTATGGCCGTTGCGGGTGGTGGGATTCGACCCGACCGGGGTGGGGCGACCACACCTCGACCCGCCACTTGATCATGTCCGGACAGTAGCTCGACCTCCTGTCCGGAGCGGACACAGAGCATGAAGGATCGTTCATGTTTAAATGGCCGCTATGCATCCTGACTGTGCGGGTACCGATGCGTAGGTGGTGGCGCGGTGGCGCCGATCCCGCGGCGGTCGTCGTCGAATCGGCACTCGAGGTCCTGGCCGAGGCCGAGTCCCGGGTGCTGCGGGAGAAGGCGCTTGCCCGGCTCGCCCAGCGCCGCGGGCTCGCCTGGGCAAAGGTCGAGCCTGACCTGTACGTGGTGGCACGCGACGGGGTGTACATCGGTCTTGTCCAGGCCGTGCGCTCGCGTCGCCGGGTCCGGTGGGGACCCATCCCGTACTGGTGCTCGCAGCCGTACTGCATCTGTCCGAGCGTCGCGGCGGCGGCGCTGACCATGAGCCGTCTGCACGGCGCGCGTCGGCGGTCGACGGACGGCCGTCAGGCCGCGTGATGCGACAGTCACCGTCCTGCGACCGGGACCACTCCCCGGTCAGCCCCCTGGCCGGGGGGATGGCCGGTCGGAGGCGCGGACGAAGCCCGTCTCATAGGCGAAGACGACCGCCTGGACGCGGTCACGTAGTTCGAGTTTCGCGAGGATGCGGCCAACGTGGGTCTTCACGGTCGCTTCGGACAGCACGAGGTGCCGTGCTATCTCGGCGTTGGACCGCCCGGCTGCAACCTCGTGGAGGACGACTGTCTCGCGCTCGGTGAGTCGGCCGAGGCGGGGGTCGGCGGACGGTTCGGGTTGGTCCGGGTCGGGGAGCTTGTGCGCGAACGTGTCGAGGAGCCGCCGGGTGATGCTCGGAGCCACGACCGCGTCGCCGCTCGCCACCGCCAGAATCGCGGAGTGCAGGTCAGCCGGGCGTACGTCCTTGAGCAGGAATCCGCTGGCGCCTGCGCGCAGCGCCGCGTAGGCGTACTGGTCGATGTCGAAGGTGGTCAGGATGAGCACCTTGGTCGCCCCTCCGGCGGCGATGATCTGGCGGGTCGCCTCGATGCCGTCGATGCCGGGCATCCGGATGTCCATAAGGACGACGTCGGGTGCGAGCTCAGCGGCCATCCGGATCGCCTCGGCTCCGTCCTCGGCCTCACCGGCTACGGCCAGGCCGGGTTGCGAGCTCAGGATCATCCGGAAACCGAGGCGCAGCAGCGGCTGGTCGTCCACGAGCAGGACTGAGAGGGGCACTCGCTCATCCTCTCTCGGGCATGGCCGGCTCCGGCGCCGCGGCCCACATCGTGTGGCCCGGGCCGGAGGACTCCTGGCCGGGCCCGGCGGGAAAGCGGGCGTGGACCCGCCAGCCGCCCGCTGGCCGTGGGCCGGCGGTGACGAGGCCGCCGAACGCCGCGGCCCGTTCCCGCATACCGACGAGTCCCTGGCCGCCGTTGCTCTGGCCGCCGTTGCTCTGTCGATGCGGCTCGGTGGCCGGCTCGGAAGGCTGTTTGGCCCGCGCCGCCGGGACCAGACAGGGCTGTTCCCCGCCGACGTCCAGAATCTCGACGTCGACTCCGTGCGGGCTGTAACGCAGCCGGACCTGGGCCACCGCCCCGGGCCCGCCATGTTTGAGGGTGTTGGTCAGCGCCTCCTGGACGAGCCGGAACACGGTGAGCTCGGCGCCGGCGGACATTGCGCGCGGCTCGCCGTCGATCTCCAGACTGACCGGCAGGCCGGTGGCGCGGACCTGTTCGGCCAGCCGGTCGAGATCCCCGAGGCCGGGTTGTGGCGCCCGGATGTCCTGCTCGCTGTCGTCTCGCAACACGCCGAGCAGCCGACGCATCTCCGCGAGTGCCTCCCTGCCGGTGTCCGAGATCGCCTCGGCCGCGCGGCCGGCCACGGCAGGATCGGTATCGAGAGTGAGCCCCACGCCGTCGGCAAGCGCGATGACGACGGCGAGGTTGTGCGCGACGATGTCGTGCATCTCGCGGGCTATCCGGGCCCGCTCGGCCGCGGCGCCCAGGCGGCTCTGCTGTTCGTGTTCGCGTTCGAGCCGGGCCGCGCGGTCCTCCAGGTAGGCCAGTCGGGCCCGGCGGTCGCCGATGTTCACCCCGGTCGCGCAGGCCGCGATCACCATGCCGGTGAGGAACACGAACGCGCTGAACGCGGGCTGTACCGAAGGACCGCCCCAGCGCACCGCGGCCAGCACCACGCCGGCTTCGACGACACCGGCCGCGACCAGCATCCAGCGCCGGGAGCGGGACGCGGCCACGGTGTAGAGAGCGACCAGCAACGCCGCGTCGCCCGGCGAGCGCACGTTCACCAGCCACTGGACGAAAGCGAGTACCACGACGACGGCGAACACCGCGAGGGGACGGGAGCGGCGCCAGATCAGCGGCGGGAGCAGGACGGCCGCGAACACGTGGCCGGCCGGATATCCCTGCGGATGCAGCACGACGGCGATCAGCGCCACCGCCGCGAGCGGAAGGACGACCGCCGCGTCGACGGCCATCGGATGCGTGGTGAGCAGCCGTCGCAGCGCACCACGGGAACGCGGGGCGGGCAGGCCACCGCCGGGCGCATCGTGGGCGAGCCACTCCGCCGCGCCGGAGATGACCCGTCGCAGGCCCCGCGCGGAGAGCGCCACGACGCTAGGCGTCCCGTCGGCGCAGCGCCACCGCCGCCCCGGCCAGGGCGACCGCCGCGTATCCGCAGAACAGTGCAAAGCCGTTCCACGGTGCCATCGACGTGGGGTCATGGACGACGGACAGGATCGCCTGACCGGCGCTGCTGGGCAGGTACGGATCGATGTTGTCCGACCAGTTGGACGGCAGGAAGTGCACGATCAGCGGCAGGACGAGCAGGATGCCGAACAGCGTGGCGATACCGCCCGCGGTGCTTCGGATCAGCGCACCGAGCCCGACTCCCAGCAGACCGACGACCGTGAGATACAGCCCCCCACCGAGCACCGCGGTGAGGACGCCGGGGTGTCCGAGCGTGGTGTCAATATGCCGCGACGACAGCACCCCCTGCCCGAGGAGGAAGGCGGTGAAGGACGAGATCGTCATGAGCACGAAGGTGACCGCCGCGAACACGACAGCCTTCGCCCACAGCACGGGCAGGCGGTGGGGCACCGCGGTAAGCGTCGCTCGGATCATGCCGGTGCCGTACTCGCCGCTGAACGTCAACACACCCAGCACACCGATGGCGAGCTGGGCCAGGAACACCCCGCTGAGGCTGACACCCGTCGGATCGAAGCGCAGCCGCTCGAGTGGGGATTCCTGGTCCCAGTGCTGGACCCGCGCCCACGAGATGAGGCAGCCGAGGGCGACCACGAAGACGATCGCCGCGAGCAGGCTGAACAGGGTCGATCGCAGGGAGCGCAGCTTCGTCCACTCCGAGCGCAGGACCCGCCATGGGGTGACCCGGTAGCCGGCGCCGGCCGCGAGGCCGCTCGGGGCTGGTCGCTCGACGGTTGCCGCGGTCACGCCCGCGCTCCTGGCCCGCCGACGACGGCCCCGGCCGTTCCCACCAGCTCCGCTCCCGACCTGCCCGCCGTTGTCGTCGGGTCACCCGGCGGCGACGACGGCGTACCGCCGTGGTACTCGACGGTGTCCCGGGTCAGGGTCATGAACGCCTCCTCCAACGACGCCTGCCGCGGCGTCAGCTCGTACAGCGGGATGCCGGCCCCGGCCGCGGCGATACCGATCCGGTCACTGGACAACCCCGAGACCTCCAGGACGTCGGGACCGTCGGCGCGGACCGTGACGTCGGTGGACAGCAACAGATCACGCAGTTCGGTCGCGCGCGGCGACCGCACATGCACGGTGTTTCCCGAGGCGGCGGCGACGAAGTCCGCGACGGACTGGTCCGCGATCAGCCGACCCTGCCCGATGACCACGAGATGCTCGGCTGTCAGCGCCATCTCGCTCATCAGGTGGGACGACACCAGAACCGTCCGTCCCTGCGCCGCCAGGTCTTTCAGCAGCGTGCGGATCCAGCGGATGCCCTCCGGGTCCAGCCCGTTGACGGGCTCGTCGAAAATCAACGTTCCCGGATCGCCGAGCAGCGCCGCCGCGATCCCCAGCCGCTGCCCCATACCCAGCGAGAAACCACCCGCCCGCTTACGGGCCACGGCAGCCAGGCCGACCAGCTCGACGACCTCGTCGACCCGTCGACGCCCGATGCCGTGGGTCTGCGCCAGCGCCAGCAGATGGTTGTGGGCCGAGCGCCCGCTGTGCACCGACCGCGCCTCCAGCAGGGCACCGACCTCGCACAGCGGGGCCCGGAAGTCACGGTAGCGTTGGCCGTTGATGCGGACCGTCCCCGAACTCGGCGTGTCGAGATCTACGATCATCCGCATCGTCGTCGACTTTCCCGAGCCGTTCGGCCCGAGAAATCCGGTTACCAGTCCGGGCCGAACCGTGAAACTCAGGTCCGTGACCGCGAGCTTCTCGCCATACCGTTTGGTGAGACCCGCCACCTCGATCATCAGTGATCACCCATCTGTTGAGATCCGGGGTCGTCCCGCCAAACTAGCCCGCGCGGAACACCGCCGACGACGGCCGCAGGAGCGATTTCCGAAAGCCCGGAAATCCACCTTCAGACGTACGCCCCCGAGACCAGAGAGGTACCCGGCCCGCTGTCCTGGACGAATCAGACCGTGCGGATGGCCGGCTGGGAGACCGCCGCGGCCGGCGGACACGACGGTGCGGCAGGACCGCAGGCCACCGAACATCCCGTGCCAGGGCGGTGCCCGACTCGTCGGACCGTGCGCCCCCACCGGGCGGATACTCACAGTGTGACGAACTGATAGCCATGGGCAATAAGTCGGGGCAGGGCGGTGCGCAGCGCCTCCACGGTCTGCGCACGGTTCCCGCCACCGTCGTGGCAGAGCAGGATGTCGCCGGGTTTTGCCGCGAGTAAGCGCCGCACGATGCGGGCGGGTCCCGGGCGGGCCCAGTCGCGGGGATCGATGTCCCAGTCGATCGGAGTCAGCCCGTGGCGGGCGGCGGCGGCGAGAACCTCGGGCGACCAGTCACCGCCCGGGGAGCGGAACAGCCGGGGCGGGACACCGGCGGCCTCGACGAGAACGGCCTGGGCAAGCTCGATCTCCTGCTCGATCGCCCCCGGCGGCCGACGCGCGAAGGGCTGCGGATGCGTCATCGAATGGTTGCAGACAGCGTGCCCCTCCTGCACGATCCGGGCGACGATGTCCTTGTGCGCATGCGCCTCCACGCCGACGAGGGAGAACGTGGCCCGTACCCGGTAGCGCGCCAGCAGGGCGAGGACCTGCGGGGTCCAGTGCGGATCGGGCCCGTCGTCGATGGTCAGCGCGACAGCGTCCGGGGGGGCGTCGGGCAGCAGGTCGTGGACGGTGAAGACCGGGCGGGCCCGGACCGCAGCGGCGGGGACCGTGGGGGGCGCGGCGAGCCCGGCCATCTCGTCCGGGTTCATGGTGGCGTTCGGGGAGAACCCGTCCCCCGGGCTGGCGATGATCGGCGGCGTCGGCGAGATGGCCGACGGGCGTAGCTCGGACCGCGCCCGCGGCTGCGCCGGAGAGGATCCCGGCTGGGAGCAGCCGGCGACGGACGCGCCCGTCGCGACCGCGCCGAGCGACACCAGCCAGGACAGCAGCTCCCGTCGGCCCACCGCGCCGGACGGACCGTCGGCGGATGGCCCGCTGGTCTGCTCATGATGCCTGTCCTTCATCATCCCCCTCCGGGACGGTCGATCGGGTGACCGGGGTGAGCGTGGGCCACGGCGGCCTCCGGTCGGCGCCCGTGGTCGCCGGATCCTCGGGCGTTCACGGTGTACAGCTGGTGTCGGCGAAGCCGGGGCCGCCCAGGACGGGCGTCGACGCAGTGGGGCTGGCCGGCGTCGCGCTCAGGCCACGATCCGGGCCGGCCATGGACGTCCCGACACCCGGCAAAGCCGTCCCGAGGCCGGAGAAGGACGTGCCGAGGACGAGAACGAGCCCCTGGGCGGCCGAGGAACTCGCCGCGATCCGCGCGCCGGGGATCGCGGCGGCGAGATCACGGGCCGGGGCCAGCTCGGCGGGGCCGTAGCGGACGATCGTGCCCACTCGCGTGGTCGGATCCGAGACCGGCACGAGGTCGCCGGCGAAGCCCGCGGCACGAAGCGCCCGAGCGGTGCGGCTCGCCAGCCCCTTGCGGCCGGTGTCGTTGCGGACCTCGGCGATGTGTACCTTCCCGGGCGCGAGTCGGGACACCGAGGCAGCGGCGGACGCGGACGCCGACGAGGTCGGGCCGGACGCGGAGGCAGCGGTGGGCACGCCGCGCAGAGGCGGGCGCAGTGGGGCGAGGATCTGCTCGGCCTGCTGGCTGCTGTAGAGGAGCACATCCCCGTGGGGGGGTATGTCACCCTGGATGTTGACGGCGCCCTCGGCTGAGGTCGGGACGTGGGTGGGCAGGGTGACGAAGGTGGCTGCGCCACCGGTGAGGCCGTGCAGCCGTCTGGCGAACGTGAGCATCTGCGCAGTCGAAAGCCCCTGGTCGACCTGCAGCGAGCCGCCTACGGCGGCAAGCAGGCTGGCGATGCGCACCGGATTGGTCAGCACA
The DNA here is from genome assembly GCF_023716925.1 of Frankia sp. R82. GTDB lineage: Bacteria > Actinomycetota > Actinomycetes > Frankiales > Frankiaceae > Frankia. Next base: position 43,333 of record NZ_JAMQQG010000022.1, read on the forward strand.
CCGGCACTGGTCGCCCTGGCCAGCAGCTTCGCGAGGAACTGCTGCTGGCGCAGGATCCGCAGCCGCTCGTCGCCGAGTGCGTGCCGGGTGCGAACGAAGGCGAGTGCCTGGTCGCCGTCCAGATGGTTCTGGCCAAGCCGGCCGTGCCACTGCGACCAGTTGTCGTTGAGGTTGGCGTGCGAGCCGTCCGGAAGCGGTGCGACGCAGACCGTCACGCCGCCCACAGCGTCGGTCATCGCCTTGAAGCCGGCGAGATCGATGAGGACGAAATGGTCGATCCGCAGACCGGTGAGTGCCTGCAGGGTGGCGACGGTGGCACCGATGCCACCGTCGGCGAGGACGTTCGTCAGCTTGTCGCGCCCGTCGGCCGGGGTGTGCGGGGTGTCCGGCGGAGCGGTCACCAGGGTGTCCCGCGGGACCGAGAGCAGCGTCGCCCGCCCGTCGGCACCGAGATGAGCGATGATCGTCGTGTCGGAGTGCAGCCCTCCGACCTCCGCCTGGCTGCCGTACTCCCCGGCCGTCCCGGCCCGGCTGTCGGTGCCGATCAACAGGATGTTCACGTCTCCGGGCGCCTCCGGCGGCGGGTGCGCGCCCGACGACAGACGCAGCCGCAGGATCGACCCGCTGAACAACCGGTACCCCGCCCAGCCACCGACGCTGCCGGCGAGCACGGCGAAGGACAGCACGGCGGCGAGGGCCGTCACCACCCGGGCCGCCACAGACGACGGCTGGCGTGCACCGGCCACCGACCGCTGCCGCCGCACACCGGCCGGCATGAGCCGGAGTCGATCCGGCTCGCGGATACTCACGCTGTGATGCCCCCCGCCTCACCGAATGAGGATCAGCCGTTCGATACCCGGCCGTCTCAGGCAACCCTGGACCTGATCCGGCAGGATCGGGCCAGAGGCCGCCTACCGCACCTCGTCCGCATCGCGGTGCGACTCCCCGCCCGGCGGGGGATCCTCCGCCGTGACCTGGGCGGTCGGGGCGGTGGGCAGCGCACCCTGCGTGTCCTCTGCGTGCAGTGCACGCGTCTCCGCCTTGAAGATCCTCAGCGACTGTCCGAGGGAGCGCGCGGCATCAGGCAGGCGACGGGAACCGAACAGGATCAGGAAGACGGCCGCCACGATCAGGATGTGCCACGGTCCGAACTCACCCATCTGAGCGCTCCTTCCTCGAGCGCGAGGCGCTCACCCGGGCTGTCCCGGGCCTACTCCGAGAATCGACCTACATATGAAAGATCTTTCATATGTAGGTTTCGAGAGTACCTCTGTTCTCGTTCGTGGGCGACACCGGTGGGCGGGTGAGCGACCAGCGACCCGGGCCGGGTGGGCACCGCCCCCGGGACGCCGCGGACGCCGGCCTTCAGAAGCACAGCAGCAGTCGCATCCCCTTGATCACTACCAGTATCAAGGCGAGCAGAACATAGAGCCGCAACACCAGAACGATCGCGCGACGGCCACGGGAACGAGGCGGTTGCCCGAGTGTCTCGAGCGGCGGCATCGTCCATGTGGCGCGGTCCTCCCCAGATCGGCCGGCGCCGTGTCCGACGGACAGGTCAGCGCCGCACCCGGGTCCGCGGACCCAGGCAAGCGCACTCGTGGCACCGACGACACCGGCGAGCCCGACCAAGGCCACCGTGACCTGCACGGGCACCCCCAGGCCCGGAAACAGCGTTGTCAGCACGAGCTGCGCCGACAGGACGATCAGCATGCCAACGATCACGGCGGCCAGAACGTTGAGCCACGGCGGGTTCGTCCACGGCCCGAGCACTGCTCGGTCGTTGCACAGCAGGACCAGGAACACCGTCGCGCTCGGTAGCAATACCCCGGCCAGCACGTTGACCAGCAGCGTGAGCAGACCGAGGGGCAACCCCGGGATCATCACCACTGCCGCGGCAAAAACGATCATGGCCAGAAAGCTGCCATGGAACGCCCTCGCCTGCCGCCACGGGCGATGCAGGGAGTGGCGCAGCCCACTGGCATCGCCGATCGCGTACGAGGTCGAGAGTGCCACGGCCGCCGCGCCGAGCAGCGAACCACTGAGGACCACGACCGCGAACAGGACCCCGGCCCACGCGCCGACGGCGGAGCCCAGCGACGCCGCCGTGTGCTCGGCGTCGACGAACCCGCCGCCCCGGCCGCCGGCACCGGCACCGGCGCCGGCGACATGGTGCAGGGCCGCCGCGCAGGTGGCCAGTGCGGCCGCCGCGCCGGCGACGAACAGGAGCGTGCCCACGGCGATGTCCGCGCGCGCGTAGCGGACCCAGCGGCTGGTCACCCGCTTGTCCACGACGTTGGACTGCTGGAAGAACAGCTGCCACGGCGAGACCGTCGTCCCGATCATGGCGACGACGAACAGGACGCCGCGCGTCGGTAACGGGCGCCTTCGCGTCGCCGCCAGGTGCGCTGCGGCCAGCGCCGGGTGATGCGCCTGTACCAGCAGGGCCAACGGGACGACGGCCAGCGTCCCGAGCAGGGCGGCGAACATCGCGCGTTCCCAGTGCCGGAAACTGCCGCGCGCCGTGACGCCCACCAGCGCCATGGCCGCCAGCGGGACGGACACGAGCCGGCTGATCCCGAAATACCCGCAGCCGAGGGCGATCCCGATGAACTCGGTCACCAGGGTGAGCGCGTTGAGCACGAGCAGGTCGGCCAGGGCGAAACGCCCCCAGAGCCGGCCGAAGCGTTCGAAGATCAGCCGCGCGTGTCCGACGCCCGTCACCGCGCCGAGGCGGGCAACCATCTCCTGGTTGACGAACAACACCGGCGCGAGCAGTATCACCAGCCACAACAGCCGGTAGCCCCGGTCCTGCCCGGCCTGCGCGTACAGCGACAGGCCGCCCGCGTCATTGACCATCACGATGACGCCGGGCCCGAGGACGGCGGCGAAGGTCGCCAACCGGCGCCAGCCCGATGTCCGCGGGCCGGTGTCGACCAACGGGATCGTGCCCCACGCACCCACCACGTCGCCCCGGTGGGCCCGGTCGAGCACCGTACGCCGTTCCACCGGCTGTCCACCGAACGAACCGCGGACGATCACGCCATCGCCCAGGCGGGAGGAGCCGGCCGCACGGGGCGACGCGGGATCGTGGGATGCACTGTCGCGTGTGGGCATCGCGCCCCCAGTCAGGAGGCGGAGGCGGCGCCGCGCAGCCGCCCCCGCGGCGTGGCTGGCCGGGCCACCCGCCGGATCGCGTACGTCAGCAGGACCCGCGCATCCTCGTCGGACAACGCGTACACCCGATGGCGTCCTACCCGCTCGGCCCGCACGAGTCCATGCTCGCGCAGGACGCGCAGCTGATGGGACACGGCGGACTGCTCGAGCCCGAGCTCCTCCACCAGCTCGCCGACCAGCCGCGGACCGCCGGTGAGGCAGACCAGGAGCTGGACCCGGCTCGGCGTCGACAGCGCGAACATCACATCCGCGATCCGCCCCGCCGTGTCCTCGTCCACGCGCAGGCGGCCATCGCTGTCCGGGGTCGGCACGGGCGGATGGGCGGACACCAGGCCAGCATAGATCCCGGCCCACCTGAGATCCCGGCCCGCGACACGGCTTCGGAGCGCCAGCCGGGCCGGATGCGTCCCGCACACACCGGCCAGGCGTCTCCGGGAGCCCGCACCGGCGACCAGGTGAACCCGCCGGAGGATCACCGGGGGTTCTCCTCCACGGGTGCGACGGTCGGCGTCAGCCGTCTTCGCCGCCCTGTTCGATCAGCCTGCTGGTTGGACGTTCGAGACGGTTCTGGATGAACATGTTTCCGGGAAACGTCTCCGGTGTGCCGGGAAAACCATGGAACACCGCGAGGGCGGGGAATCTCCGATCGGCCGGCCCCCGAAAACAGCGGGCAGGCAGATAGAGCAGCCCGTGATGACTCAGACCGCTGCGGGCGCCGCGAAAAACTACCGACAGCATTTCGCCCTTGCCGTGACGCGCCGCAGGGCGCCCGGCAGCCAGCCAGTCGGCCGTCAGGACATCGGCTCCTGTTGTCGATGTTGAGCATCGGGGCAGCCCCGGCACCGATCGGCTGCGCGAACGATCACGCGGCCGCGTCCCCGTCACCCGTCCCGAGCGCCGTCGACTCCACCCCGACCGCGCCCCGGAACGCCCCGGGCCGGACCCGGCGGATCACACTGACCACCTCGGAGTCATCTGTCATCGCACGGGTTCTCGGCGCGTCAGCGGAAGGATCCATTCGGGTCTCCGACAGCTGTAGTATTTTCTGGCAAAGCCGGCGCGAGGACAGGCGGAGATAATCATGACGGTGACGCCATCCGCGAACACATTGCGTGCGTTCAAAAGGCCGGAGGCAGGGCTGCCCGGGGAATTGAGGGGCTGATGCGTGGGACCGTCGCCGTTGTCGACGACGACGAGGTGCTGTGCGCGACGATCGTCCGGGTCCTGCGTCTCGAGGGGTTCGGGGTGCCGTGGTCGGCGATGACCGGAGGCGCGGCGTTGCGACGGGTGGCCGATTCCGGGTCGCCCGATGTGCTGGTCCTGGACGTCGCGCTTCCCGATACGGATGGCAGGGATCTGCTGGGGGCGCTGCGTAGCAGAGGTGTCGCGGCGCCGGCGCTGCTGCTGTCCGCGAAAAGTTCGGTCGCCGACAAGGTCCTCGGCTTCAGCGCCGGTGCGGACGACTATCTGACCAAGCCGTTCGCCATGGAGGAGCTGCTGGCACGTTTGGACGTGCTGGTCCGCCGGACGCCTGGTGGCGTCACCGGCGAGGTCGCTCTCGATCCGGTACGGCATGTCGTGGCCGGCCCGAGCGGCTCCCGACCGCTGTCCCCCACCGAGTACCGGCTGCTTGCGGCACTGGTCAGTCGCCGTGGCGAGGTTGTGCGGCGGGCATCGCTGATCTCCAGTGCATGGCCGCCGGGCTCGTTCGTTCGGGAGAACACGCTGGACAGCTACGTGGCGAGGCTGCGTCGCGCGTTGCTCGACGTCGGCAGCCGGGCGTCGATCGCGACCGCGCGGGGTGTCGGTTACCGGTTCGACTGATGCATCGGCGGCTGGTCCGGCTCACAGTCGTGGTCATCGCGGCCTCGGTGGGTCTGTTCACCATGGCGTTCTGGGTGCTTCTGCGGAGCTGGATGCATCACGACGCCGACGTCCTGCTGGCCTCGCGTGCGCGGTCCGCGGCAGCACTGGTCGCGGTCGATGCCGGGCGGCTTGTCGTGGAGGAGACGCCGGGCGACGAGGCGGTGGAGCCGGAGATGTGGCTGTTCGACCTGAGGTCGTCCCCGGTGGTACGTCCGCCGGGGGGCCGGTCCCTCGATGCGGCAGCCGCCACGCTCGCCGCGTCCGGGCCAGGCACGCGGGTGGTCAGTGGGGTCGAGCTACGGTCACTGCCGGTCGGTGACGGGGCTCGCCGCATCGGCGTGGTGGTGGTGGCGCTTGGCCTCGCGCCGTATGTGCACAGCGAGCGGCTCGCTGTGGGCGCGGCGGTCGCGCTCGACCTCGTCATCGTGGCCGGCGCGGTCGTCCTGGTGCATCGGCTGGTCGGTTCGGCGTTGCGCCCGGTGGCCGACATGACGACGCGCGCCCGCGAATGGGCCGTACACGATCTGGATCAGCGGTTCGGGCTTGGACCACCGCGCGACGAGATCACCGGCCTCGCGGTGACGTTGGACAGCCTGTTCGCCAGGCTCGCGGCGAGTCTGCGGCACGAGACGCTGCTCACCGCGCAGATCGCCCATGAACTCAAGGCCCCGCTGGCCCGGCTGCGGGCCGTCGCCGAGGCGAGTGCGCGGTACGACACACGGCCCCGGCAGCTGCGGACAGCCCTCCACCAGGTGATCGGCGAGGTCGACCAGCTCGCCGGAGTCGTCGAGACTCTCCTGAAGGCGCACAACGGCTCCGCGACGACCGGGCGAGTGGACCTCACCGAGGCGGCCGCGCGGGTGACCCGCGCCGCCACAACGGCACACCCGCGTGTGCAGGTGCATGTCCACGGCGTCGCCCAGCCGGCGCTGTGCGATCCGGACCTGGCCGAACGGATCCTGGCGCCGATCGTCGACAACGCGCTTCGGTACGCCCGGTCGGCCATCACCGTCCAGATCGGCGCGGCCAGTCCGGGGCATGACGAGGCGTCGACAGTGCGGGTCCTGGTTCAGGACGACGGCCCGGGATTCCGTCCTGACGAGGTGGACGCGGTTTTCGACCCCGGCTACCGGGGGGCCGCCGCGACGGGGGACGGCGCCGGGCTCGGACTGCCCCTCGCGCGAAGGCTCGCCCGGCTCGTCGGCGGCGATGTGCTCGTCGTGCCCGAACGGCACGGCCAGGTGGCCGTGATCCTGCCGGCGCTGCCCGGCATGTGGCGGGCCTAGGGTGTGGCGGGCACCGTCCGCCGGAGCCGGTAGGTGAGCATGTGCCCTGCTCCTAGCCTTCCACGGCCGCGGACTCGGCCGCGGCCCAGTCCCGGTTCGCCCCCCCTGCCCCATCTGCCCCATCTGCCCCGCTGATGCTGTCGGCGGCCATGTCGGTGTGGACGAGTTCGGATCGGTCCTTCTTCGTGACCGTCAGATAGATCACCGTCGCGACGATCGCAGCGAGGAACACCAGGCTGGTGGCCAGGGTGCCCAGTCCTGCGCCGCCTTCGTCGCTGGCGCCGCTGAGGTAGTCGCCGGTCGACCCGCCCAGCGGCCGGGTCAGCACGTAGGCGATCCAGAACGACAGGATCGGGCCGAGACCGAAACCCTGGTACGCGGCGTAGACAACCGCGATCGCGATGGCGAAGACAACGACCGCGGTCAGCAGGCTGAGCCCCAGCCGGTCGGTCAACAGGTCGCCGGCGGCGGTGCCGAGCGCGAAGGTGACCAGCACCGCGAGCCAGTAGAACACCTCTCGCCGCCTGGTGATGATGCTGTGGATCGACAGCGTGCGCTCGACCCGGTACCACACGAAGAACGTCAGCGCGAGCAGGGCGGAGAAGGCGGCGGTGCTGGCGACGAGGCTGACGTTCAGGCCGTCGGTCAGGTTGTCGGTGACCAGCGTTCCGACAACGCTGATGAGAACGACGGTCGTCCAGTACACGCCCGGCAGGTAGTGGCGAAGCCGGAACTGCGCCACCAGCGCGGCACCCAGCAGGCCGGACATCAGAAGTGTCGTCCTGCCGAGCCCGAAACCGAGCGTGGTGTTGAGATAGTCGGCGGCACTCTCACCCACGGTCGTGCAGAGAACCTTGATTATCCAGAAGTAGACCGTTATCTCTGGGACCTTGTTGGACATCGGCCGACCTGCGGCCACCGTTTTTCCGGCTGAGGTAGTCATGCTCACGACACCCAGAATAATGCCGCCAACCTGACAACAACCTGACTGGCGATGAACGCGTCGGCACCGCCGGACAGGCAGGCCATCAATGCCAGCCAGCATATCGAAACAAGTGCCCGCCACGGGCGCGTTTCCATGACGATCCCCATCGCCTCAGGCCGGCGGCGCCGCAGGAAGGAGCGGAAAGGCATCGATGACACCGTCAGCCCAGCCGGAGAGGCGTCGCACGGTAGGGCACCTCGAGTCGAGGGCACCCGAGATCACCGTCATGTTCTGGACCGTCGGGACTCTCACGACCGGGATGGGTGCGGGCGCGTGGGAATTCCTCGCGAACCGTGGCGTCCCACTGGCCGGGCAGTGGGCTTATCGGGCTCGCGGTGGCATGTGGCTGCGGCTGCGGCTGCGGCCCCCACCCTCGCCGCGATCTTCTGTCTGTGGCGCCGCGACGAGCGAACCCTGTCAATCCACAGCATCGTCACCCGCCGACATGAGGCGCCGACCCACCCCGCCGAACCTCGTCGCGATACGAACCGCGTTTCACTTCTCACCGTCTGCCACACTCGGCCGGATACCGGAAAGCATCACGATGTCCACAGAGTGAGATTTTTGAGGAATTGACAGTGATCGGCCGCCCCGGACAGCAGCACCACAGCCAGACCGATGATCATCGCTATGCCAAGAAATCTCCGCCACAATCCGGCGACCTTGTCAACTCCCCATTGCACGACTCCATGGTAGAGACGCCTGATGTGATGAGGATGTATTGGATCATCCGTGGATACGGCCCGCGGGCCGACATGGACGAGGACTTTCGGATCGCGGCTCACGGTCGCCGTGGCGAGGTCGCAGGATTCGGTGAGTTCACAGCCACAGGCCTCGCCGCCATCGCGGGAACAAACCATCGACAGGAGTCGGATTCGGGCGGATACCTGTATCTGCCAGGCCCATGCCCACCAGATGGGGTCCAGGTCATTCCGGCCGACTCCGTGGGCCTCGGTCAGACGGGATCAACGAATCACTCGAACCGCCAGTGGGTCGGCGTTGTTGTTCGACGTTCCTGTACGGATCGCTCGCCGGCCGGACGTCGGGACGGGGGGCAGGCCTGGGGCGCCTGCCGTTGCGGGCGTCGAAGGCGGCAATCCCACGGCGGTAGGCCTGTTCCTTGCGGCGCGCGATCGCGGTCGGTTCGATCTCGGCAACACCGATGCGCCCGTGGGCGCCGATGACGCTGGCCCGGGCGGCGTCGAGCAGACAAGGTGCCAGGGCATCCGCGAGGGCGCCGGGATCGTCGGGGGCGACGGCCGCGCCGGCCTCCCAACGTTGCACGAACGGCGCGACCCCGGTCCGGGTCGTGGTCACCACCGGACGGCCCGCGGCCATCGCCTCGGCGGCGACGATGGAGAAGCTTTCGAACCGGCTGGGCACGGCGACGACCCGGGCCTGACGGTAGACCTCGCGGACCTGCCCGGCGGACAGATGCCCGGGCAGCTCGACGTTCAGACCGAGCTGCGCAGCCCGGCGCGCCAGCCACTGCCCCGACGGCGTCCCGGAGATCATCCCGGCGGATCGGCCGGCGAGGATGAGCTTGTGAGCGACCCCGGCGCCGCGCAGCCGCGCGGAGGCTTCGAGGACCACGTCGACACCTTTGTAGGCCTCCAGTCGACCGATGACGGCGATGGTGGGTTCGGTCTCGGCGACGTCGCCGATGTCATGCCAGGGAGAAGCGTCAAACGGGTTCGGGATGACCTCGACCTCCCGGCGACTCAACCAGCCGGAGTCACGCAGGGTGTCGACGAGCAGCTGCGAGGGTGAGGTCACCACCGCGGCGCGGTTCGCCGAGGTGCGGTCGATCCGGTCAGCCAGGCTGCCCTTGATCCCGATGGGTTCCCCGGACAGCCGGACAGTGAGCATCGTTGGGCAGTGCAGGTGGATCGCGAGGGGATGGGAGCGGCGCATGGCCTGAACGAGCCCTCGGGTCTCCCCGTCCTGGGTTTCGATGATGTCGGGATGCAGGCCCAGCTGGCGCATCCACAGGCTGTAGGACAGCGGGAGGCTGGCCCGCAGCGACAGCGAATCCCGCGGGTACAGCGGGCCGCGCAGCCGGGTACCGACCGGGCCCAGCGCCCGGCTGACGGGAATCCGCAGCAATGGCCGGCGGTGCACGTGGACACCGGCCTCGACACTGTCGGTGGACTGGTGACCCTGCGCGCAGAGCACATGGACGTCGTGCCCGAGTCCGGCGAGCGCGACGGCCAACGCCGCGGTGTAGGTACCCGCCCCGTCCCAGACGACGGGCGGGTACTGCTCGCAGAAGAACACGATACACAAGGCCCGTATCGACCCGAACGACTCCGTCACCTGTCCCCGATTCCCACTGTGCCGCGACCCTACCGTGCCATTACCGGAGAGCAACAATAAAGTGCGAACACGTTACCCGAGGAAACATGAGCAACGGGCAGCACATGTCAACACAACCGACGGTACGCAGCTACGGAAACTTTCCGCCTCGACAATGGCCGACGAGAACGACAACCAAGAAGAGCGATCTGCAGATCCTGGAAACTCGTCGGACCGGTAGTCGCAACCTCCCGTCTCCGGGCAGAACAGCATCGGTCGATGCCTCGATTCTCGGATATGGATCATGTGATTTCCATGTGAACGAGAGGGCGACCGGTGGACGGATCGTTCCGGACGGAACGCTGTCGCCCTTCCACGACCGAGGGGCAACCCGACAGATCGGGGCAACCCGACGGATCGACCTGAAATTCAGGTCGATCCTCGTGCCATGACGACCTCGCACGGTACGGACGTGCGATCGGCGTGGCCGCTCGCCTATCTGCCGGAGCTCCCGGTCACGGCTCCGGTCGACGCACCGGCCCCGATCCGGCTGTCCTCGGCGTGCCGCATCCTCTCCCAGCCCCAGGCCAGCCCCTCCTCGACCCTGACCCCCAGACCGGAGCGCGTGCCTGCGCCGCCCATGACGGTGCGACCCGCTGCAACCGCCCGGACCAGGTTGTACCGCGACGGGAAGCTGAGTATCTCGGGTTTCCCCGCCGCTGACATCAGCGAGTATGCCGACCAACCCGGCGTGACGATCTGGCTGGATCTACACAACCCTGATCGTGATGATCTCGCCGTCCTACGCGAGGAGTTCGGCCTGCACCCGCTGGCCGTCAAGGAGACGGCCCCGTGCCCTGTTGCTCTTGACGGCCGGAGGCCGGGCAGGCGCGTCGAGAGGTGGGTTCCGGGTTTCCCTACTACGCCTGCCCGACGACGCCTGTCCGGCGTGAGGAAGAGCTGTTACTGGGCGCCGACGGGCTGGTTCTGCCGGCCCTGACCGGACCGCTGCGCGCCGACACGCTCACCGGACTGATCGCCCGGGGAAGCGCCGGCGGCCGTCGGTTCCCACAGATGATTCTCGACATACTGCTCGCTGTGGCGGGATTTGTCGGTGATCCGCGCGACGAGGCCTTCGATACCGCTCGCAGCATCAAGGCCCGAGGTGCCTACCTGATTGAACTGGACGAGGACACGGTACGGAAACAGGTCGCCGCCGACCACATCCATCCGAGGTACAAAAATCGGACTACCGGAACCCCCGCGAGGTGCACCTGCCCCAGCCAGAACATGATCCCAGAGAGATCGCACCCTTGCCGGCCGGGTACACCTCGCCCTCGTCGGATTCGAGCCATCACCAGAATATGATCATTACAGTTAAGGGCGGGGGGTGGATCCTGTGTGGCACGGGATCCGATCCCCATGGCCCACCCTACCTATATACCACCTGTTTACGGGCGGCGCTCGATGGTGAATGGATTGCTGGTTGGGTGAGCCTGGTGAGCACCCAGGCGGATCACGTTCGGAGAGGCGGGACGACCGTCGATCGTGAAAGCGAAACCGGTCCGCGCCGCCGCACCGTCGACGAAGTCGATCCCGTCAAGACTGCCGTAGTTGACGAACCTGAAGGTAAGCGTCCTGTGGTCCTTACCAGGGGAGAGGGTGTCCCCCTTCTCCAACCGCACACCATGCGCGGTGATCGGCCGATCGGCGCGGACCGTCCCGGTGAACACCACCTTGCCACGACCAGGGTGGGTGACCCTTAGATGCCAGCCGGCCTGGTCATGCCAGACATAGTCGCCGGCCGCAGCACCACTTTTGACAACAGGAGCACCAAGCACGATGACCGGGAGACGCCCCGCGTGGCTGGAGCTGTCCCTCGATGCGGCAACGCTTGCGTACGGGGTGGGAGATGGCGCGGCGTTCGCCATACCAGTCAGGCCGCCGACGAACGCGGCGCTCGCCGCCACGGTCCCGACCGCCACTGCGGCCCTACGAGGTACACGCATGGAAACCTCCACGATAAGGGTTAACCGATGATTCCGGGTGAAACCATGCAGCGACCATCGCCAGCCATGGCCACACCCGCCGTCCAGATCCTGTATGAGTTGCACATGAACTGCACAAGTTACGTAACAAAATGGCAGGAAATGCTCGCAGGGCGGTTCCACTCGACGCCACGGGGAAAGCGCCGAGCCGGCCGGTGACACCGCATCGCGGGTGGAGGTCTTCCACTTTCATGGGCATTTCCTCCGTTCGAACAAGAACCCGCCACCCTCGCATCACACAGCCTGGCGGTCGTCATTCGTCCGCCTACACGCGTCATTCGTCCGCCTACACGCGTCGCATGGACGGCTTATGGTCAGGGCCACCGATGCGACGCCGGAACAGACGCGGTACCCGGCCTCCGCCAGGACCACAGGCGCCGATTCGGCCAAGGCCATCGCGGGATCAACGCCACGGCGCGACCGCCTACACATCGGCACCCGCAGGATCCATGCCAGCCACCCTAGCATGAACAATCCTTCATATATTTTTCCGCACCCGCCACAGCGCAGAACGTCGCAATTCACCGGTCGCAACCGATGGAGTATCTTCCGTTTGGCGGCGACTTCCAGTAAACCCAGATCTTTCCCGTCTCAACCAGGTATGACTGCGGGAAAACCTCCCACCCCTGTTGATGTTGATTTGTGCTGTTCGGTCGGGGTGCGGCCGTGGCAGTGTGCCCGCTGTCGCGCGGGTGGGCATCCCGTCCACGTCCGGGACGGGTCCCTTCCGGTCGGTGGGCTGGGAGGTCGGTGGGCTGGGAGGTCGGTGGGCTGGGAGGTCGGTGGCCCGGGCTCTCCGGGGACGGGCGGTGTGTGCAACGTCCTGATCGCCTGGACGGCCAGTGGGGCTCAGGCGGTGGTGGACCGCGGGGTGTGGCAAGGCCTGCCGGACGTGGTGGGCCCGCTGGCCCGCGAGCGAGTACAGCCGGTGGCGCAGACGTTTCGGTTCCCACGATCTCGCCGGGTGATCGACGAGAGCGAGCATCCAGGTCCGGTCGCTCAGATCGCAGGCAAGCGCGTCGAGCGCACCAGATCTGGTTCCGAATAGGAATGTGTAGGGCCGGTCGGTCAGGCCGACATTCCTGAGCACCTTCGCCGGGTCATGGGTCGCGGCGGCGAGGGGCCGGAGGCCTGGGCCACATCCGCCCCACGCCAAATCTGCCACACATAGTGGCCTGGGTAGCCTGCGCGTCATGTCCCGGCTGGTCGTTCCGGCTTCCTCTCGTCACCGGTTTCTGGCTGCGGCCGGCGCGGTGGCAGCCGCAGGGCTGACGGGCTGCGGCACCGGTGATTCGAACCCGCCGGCGTCACCGGCGTCGTCGGGGTCGCCGCCGCCGCCCTCCGGCACGAGCACCGCCACGCCGCTGATCCTCGCCGAAGCCGCCGCCGGGTGCTGGGGCATGGACGAGCCAGTTCGCTCCCCGACTCACCACGAATTCACCGCGAGGGGTCTGCTGCCCCCTGGAAACCGGACACTGTGATCCGGATCAAACGGTCCCTGGACGGACGTTGGACAGCACGGATCTGTTCTTGGCAGGGCGGCGTTCGACGGGCTCAGGCGCAGCACCGGTCACGGAGCTTCAGAACGAGCAACTCCCTTGTGGGGTGGGGCGGGGTGAGCGTTGGGATCGCTGGTCGTCATCGGGAAGTGGTTCATCCTGTCGCTGGCGGGGCTTGCGTTGCTGTCCTGGGTGGGCAGCGTGCTGCTGGCCCGGCGGGGACGGGCCGTGCTGGTCGCAATGGCGGGGCTGTCGGTGGTGTTGACGCTGGCGACGGTGGCGGATCTCGTCAACGCCTACTACAGCTACCTGCCCCGGGTTGACGACGTCGTCGGCGTCCGGTCGTGGCCGACGGCATCGGTACACGAGGCCGTGACCTCGTCACCATCGCGGCCGCATCCGAACGGATCGGTGATCGGCCTGCCGATCACCGGGGTGCACAGCAGTTTCGGTGTCCGGAAGGCGCTGGTCTATCTTCCGCCGCAGTACTTCATCGAGCCGCAGGCCCGTTTCCCGGTGGTATACCTCATGCACGGCTCTCCGGGCGCCCCGGTCGACTGGTACCGGGCCAACCGGGCGGCAGCAATCGGCGCGCTGCTCGCCAGTGCAGGGCGGCCGGCGATCCTCGTCGCCCCGCGGCTCAGCCGCGGGTGGCTTGATGACAGCGAGTGCGTTGACCGGCCCAGCGAGCACATCGAGACCTACCTGATCGACGATGTCATCCCCACCGTCGATGCCCGGCTGCGCACGATTCCGCAACGCGCCGACCGGATCTTCGCCGGGATGTCTGCCGGCGGCTTCTGCGCATTGAACCTCGGGCTTCGCCACCGCGACCTCGTCGCAACGATTGTGGACATGTCCGGGATGGACAAGCCCACGCATGACGGGGGGATGGTCGGCCTGTTCGGGAACCGGCCCGATCTCGCGCTCGTCGCCGCGTCGAACACCCCGGCGCGCTACGCGCCGATCCTGCCGCCGTCCCCACCGATGCGGGTGTGGATGGACAGCGGGCGCAGTGACCGCGAGGCGCTGTCGGACACCCTGAACATGGCGTCCACCCTGGCGCGACGCCCGGGCTTCGATGTCGTTCTGCGGCTGCGGCCGGGTAGTCACGACTTTGGTGTGTGGCGTCCGGCCCTGCGCGACAGCCTTCAATGGGCAGTACCATCCGGCGGGAACACCTCGGCCATCATCACACCTACTGCCAGTAGGCTGCCACCGACCGCCAGCGCGACCCCCGGACATCTCCAGCAGGATTCTGGTTATCCCCTTGTCCGACGGTAATGATGTGTAGCCGCGCGGGGGGTTCGGTGAGGACTCGCCTGTTCGCGAGGAGCACCTCGTGGTATCCGAGTGCCGTAGCCTCGACGCGTTCGCCTATCACGAAGACAGCATCAGACCCGGCATCGTCATGCTCGACGTCCGCACGCGCCTCCCCGAAGACACCCAACCCTCACCGCCACCGCGTAAACACCCGCTGCCTGGCCGGTAATGGCCGAGACTCCGTCACACATTGACATCGCCTGAACCGCGTCAACCAGCTCTGGAACCGGTGACGAGCCTCGCTCGGATGCGGGCGAGGAGCTCATCGACGTCGACAGGCTTGGTGATGTAGTCGGTCGCGCCGGCGCCGGGGCACTTCTGCCGGTCGTCGGGCATGGCCTTCGCGGTGACGGCGATGAGGGCAGGTTCGCGATCCGCGGCATGGTGGTGATGGCGAAGACGTTGCGCAGGTCGTCGTCCACGACGAGCACCGTGCGTCCCGTCAGCCGGTCGTCGGAGGCGGTCTCCCGCTGCGGCGAACGCTGGTTGTCCTGGAAGCCACCCGTGACCAGCTCGCCGATTCCGGCGAGGGCATCGTCTGATCACTGACCGCCGCGGCGACGCCGCCCCATCCCGGGGTCAGGGCGCCAGGCGCAGCGTGTTGACGAAGACCTTCGTGATGTACTCGGCCGCCTCGTCGATGCTGCACTCCACCAGGTTCTGGACCAGCCACATCTCCGGGAAGCGGGCGGTGATCGAGCCCAGGACGGCACTCACCAGCCGCGGGTCGAGCGTGGGGTCAGCCAGCCCGCGGCCCTGTAGCTTGCGGATCGACTCGGTGAGCTCGTCGAGGTGGTGCCGAAGGCGCTTGTCGCGCGCCTCGCGCAGGTATTCGTCGTACCGGGAGACCTCCTCGATGACACCGAGCAGCCGTGCCTCACGGCGATAGGCCTCCAAGTAGCGATATGTCGACTTTCGAATACGTTCCGTCGGCGACATGTCCGAGTTCGGGTCGAGGACGATCTGCTGCATCGGCGCGTTCAGCTGGGCGTCGGCCACGGCGGCGAGCTCGCGGAAGATGTCTTCCTTCGAATCGAAGTAGTGGTAGAAGGAACCGTGGGCCAGGCCGGCCCGCTTCACGATGTCGGCGACGCGGGTCGGCAGATAACCGGACTCCTCGAACGCCTCTTTCGCCGCTGCCAGCAGTTTCATCCTGGTCTGCGTCGCCTGCAGCGATCGTGTCTGGCTTGGCATCAGAGGGCTCCCTGCGGGTGGCGGCGATGACCATCGGGGCGTCCGATGCATGAGTCGATTGCTCCATGCTGCCAGGTCGGTGGCGCCGATCGGCACGGACCACGGTGGGCCGAAAGCCGCCTTCGCCACTTGTGCGCCTGCGTCGACCCACCCGCGCTCTGGCCCCGGCGACCGCCGCGATCCGACCGCCAGCCCGGCGGCCCGACGGTCTCCGCCAGTCAGTCGGGCCCCGTCAGCTGATCGAGGCGCCGATGTTCATCAGCTTCGCCAGGTTCCCACCCATGTAGCCGGCGATCTCCTCATCGGGCAGGCCGAGGGCGTTCAGGTCGTCGATGTAGGAACGCGGCTTCGCCAGACCCTCCGGGTGCGGCCAGTCCGAACCGAACAGGACGTGATCCTTCCCGATCAGCCCGCCGAGGTAGTCGTAGTTCTCCTCCCAGAACGGGCAGATGTAGAGGTTGCGGCGAAGGGCGTCGACCGGGTTCTCGGCAAAACCCTGCGGCATCTTCTTGTAGACGTAGGCCAGGTCGTTGAGCAGCGGTTCGAGCCACCTGCCGCCCAGCTCGACAATGGCAACCTTGAGCTGCGGGAACCGGTGCAGCACCCCGTGGCACGCAAGCGCGGCCACCGCGTCCGCTGCCGGCCGCAGGGCCCAGAGCATCGGGAGCGCCTCCATCTGGAACGGCCGCATCTCGGACTGCTCGCCCTGCCACTCGGCGGAGAACCGGGCGTAGCCCGAGTCCGAGCCGTGCATCGCCACGAAGACGTCGTGCTCTACGACCTTGGCCCAGAACGGGTCGAACTCCGGCAGCGCGAACGACCGCGAGCCGCGGTAGCCGGGCACCGGCGCCGGACGGATCAGGATGGCCTTCGCGCCACGCGCGACCGCCCACTCCAGCTCCTCGATCGCCCGGTCCACGATCGGCAGGGTGATGACGGGCGTGGAAAAGATGCGGTCCTCGTAGTTGAACTGCCAGGTCTCGTACATCCACTCGTTGAAGGCGTGGATGACGGTGTGGGTCATCTCCGGGTCGTCGCGCATCCGCTCCTCGAGCAGGCTGGCGAGGGTCGGGAACATCAGGGTGCGGTCGACGCCGTACTCGTTCATGGCCTCGAGCCGTGGCCCGGGCGCGCGGAACGCGGGAATCGCGCGGATCGGTTCGCCGAAGATCTCCCGACGGCTCTTGCCCTCCGGGTTGCCGTTGCGGTAGAAGTCCTCCTCCGCACCCGGACGGGCAACGACGTCGAACGTCGGGTTCGGGATGTAGTCACTGACCGTGTTCCGAACCATGATCTTGGTGCGGCGACCGATGTCGACGTACTGGATCGCGCTCTTGTAGCGGTCGGGTAGGAACTTGACGAACGCCTCGCGGGTCTCGTACATGTGGTTGTCGCCGTCAAAGATCGGCACAGAAGCAGAATCGACCATGGAGATCATGCTAGACCTTGATTGACATCGATGTCAACGTCACTCGGATGGCATGGGTCCGGCCCTGGTCGACGAGTGGCTGGCGGTCACAGTGGCCGGTGGCGATGGGCGAGATCTCGACTCAGTCCGCTCCGACTACGCCGATCCCGCACATATATTCCACCCACCCCGCCGGTCCGCCCACCGCGCTGGTCCGACGCCGGGCGGATCGGCCGCGCCGGTCGACCTGCCCGGCCGACACCGACGTCGGCGTCAACGAGTGTCGCCGTCAGGGTCACCTCGGCAGCGGGGTCGTGGGGCGCACAGCGTTGCCGCAACCCAGGTCGTGGCCCTGGTCACAGCTGCTCGGGACTCGTCAGTTGGTCGACCTGCCCCTACCCGCCGGAGGCGACCATGCACAGGACGAACGGCCCGACCCTGGCCCGCAGGATGATCAATCCGGGCATCCAGGTCGTCCTCCGCTGGCGGCCCGACGACACCACCAACAACGATCGTGACACCGTCGATCATGGATGCCCCCTGGATGCGGCTCGCGACGCTGTGGCGTGCCCGGGACGATGGCCACGCCGGCCCGACACCCGCCTCGGTGAGGCTAACGCCCAGCACCCCTGGAGATCTTCGCTTCCTTCCGACACCAGGTGGGAGAACATCCCGCCTGTACCGGACGCTCGGCTCACCACGGATGCCTGCTGGCCGCACCTGCCCTGGGTCGGGCGATGGGGTGCGGGACGACGTGCTCGGCGAGCCCATCCACGCTCGGGGTATGGGGGAATGGGGCCCCACCGCCCTGGTCCGCCACCGTGGCCCTCGTGCCGTCCGACGGTCATGCGCCCGGGAACTCGGCTCCATCGAACACTCGACCCTGCAGTCTCGGACCCCTGATGGCGCCGATCTCTCCGGTGCACGTCCGAACAGGACCAACCTCGCCCCCCAGGCGATTCACCGGGCGCTACCGGGCTGGGATCTGCGCGGGGTGAGAGCCGGGCGTGAGCAGGTCCGCTGGCAGGCTGGTCAACGACTCGGTACGACGGTCGACGAGGCGGCAGACCAGGGCACGGCGGGTGACCATGGCGCCGGCGAGCAGGTCGCGATAGTCCGATGTCACCCTAATTCCGACATATAGCTACTAGAGGTATTGAATCATTCAATGTCAGTATGATCCGGTGCGCCATTTCTCTGATATGCGAACGGTTACATCTCACCGGGTTGACCGGGCAGGCTCACCACGCGCCCGCCCGCCGGTACCGCCGGAGGCGACACGTCGGGCACTTCCTCATGGAGAACTCCTGGCACGACAAGGAAAAGCCAGTCAACGCACAGGGATCTCTCCGCGGGCACAACCGAATCGACGGCTACGCCCGGCACGCTCCGGCCACCCAACGTGCCAGGGATGCCACCCGGTTGGCATCGTCACAGATAGCACCAAAGTGCTATAGTTTTCCAATCTCACACTCTCCGTACGCGACCAGATTCCTGACGTCATCAGGCCTGCCTGGCCGGGACGCGGACGACGGACAGCCATCCCCCGGGACCCGGGATCTCCGTAGAACAGCGCGGATCAGCCAGGTCAGGGGGCGCGGAGGGCCGCCCGGCCGGGCACGTCCCGCGGGCAACGGAAACAATTCGGCGTCATGGCCTTATCGCTGCTCCAGCAGCCTCCGATCCATCGGTATGCCCTCGGCGCGCTGGACAGCACCGGCCCACGCCGTATCCATGTCCGCACCCGGCGGAACCCCAACCGCAGCCGGCGACGCACTCTCCGAGACGCCAGTCTGGACGCGTTCCGGAGCTGTGCGGTTTAAGCGACCAGGCCGGCCAGAGCGGCTTTCGGTGTGCCCGGACACGAGCATCAACACCGTCACGAGCATCAACACCATGCCGTGGCAGAGTCGAAGCGCTCATGGTCCGACGCTGTGGGCCAGGCGCCTCTGATCAGACAACCGTCGATCAAAAACAGTACGCTGACCGGCCCCCAACCTGTCGATCGGGTCCGGATCATTCCAAGAAAGGCATCACTCGTGAGGTCCCGTGCACTTGCGGCATTGTTTGTCGCGCCAATATTTCTCGCCTCCGCAGCAGCCTGTAGCAGCGCGCCGACAGCCAGCGCGGAAAGCTGCAGCACGAAGGCGCCGGGAGTATCGCCGACCGAGATCAGAGCCGGCTTCATCTTTCCGGCGAGCGGGGTGCTGTCGAATACGTTCGTCCCGGTACGGGCAGGCCTGGAGGCACGTGTTGACGCAGCGAACGCCGCGGGTGGCGTCTACGGCCGTCAGATCAGATATGACTGGGCCGACGATCGCGGCAAACCCGCCACCAACGACGTGGTCGCCCGGAGCCTGGTCGACGAAAAAGCGGACTTCGCCATCATGGAGACCTCCCCGGTGTCGTCCGGCGGGGCATCGTATCTCGCCTCCAAGCAGATCCCCGTCGTCGGCCTGGCCGTCGAAGCCGCGTGGTCGCAGTACCGCAACATGTTCGCGTTCAGCTACGCTCAGGGTGCACTGCGGTCATCCGGGGCGGTAACCACGTTCGGGAAGTTCGCCCGCCAGCAGGGCGGCACACGGGCGCTCCTCATCACCGACCCCGTCGGCCTGGGCCTGTCCGTCACCTCGCACGCGGCGATGCAGACCAGCCTGGAGTCCGTCGGAATTTCCGTCGATCAGGCCGAGGCGGACCAGGAACCCTCCAACAGCCAGCTGAACGACATCATTCGTCGGATGACCACAGAAAACATCGACACTCTCGTCGGCACGCTGACAACCGAAACCTTCGCAAAAATCGTCGTGGCTGTGCGACAGCACGGGCTGCAGCCCAAGGTTCTTCTCACCGGCAGCCAGCTACCCGGCAGCGACCTTCTCGCCAGGTACGGTTCGCAGCTGGCCGGCGTGACCACCTACAGCAGCCAGCCGATGGATCCGAAGGACCCGGCTGTGGCGGCCTACCAGGCGAACCTCAACCGCTATGCCCCCGAGCTGGAGGACTCCGGCCAGCCGGTTGCACTCGCCGGCTACGTCACCGCCGATCTACTGATTCGCGGCCTGCAGGCGGCCGGCCCGTGCCCAACCCGGCAGAGCTTCATCACCGGCCTGCGTGCCGTGAAGAACTACACCGCCGGCGGCCTCGTCCCGGCCATAGATTTCGAGGCCGGCTTCGGCAGGACACCGATCTGCTACCCGTTCGTCAGCATCAACGCATTTGGTAACGGCACGGTGACCAAAAGTGCCAGTTTCTGTGGGGAACGTGTCGGCACCTGATCCGACAGTCGTAAGGCTCAGATGTGCCCAGGCCGGGCGGACGACATCGGTGGGGAGTGGGGGGGCGCTTTCGTGGCCCCCCTACCCCCCCCCCCACCCCCCCGCCCCCGGGCGGGGGGCCCAACCTCCCGGGGTAAAAGCTCGTGGGGGGAAGATCC
>NZ_JAMQQG010000022.1:63856-92427 GCF_023716925.1 Frankia sp. R82
TTATTTTGATGTGCTTTCATGTCGGTTTACGTGGGGTGCGGGCGCGGGGCCCGCGCCCCCCCCCCCCCCCCCCCCCCCCCCCCCCCCCCCCCCCCCCCCCCCCCCCCCCCCCCCGACGCCAGACCCGGCGGACAGCGGGCGGGCGCAGAACCGTCGCGTCGTAACGGCTCGTGCAGGCAGTAGCCGGGACCATCCTCGCGAAGACAAAGCCGCACCGGCGCTACCTCCGGCCGTCCCGACAGCACGCCTTCCGGACGGTTGTTGAGGTCCACCAGCCGATCCACATACCGATGGGTGAGATGGTCGATCTTCTCACCGGGCAGGCATTCCTGAACGACCGCGACTGCCATCAGGTGCCGAGGGCGGCGAGGGCGGCGAGCGCCGCGCCGGGCAGCCACAGTTTGGACCGGCGCGGGCCGGAGCCGACGATGACGCGGTTCGCCGTCCGCCCTGCCGACGCCGTGTGGCTTCGTCGACGTTCCCATGCCATCGACCAGCCCAGACCTCGTACCGGGCCCAGGCTGTCCGGACCTCGACGGATGGCGACCTGCACGTTCTTCGGTTACCGGTAGATGTCCTCGGGGGGTGCGGAGACCGAGTACTCGGTGACATCGCCGAAACCTGACCTGGGGCTTCCTGCCGGTGCACGACGATCGGGCCCGCCGGTTCCCGGACCAGCCCCTGGCGGGCTCCGGGACCGGCGACCTATCCGATCGTCAGCTGGGAGGCATCACGGTGCGAGGGATGACGCGGCGTTCGCTGCGGCCGTCGGCGTTGGTCGCGGCGATGGCGTTGGGGGCGCTCGGGCTGCTCACGGGAACGGGCAACGCGGCGGGCGGCGTCCCGGCCCGCGACCACGTTGTGGTCGTCGTCATGGAGAACCACTCCTACTCACAGATCATCGGCAGCTCCTCGGCCCCCTACATCAACTCGCTCGCCGGCCAGGGTGCGAGCTTCAACCACTCGTCCGGAGTAACACACCCGAGCGAGCCGAACTACCTCGCCCTGTTCTCCGGCTCCACCCAGGGCATCACCGATGACTCGTGCCCGCACACCTTCTCCACCGCCAACCTGGGCCAGGAACTGATCGGCGCATCGCGTACGTTCACCGGCTACTCGGAGACCATGCCCTCCGACGGCTACACCGGCTGCACGAGCGGCAACTACGCGCGCAAGCACAACCCCTGGGTCAACTTCAGCAACGTCCCGTCCGCGGACAACCTGCGCTTCAGCCGGTTCCCGACCAACTACACCACCCTCCCGACCGTGTCGTTCGTGGTCCCGAACCTGTGCAACGACATGCACAACTGCTCCGTTGCGACCGGCGACACCTGGCTGAAGAACAACATCGACGCCTACGCACAGTGGGCGAAGACGCACAACAGCATCCTGGTCCTGACCTTCGACGAGGACGACAGCGGCCACAGCAACAACATCCCGACCATCATCGTGGGGTCCGGAGTGAAGACCGGCACCTTCACCGAGACCATCAACCACTACAACGTCCTGCGGACGATCGAGGACATGTACGCCCTGCCGTACGCCGGGAACAGCGCGACCGCCACCCCCATCACCGACATCTGGCAGTAGACGCCGCCAGGACCCGTGACCTCCCTGGCCCTCCGGTGGCCGCCGGCTTTCGCCCCACCAGACGGCGGCCACCCCCCAACAGCGCCGTTACGTGCACTCAGGGTCGGAGCGGCACAGTCCGCGCGGAGCGCGCACGGCGAGGAGGAGTTCACCGGCCCGCACGCCAGTGAAGACCAAGCCGGTGCGCAGGCGTTGCCGTTCGGCGTCGATCCAGGTCCCCGGCCGCGCGTCACCGGGCACGTAGCCCCGGTAGCAGAACGAGCGCCCGGGTGCCTCCGTGTCCGCCCTGGCCGGCGACCAGTGCACCAAGTCACGGATTCCTGCCGAGGCGGAGTGAAGATTGCGGCCCACCGATCCTTCACCAACCCTCGGCAAGAACAGATCATGACCTTCGGCCACCCGCGACCAAGCCGGTTTTGTCACAAGGGGTGACACAAGCGGTACGGAAGATCTCGGTCGGCGGGCGTCGAAAGCGGATCGGCGTGAGGGTGTGCCGGTGGAACGTCCACCGATCCCCGGGACGGTCACTCTCCGAGATGTCTGCGCGGAACGTGACGACGCACCTGCATCTCGACGGGCCAGGAGCATCAGCCGGGGCAGACCAGCGGATCGTGGGGTTGCCACAACCGACGTACGCAACAGGAAGCACGCCGGAGCACGGACAGGTCGAGGGCCGGGGCGGGCAGTCCCCGCCTTGCCGGACCGGCGGGCGCGGGGTCAGGGGGAAAGCGGGTGAGGGGTGAAGGTGGTGAGAACGTTCCGTGGGTGGTCGGCATCCATTTCGATCAGTGGAACCGGGCGACCGAACGAATCGCCGCTCTGAGAGTCGATCTCGAAGGTCCCGCCCGCGCCCGGAATGCTGCTGTTCTGCGTGTTGAGCAGACTCAGCGCATCCCGCACCTGCTCCTTCGTGGGAAGCGCCGCGGACTGCCCGGTGACTGCTCGAATCGCCTTGATCGCGGTCGCCATCGCATCGTGGGTCAGGATGACCCACCCGTCGTCCAGATCGGCCGCGCCGAATCCCTGACTTAGGAAGTCAGCCCGGAAACGACTGTACTGGGCGGAGTTCGTGGCGTCGGTCCAGCGGCCGTCGCCGAGCGCCAACGGGCTGGGGGTCGCGGCGTAGATGACCGACACCGGTGCGTCGTTCGCACTCGACCTGGGCAGCGTCAGACTGGACGCGTCGCTGCCGGTGAGAACAGTGACCGGCGTGCGTGCACAGGTGCGCTGCCGGAGGTGACTGATAAGAATGGAAAGACCATTTGTGCGGCCGGCATAGAAGATCGTCCGCGGCGGATTAGGACCACAGAAAAGGTTGCTTGTAATAATATCGAAGATCGTGCCGACGCCTTTCGTTGTCCCGTTGTAGGGGAACGGAACGGGCCGCGACTTCAGATAGCTTCCAAGCATGCTGGTGAAGTCCGCCGTGAGCGAGGAGGTGTAGAGATCTTCGGTGTTTCCGTCGCTGAGCAGCGCCGCGTTTTGCAGGTCAGGGTGGGTCTTGACATACGATGCGAGCGCGAGAATCTCGTCGCTGACGGTCGGCACGGCTCGAACGAATCCGGGGATCCCCGTGGTGACGCCGTCCGCGGTGATAACGGAACCGACCATACCGATTCCGGCCTTCGCCACCTCCTGCGCCGTGTGCACGCTGGGCGTGATGCTTATCCCGAGGCCCACCACCGCGACCAGCCGCTCGGCCGCCGCCCTGGATCTGAGCATGCCCGTCACCGGCTGCCAGGCCTGCTCCGTCTCGCCCTGGTTGGCGAGCAGAAGCCGGATCGGCGGATTGTCTCCGAGGTAGCCGTTGTTGTTCGCGCGGATCTGGGCCGCGTACGCGCCCTCCAGCTGACTGCGGATCCGTCCGATCAGGACGTCGCTGGTGGCCGCGGTTGTCTGGGTCTCGGTCAGCGGCGCGACGAACGCTATGGTGACGTAGTTACCTCCGCGGACCACTTTTGCGTTCTCGGTGAAAATTTTCTTCTCGATGTCCCGCAGACGGTTGTCGAAAACATAGGCCCCGTCGGTCACCCCGACGCAGTCGGCACCTGAGTGCAGCAGCCGGAAGCGGGTGCACGCGTCCGGGGGTGGAGTTGGCCTCCGGTGACTGCTGCCGCCCGTCAGCAGAACCACTGCTGCCGCGACCGCCGTCACGGTCACGAGGGTGACCAGGGAGAGCACCGCGTACCGCCCTCTCCGGCGCGGCCACCAGGGCCACCACTGGTCGGAATCCTTATCGTGGTCACGGGTCGCCGCGTCGTGTACGTCCGCGCTGAGGCTCACCTGGACACCCGATCTCGCGAGCCAGTCCGAACCGTAGTTGCCACGTGCGGCCGCGGCGAGGTCCAGGGCGAACTCCCGCGCGGACTGCTGGCGGTTTCTCGGCTCCTTGGCCAAGGCGCGCATGACGACGTCGGCGACCGCCTGTGGCGTGTTGACCAGCGGGGTGGGGGCGACCTGCAAATGGTGGTGGTAAAGCGCCGCCAGCGGCAGATCAGCGCCGAACAGGGGCGCTCCGCCGAGCAGTTCGTACAGCATCACGGCCAGGGAGTACAGGTCGGTGGCCGGTACTGTCCCCTCCCCACGGAACTGTTCGGGCGCCATGTATCTGGGGGTTCCCATGACAGCGCTCGAGGTCGCGGTCGAACCGTCGAACATTCTGGCGATGCCGAAGTCGGTCACCTTGACCAGACCGTGCTCGTCGAAGAGCACGTTGGCCGGTTTGATGTCGAGGTGCAGCACATTGCGGTCGTGCACGTGCCGCAGGGCCTCGGCCACCGCGAGCCCCACCGCGCAGGCGCCGGGCCCGGACAGGTCCTGCTGCTGCCTGCGCCGACCAAGCGTCCCGCCGGTCAGCAACTCCATGACGATGATCTGGAGCCTGTCGTCCTCACGGTAGTCGTAGAACCGCGCCAGGTGGGGATGATCTAGCTTCTCCAGCACGTCCGCCTCGAAAGCGAACCGGGCCCGGGCATCCTTCTGCGTCGCGGACAGAACCTTGACCGCGACTCCCCGTCGACGCCGGGCGTCGCGGCCCTCGAGGACCACTCCGAAGCTTCCCCCACCCAGCCGATCGCCGATCTCGTAGTCGTTTCCCAGCAGGCGGCCGACCTGCCTCGCAACATCGGCGGGCTCGCCTGGAAACGGTGCGTCGTCCTCCGCGGGAGTCGGCACCGCGGCCGGTGGGATGTCCCCCGGCCAGGTCATGTCGTGCTCCAACGCCGGCTGCTGAAGCCCGCGCACCGCGCTGGTCAGGCGAAGGCGCGCCTCCTGCTCGCCCAGGCCGACGAGGTCCACTCTCGACAGCCGGTCGAACAGCGGCGGCGCGGCGGTCGGGGCGACGAGCACCGGCACCAGCAGATCGTCCCCCCGGCGCCCGAGGAGCAGCGCGGCCTCACGCTCCTCCCGTCCGAACGATTCCGGCAAAAAATATGACGGAGACACGACCATCACAATTCGTTGCGCACTGGCCAGCCCCCGGTCCATACGAGCCAGAAAACTTTCACCGGGACGCACTGTCCATTCGTCGTACTCGACGGTGTGGCCCTCTCGGCGCAACTCCTGAGCGATCCAGCGCGCCCAGGGGCGGTCTGGCCCCGCCACGCTGATGAAGACATTGAGCGAGCCATCCTGCTGATCATCCCCCGTGAACATGCGTACAGGATGCCACAGTCCGAAGCGGCCAGGCCGAAGGGCACAGCGGAATGCTTGTTTGGGCCCGCTGAAACAGCGCCGGTCAAGGTCAGCCCCAGAGCCTCGCCAAGATCATACAAGGTGGCATCTGGTTGCGCTGAGTAGCCGTTCCGGTATTCCGTTCGGGGCCACCCACGTGATTCACGTCCGCCCACAGGTGGGCGGCATGTTTCCTGCGCGCCAGATCTTCTACCGACACTTCGCATGGCCACGGGAGATCCTACGGAAAAGCGCCGGTGGCACGTCGGCGAACGCGAGCCGACGGAACCTGGGCTCAATGACGTAACGAGCCGCTACACCGAGCGACCTTGGCGAGGCCCCGCGCGCGGCACGATCTGCTGACTTTGTCCGGATCGGGCACTGTCATACGCGGAGCTCCAGCCGGCCGTGGGTCACGACCGGGATTCCCGCGCTGTCCGCTTCGAAGGCGTAGCGCCCCGACGCCGCCTCGTAGCAGCGCACACGCAGCTGTTCACCGACGAACGCGGGGGCGGCGAACCGCACCGCCACCCGCCGGACCCGGTCCGGATCCCCCACCTGCCACCGCGTCCACGACGCCCTGCGCACACATCGCCATCGTGCACAGGCCGTGCAGGAACGGCCGATCGAAGCCGCTGTGCCGCGCCGCCGCCGGGTCGAAACGGTGATCCGACCAGTCCCCGAGACCTCCGCATCGCGGCGTGGCATGTCCTGATCCACCACCAGCCGGCACTCCCCCGCGGGCCGTGCCCCGGCCTCGATGGGAAAAGCGTGGTCGGGTGTCTGCGATCCGACCGGGTCGCAGGTGGTATCCAGGTAGACGGTCGTCCACAGCTGCTCGCCGACGCCCGCCCCCGCACGCTGTTCCACGAGGTGAGCTGACCTGGACGCCTGGATCGTCGACGCCATGCGTACCCCGCGCGGCAAGGGCCGGCCCGACGGCGCACCACATGATGTGCATCCGCAGGAACTGCTGGCGCAGTGCCCGCGCGCACTGGCCGGTCGGGTCGGTCTCGACCCGACCGGGGTCGCGGACGTCAGCGCCAGCAACGGCATCCTCGCCACCCTGGCCGGGCTCGGCCGCGCGGACGCCGACGCCTTCGCCGTGCGCAGCCAGGAGCGCCAAAACCGCACCATCGGCCTGGTCGCCATGTGCACCGGCGGCGGCATGGGCGCCGCTACGATCCTTGGGCGCATGTAATCAGCGGACGGCGTCGATGCCCACCGCGATCTTCCAGCACGATCTTCCAGGACGTCGCCGTGTAGCGAGCCGGTAGAGTGAAGAAACGAAACCGACATCGACTTCACAAATGGAGACAGTGCGCTGTGCAGATGCTACCGACGCCGGCGTACCGACCCCCGGGCAAGGCGAGGCGACGATGACCCCCGCGGTGCCGCAGCCCCAGGATTCGCCGGACTTCGATTTGCCGGAGACAGCCGGTCCACCGGAGAAGATGGAGGATTCACCGCAGGCCGCCTCGGTGCGCCCGCTGTCCGCGAAGGGCACACGAACCCGGGCCCGTCTGATCGACGCCGCAAAAACAATCTTTGAGCGGGACGGTTTCCTGGAAGCGCGGATCGCCGACATCGCCCAGACAGCCAAGATCGCACTGGGTACCTTCTATCACTACTTCGAGTCCAAGGAGGAGATCTTCCGCGAGGTCGCCCGCGCCCAGGAGGAGCTGCTTACCGCGCCGCCCGAGCACCCCGCAGCCGACAGCGATTCGGTCTGGGAGCAAATTCGACGATCCAACCGCCGCTACCTCGAGCGCTATCGGGACGAGGCAGCGATCATCGGGGTGATCGAGCAGGTGTCGCGGTACGACCCGCCCGTGAACGAGGCTCGCATGGCCACCATGAAGCATTACGTCACGCGGGCCGAGCGGGAAATCATCAGGATGCAGAAAGAAGGTGCCGCGGATCACCGACTTGACCCGTCGTTCGCCGCGGATGCCCTGGGCGCGATGACCGCGAGATTCGCCGAGCTCTGGCTGGTCCAGAACTTTCGGGACTACGACTTCGACGAAGCCGTCGAACAGCTGACCATACTGTGGGCAAACGCGCTCGGCGTCAGGCCGGAACCGCCGAAATCCTAGTGTCACGTAATGCGGTTCTCTTCAGATTGAAGAATGGCGGGGTGGATCTGGGGCGGAGAAGGAAGCGGAACTTCGCGGGTTGATCAATGATCGGGGTGTCCCGGCGAATGTTGCGACGCGGGCTCGGAGTGTTCTCTGGTGTACGGAGGGGCGCCCGAAGAAGGTGATCCACTATGCGGTGCACGTGGCAGGTGCCCGAACGCGTGCCCATCGGAGGGCAGCACACCGACGCGCCGCGCCTGAGGCCCTGGAAGCGCTGACATCGACCGCGATCGGCAAGTTACCTGCCAGCCGGCAGGCAGGTCAACGGGTTGCCTGCCGGCCGGGATCTTCTCTACGGTGACGAACATGACCGCCTCGGCCCATGGCCTTCGGCGCACGCAGGCAGCGCGCCGCGCGGCGTCCGAGGCGGCGCCCCTGCGGGCGGCGGCGGAGTTCATCGCGGAGGTGGGCATCGAACGGACCTCGCTGCGCGATGTCAGCGAGCCGGCCGGCATCAGCCGGGCGATGCCGACCTATCACTTCGGCTCGAAGGACGGGCTTGTGGGCAGCCTGGTCCACCACGCGTACGCGCGCACGGTCACGGCGACGACCGTCGCCCCGCGCCTGAGTCAGGGCGACCTTGCCCAGCTACCCCGACTCGACCTTCTGCGCGCGATCATCGAGACCCACCTCACGATCGTCGGCTCCGGCGCCAGCATCGAAGAACGCGCCGTCATCGTCATGTGGGGGGCGACCTTTCCCGCCGGCGCAGACCTGCCCGTCATGATCCAGGCCGACCAGGCGACCCATCAGGCCCTCACCGACACCATCCGCGACGGCCAGCAGGACGGCTCGATCCGAGCGGACCTCGACACCGATGCCGCGGCCCTGCTCATCATGGGCATGGCGCGAGGTACCGCCGCCAAGTCGCTCGCGCATCCCACCGTCGCGGACCCCGCCCGAGTCCGCGACCTGTGCGGACAAACGATCGCCGCGGTCCTGGGACAGCCCTGAACGATCCTGGGTGTGCAGGTGCGCACCCCCTTGAACCAGGCGGTGCGGACGCGTCCGGCCGTCCACGGACGAGCAGGAGGAGGAGCCGATGCGGGCTGGTGTCGTGCAGGGAGGCACGGTGGCGGGGCGAAGGACGCCGGATCCGGTACCGGGGATGACGCGGTGAGCGAGCACGAACAGCGGGCGGCGATCGCCGACGTGCTTCTGCGCTACGCCGTCGGCATCGACCGCCGCGACTGGGACCTGTTCCGGACCTGCTTCACCGACGACTGCGAGCTGGACTACGGCGACATCGGCTCCTGGCAGGGTGCGGCGGTCTTCACCGAGGCCTTCGAGTCCATGCACGCTCCACTGGGGCACACCATGCACAACCTCGGCAACCTGGATATCCGTCTCGACCGCGACGGCGCGCGGGCTCGCACCTATGTCAACGCTTTGATCATGACGAAGGACGGGCAGAGCGGATTCGCCGCGCACGGCTACTACGACGACCAGCTCGTCCAGGTCGGGGGCAGCTGGCAGATCGCCCATCGTCGCTTCATCCAGGTTCACGTCAGCACGGTCGGCGCGGACCCCGGCCGGACAGGAGTCGGTTCATGACCTTCACGCAGCGGTACGGGCCCTGGGCGCTGGTGGCAGGTGCCTCCGAGGGCGTCGGTTCGGCGTTCGCCGAGGCCCTCGCCGAACGTGGGCTGAACATCGTCCTGCTCGCCCGACGGCAGGCTGTTCTGGACGAGGTCGCCGCGGGCATCGCCGCCCGCACCGGTGCGCGGACCCGCACGCTCGCCGTCGACCTCGCGGCCCCGGACGCCGCAGCGACGATCGCCACCGCCACCGCGGACCTCGACATCGGTTTCCTGGTCTACTGCGCGGGGGCCGACCCGCACTTCGAGCGCTTCCTCGCCCACCCGATCGAGACCGCGCAGGCGATGGTGCACCGCAACTGCACGGTGCCGATGCAGCTGTGCCACCACTACGCCCGTGGCATGGTCGAACGCGGCACCGGTGGCATCATCCTGCTGGGTTCGGGAGCCGGGTTCGCCGGCGCGCCGAACATGGTCGCCTACGGCGCCACCAAGGCGTTCAGCATGGTCTTCGCCGAGGCACTGTGGGCCGAACTGCATGGCCAGGGCGTCGACGTGCTCGGCCTCGTCCTCGGCAAGACCGACACCCCGGCCCTGCGCCGCCTGGAACACGCCCGCGGCCAGCTCGCCACCCTCGACGCTCCCCTGCCCGACGCCGCCGCCGTGGGCGACGTCATCGCCGAGGCCTTCGACCACCTCGGCACCGGACCCACCTGGATCGTCGGCGATCACCTACGCCAGGCCATCTCGCTGATGAGCACCCTGCCCCGCAACGACCTCGTCGCCGCCATGGCCCAGGCCACCACCGACGCCATGCAGACCACCGACGCCATGCACACAGCCGACACCATGCACACAGCCGACGCCACCGCAGCTGACGCGTAGCCGCTCCACGCGGCCCCAGCTTCTGCCACCCGATTTCGGAGGATGATGTGAAGGTCGGATTCGTCGGTGTCGGCAGCATGGGCCGTCCCATGCTGGAGCGGGTCGCCGCCGCCGGGCACGACGTGTCGTTCTTCGCCCGCCGCGAGAACGTCAGACGTGACCTCGAAGCAGCCGGCATCGCCACCGGCGCGCCGACCCCGGCCGCCCTCGCGGCCGACCGGGAGGTACTCGTCCTCTGCGTCTTCAACGACCAGCAGGTGTTCGAGCTCTGCGAAGGGGAGTCGGGACTGATCGCGTCGCTGCCACCCGGCGCGACGTTGATCATTCACACCACCGGCAGCCCCGACACCGCACCCCGACTCGCCGAGGCGGGCCGTCCCCGCAAGGTCCACGTTCTCGACGCGGCCTTCAGCGGTGGCCCGGCCGACGCCGCCGCCGGCCGGATCACCCTGCTTGTCGGCGGTGAACCCGAGGTCCTCGAGACGGTCCGACCGGTCCTCTCCAGCTACTGCGACCCCATCGTGTCCGTCGGGACGCTCGGTGACGGCCAGCGCGTGAAACTGGTCAACAACGCCCTGTTCGGCGCGCACGTCGCCCTGGTCGCCGAAGCCGAGCGCATCGCCCGCGATCTCGGCCTCGACCCGGTGCAGGCCCTCGACGCCATCAGCCACTGCAGCGGCGACAGCTATGCCCTGGGCACCGTCCGCGCCGCCGGCTCGTCCGCCCGCCTCCAGGAAGCAGCCGGCCGCTACATCGCCAAGGACATCGCGACCGCCAGGAACCTCGCCACCGCCGCCGGCACGGACCTCGGTCTGCTGGCCACCGCCGCGGACACCGTCGCCCGCCCAGCCGATCAGCCACAACCCGCCGCCACCCCCGCTGCGGCACCTGCCGTACCACCCTCCGTCCAGGCGCTCTGGGACATCGAGCAGATCAAGCAGCTCAAGGCCCGCTACTTCCGCTACCTCGACCTCAAGGACTGGGCCGGATTCCGCGGCCTGTTCACCGACGACTGTGTACACCACCTCCCGACCGAATCAGAAACAATCATCCAGTCCAACGAAGAATACTTCGGCTCGACCATTCCCATGCTGGAGCACGCCTTCACCACGCACCACGGCCACATGCCAGAAATAACCCTGACCAGCGACACCGAGGCCGAGGGAATCTGGGCGATGTTCGACTACGTCCAGATCGACAGCCCACAGGGAACCATCGCCCTCAAGGGCTACGGCCACTACATCGAGACCTACCGGAAAGACCCCGACGGCCACTGGCGAATCAGCTCCAAACGCAACGAACGCCTACGCGTCGACCACCTCCCCCAGCCATAGTTTCCCGTGCTCCGCTGTGCAGCGCACTCTCCCACCCACCACACCACAGGGCAGGAAGGTAATATCAGCATCCACCTTCCCGCGTCCCACCCGCCGCAGGACCAGACCCTGGCCCGCGGGTTCTGAGCTGCTGAGCGACGCCGGTAGCCGAAGGAGGACCGTTGACGGACAGGGACCTGCGTGCTCAGGCCGACTATGACACCGGCGAGGTGCGCATCATCCGGCATCGGCACGACGAGGGCGAGAGCATCGGCAACACCGGCGTCGCCCGACTCGACCGGCCTGACCGCGACGCCGACCTCGGCGCGCTCGAACGGGCCGCCGACCTGCTGCTCGCCGAGGTCGGCCTGAAGCGCGCCGGCCCGTGGCGGCGGGGACGGCAGTGGAAGATCGCAGCCACGGTCCTCGACACCTGACCGGCGCCGGCCGTTGACCGAGCCGAACCCGGCGCACTCCCCCGCGCCGAGGAAGGACCGAGCGGCCCGGGCCGGCGTCGGCCGCGGTACTTCGGTGAACTGACGTCCGGTGCCGATCATCGGCGCTGGACGGTCACGCCGTCGCTCCTGCCGCCCAGGGCAGGACCTGTCCATGACGGACGAGTTGGCCGTAGTGGTCGGGTTGACCGGGCCGAAGACCAGCTCCAGCAGCGCGGCGGCGGCCTGCGCCGGGGTCGGGGCGCTGCCGACGTCCCACCACATGGCGGACGTGGGTGTGTTCATCCGTACTCGGCTACACCCGGTCGGCGGTCTCCCGGCAGATCGCCGGGCTGGAACGCGCGACAGGCACTCCGCTGCTGGAGCGCCGTCACGACGGGGTACGGCTGACCCAGCCGGGCGCGTCGTGTTGCGCCACGCCGCCACCGTGGTCGACCAGGTCGATGCCGCGGCCCGGGCGTTGCCCGGGCTCCACCTCGTCGCCGCCGGCTGTGGCATCACCATCGCGCCCACCACGATCGCCCCCATGGTTCCCGCTGGCATGCGTGTCCCGCCTGTCCGTGGCGGACCGGCCGAACAACGGCGCATCCCTGCTCGCACGGTTGCGCCGACCCCTGACGCAGCTCGCCGCTCGCCTGACCGACGCGCTGCGCACCGCGGCGATCGGGACGGGCCCGGTGGCACAGCACAGCCGCATCACCAGCATCTCCAGCGTCACCCAGGGCGTTCCGCTATTACGCGCATCAGCCGAAAAGCCCCTGCACAAAGGGTCACAGGACTTCATTGGTGAACAGTAGATTCATCGAGGATCCGTCGATTGACCGCACAAGATTGACCACACAACAGTCGCGAACTCCACCTGCTTGCCAGCAACCCTGCCACCCCCGTCCGGAACACTCCGACAAAAAATCGCAAGATTTCGTTGAGGCAACAACTTCACCGGACCACCGGAGGCCACAATCGAGAACCGGTGTGACATGTTTCACAAAAAGTGGATCGCGCCATTCCGCTTCCCATGTCGCGAGCTTAATTCCCGACGAAGCAGGCCCACTACCTGCACCGTCGCCTCGACGATCTCCGCCGTCCACCTACGAACCGCGAACCCGGAAAGCTCTTGCATAGTAGGTCGGACCTATGGAAGCCTTGGCGGTGCCGAACGGGAGGGGAAATTGGACTTCTCATTTTTGATACCTTTTCTGCAGCGCCGACCTGAGCAGGTACTTTCTTATGCAGCCCTGGTCGAGTGGACCGGGGCGCGCAGGCTCTGGCACGGCCAGAGCCTGCTGATGGAGCCTTTCCAGACCTTTTCCGCCGTCGCCGGCGCCGGCTTCCGGGTGCCGACGGGGCTCGGCGTCACGCTGATGCCGCTGCGTCACCCATTCGATGCCGCCCATCTGGTCAAGTCCCTTGCCATGGCAACCGGTGAGAGTGTGGTGGCTGGCTTTGGCCCCGGCGCCAGGACATTCCAGCAGAGCCTGCTCGGTGCTCCCTATCGGAGCCAGCTCACGGCCGTGCGCGAATACCTGGGCATAGTCCGGGGCCTGCTTGACGGCGATGCAGTCGATATCAAGGGTGAGTACTTCTCCTGCCACGCCGCGATGACCCCGGTCATGTCACCGCCCATCGAGTTGGGGCTCGGCGTCCTGCGCCCAGGCATGGCCCGGCTGGCCGGAGAGGTCGCGGACGTCGCGATCACCTGGCTGACACCCGCCGCCTACCTGGACGGGGTGATCAGGCCGGCGTTGCGGGAGGGAGCGCGTGCTGCCGGACGGTCGGCGCCGAGAGTGACCGCGCTGGTCCCCGTCGCGCTGGAACGCCCCGACCGGGATGTCGCCGATTTCGTGCTTGCCAGCAACTTCACGCATATGCAGGCACCACACTACATTGATATGCTCAAGAGGGCCGGCATAGAATACTCCCACCTGGATTCAAAATCCGCCGGTCGACTCATGGCCGACACCGGAGCCTTTGTCTTCGGAAATATCGACCGTATCGTCGAGCGCTTCGACGAGTTTCGGGCCGCCGGCGTGGACGAGATCGTGCTGAATCTGACGGGCGTATGCAAGCTGTATGGCGCCAGGGCTGCGATGGACGACCTGAAAAAGATCCTCGCCGCCGTCGGAGCCGAACGAAGGGACGCTGATGCGTGAGGCTTTGGTCAGCCGGGCCGGCCGGCATCTGCGGTCGTGGGTCACGGGCAGTCCGCTGACCCGCCGGGCCGAGGGGACAGGGACAGGGACAGGGACAGGGAGCATCGTCCTGGAAGACGCCGGGCATCTGGCGACCCTGCTTGGCTCCGGAGTTGTAGGCCCGCGCAGCATCGTCCTGGTCCCCGGCGAGCACAACGGTGAGGCTCACCTCGACACCGGCGGAACCGTTGTCGGCTACGAGGGCTCGCTGAGCGAGCCGGGTGGCGACGCAGCGGTCGGCGGCGCAATCTTCCTGCAGATCCAGGACTACGGCACCAGCCCCTATATGTCGTTGTTGGGAACGACGCTCATCCGGGTGGCCGGGCAGAGCGACTTCGAGGCATTCCTCGCCGACGCCGACCAGGCGAGGGCCGAGGGGACGTTCGCCGCCTTTGCCGCGAGCCCCGCGGTGCAGCTCGCGGACCTCGCCGGGCTCGGCGGCGCCGAGCCCGGCGACGGCCCGGACACCAGGCTGCATGTGGGGCACGACGGCCGGATATCGGTCTCGCCCCAGGGCCTGCGGTTGGGGTCGGTGGGCGATCCGCCCGCCGCGCTGCGGGCGGAATGGGAGCGGCTGGCCGCTGGCGATCCGCAGGGTGGACCGGTGCCGCTCGGTGCGGTCATGCCGGAGGAGGTCCGTGCCCCGGCCGTGGGCGAGCGGCCCTGGCTGGGCCGCTACCTGGCCGCCCTGGAACTGCTGCGGGGCCTGCAGACGAGCGGCGTCACGCAACCGCGCGTCTCCGGCTTCGGGCGGCGCCTGGTCCCGGCGCTTGGCGAGGTCGAAGCCCCCTGGGATGCGAACGATCCCGGGGCACCGTTCCTCGCCTGGACGTCCGAGGCAGTCTACGTGCAGACGCCCGGCCGGGACCGGACCTTCCGGCTTGGCAGACGCGCGGCGGAGGTCGCCGAGATGCTGCTGGTCCACGGCAGCGCCGACGCGGTCCTGGAACGGGTCGGCCGGGACGTCAGGTCGGCGCCGGTGGATCGAGCTCTGCTCGACCGTGTGCTCACGTTCTTCGGCGACCGGGGAGCCCCTCTGCTGCCGGCGACCTCCTCGGCCAAGGTGGCGGTATGACCGCGGCCACGGCGGTCCCGGGGCTTGCCGGGGAGATCCTGGCCGAGTTCGGCAGCCGGATCAGCGTGCACGACCTGTACGACGAGGTCGGCGGCCCCGTGTACCACGACCTGGCGGGCAGCGACACCAGTGAGATCCGGGAGATGCTGCGGGTCGTCCGCGCCCACCCGGGGCCGGTGCTGGAACTCGCCGCGGGCTCAGGACGGCTGACGCTGCCGCTGCTGGCCCTCGGCCGGGAGGTCACGGCCCTGGAGCTCAAAGAGTCGATGCTGGACCTGCTGCGCGCCCGGCTCGCAGCCGCGCCCCGAGGGACACGGGAGCGTTGCCGCCCCGTACAGGGGGACATGTCCGCCTTCGCCCTCGGGCGCAGGTTCGCTGTGGTGGTCCTCGGAACCGCATCGGTCTCGCTGCTCGACGAGGAGGGGCGAGCCGGGCTGTACGCCTGTGTGCGATCGCACCTGGCGCCCGGGGGGCGGTTTCTGCTCTCCACCGTCGAGCTAGTGGGTGACGCTGCGGACGGCGCGGACCTGGACTTCGAGGCGGCGGGCGCCAGCGGTACCCGCTACCGGATGATCGAGTACCGGCCCGCCGGCGCACCCGTGCGGAACGTCACCATCATTCCCTTGGAGAAGGACACTTCCACCGCGGAGCCGATCGTGGCACTGACCACCACGATCCGGATTCTTCCGGTCGACCGGCTGGAGAACGAGCTCGCCGATGCCGGAATGACGGTCGTGGCCCGGCATGTCATGCCGGCCAACGGCCCCCGGCACCTCGACGTCTTCCTGGAAGCGGCGGCCGTCTGATGGCTGGGGCGCTCTGGCCTGCGTTGCTGGAACCCGCCGCGCACGGCATGGACGAGCTGTGCGCCGTGTCGGCCGAAGGCGTCCGGGTCCGCTTTCTCGACGGCCGTGAACTCCTGTGCGGCACCAGCGGACTGTGGAACGCCAACCTCGGCTACGGCAACAAGGCCATCGCCCTGGCCTCCTCCGCAGCACTTCACGATGCTTCCTATCTGTCGGTCTTCCGCTTTGAGAACACCTATGCTCGGCAGGCGGCGGAGAACCTGATCCAGGCCGCCGGAGCCGGGAACTTCGGCCGGGTGGTTTTCTCCACCTCGGGCGGTGCCGCCAACGACCTGGTGATGAAACTGGCCCGGCATTACCAGGCGCTTCGCGGTTACGGCACCCGCAAACTGGTCGTCGGGCTGCGGGACAGCTACCACGGGCTGACCTTCGGGGGTTTCGCGCTCACCGGGGAGAACCTCGGCCAGTCCGTCTACGCTGTCGACCAGCGGCTGGTCCGCCATGTTCGCCCCAACGAAGCCGAGGAGATCCGCCGGCTGACGGAGCGCCAGGGGCAGCAGATCGCCGCGGTGGTGGTGGAACCCGTGCTCGGCACCGGCGCGGTGCCACTCACCCCCGCCTATGTCCGGACCCTGCTGGAGCTCCGCGCCCGGCACGGTTTTCTGCTGGTCGCGGACGAGGTGGCCACCGGGTTCGGCCGTACCGGCAGTTTTTTCGCCTCCCAGCTGTGGCCGGCACCCCCGGACCTGTTGATCACGTCCAAGGGCCTGACCAACGGTACGAGTGCCGCGGCGGCCGTACTCGTGTCCCAGCCGGTCGCCGCGGCGTTCGACGCGGCGGGCGAGGTGTTCTTCCACGGGGAGACACAGGCGGGAACGCCGGTTACCTGCGCCGCCATCCTGGCCACCCTGGCCGAGATGCGCCGACTCGACGCGGTGGCCTCGGCGCAGCGCCTCTCGGCCCGGCTCGACGAGGCCCTGGCCGACCTGGTGGCAACCCATCCGCGGGTCATCGGAACCACCGGCGCCGGCTGCTTCCGCTCGATCCGGCTGTGCACCCCTACCGGGGAACTGCTGCCGCAGCACGAGGTACCCCGCGTGGTGGCCGCGATCCGCCGGGCCGGCGCCATTGTCCATCCCAGCGTGCAGGGAGTGCAGATCCTTCCCGCGCTCACCTACACGGCCGATGAGCTCGCCGAACTGCTGGACTGCGTGCGCGCCGGGCTGGATGCCCCGGCAGGTGTGGGAAGCGGAGCCGTCGGCACCATGCAGGCGGGAGCGCTCTGATGGGCGTGGTCTGGAATGTCGGCAGGCATCCGAACACACAGATGGCGTACGGCATCGGCGGCCTGTCCCAGTGGCTGCCTGCCCACGGCGGCCGGAGCCTTACGCTGCTGGCCGACGCGGCTGTGGCAGACACGGAGGTGGTCGCTCGGGTGCAGGAGTGCGCCGTGTGGGCCGGGCGCAGCGTGGAACGCGTGGTGCTGACGGGCCCAGGCAGCCTGGAGAAGGTCGCCGAGCTGGCCGGGCGCCTGCACGGCAGCGAACTCGTGGTGGCGGTCGGCGGAGGCACTCTGCTCGACCAGGCCAAGCTCGCAGTGCTGCTGGCCTCGGACCCCGCCGTACGGGATCGCCTGTCGGTACGTCATCGCAGCGGTCTGATCCTGCTGTCCGCCGAGTCCGTACCCAGGATCCCTCTGGTCACCGTACCGACCACGGTCGGGACGGGCAGCGAGTGCAGCGGGGCCATCTGTCTGGGCACGGACCAGGGCAAGCGGCTGGTCCTCGGCAACGGGTTGCAGCCTGCCGTCGCGGTTCTCGACCCGGTGGCAACCCGCACCCTGCCGGTGGAACTTCTCACCGAGGGGATTCTGGAGGTGCTGTTCCGGACGGCCGGGATGTACGTGGGCGACCATCAGGAGTTACCGACCGAGGACGCCTTCGTGCTCACCCTGGTGGAGCGGTTGGTGCAGCTGGCCACCGAACTGGAGGACGTCCGGGCCGGCTGCGCGACACCCGGCGACCGGCTCCGGTTGGAGATCGCGAAACTGAGCGGGTTGAGCCACAGCCAGTGGCTCAACCTTGACCGAGACCCATGTGCCTGCAAGGGCTGGTACCTGGCCAACGAGCTGTCCACCGGCCTGGGCCTGCGCAAGATGACCGCCGCCGCCGCGCTGCTGCCGCCGCTGTGGGAGCGCATCGCGAAGGCTGATCCCCGCTGGGGCTCGGCCGAACGGCTCCACCGGCTCTGGCAGGTGGTCGCGTCGGCCCGGAAGGCGCCGCTGCCGACCGGGCCCGCGGACGGCATTGCCGCCCTGATGGATGCGTGGCAGGTGGAACGCGGCATCGACGCCACCCCGGAGCGGATCGAGGAGATCGCCCAGGCCACGACGCGGGCGTGGGGCGACGGGCTGCCGACCCTCGGCGCTCTCACCCTCAGTGATGTCCGGCAGGTCATGTCCGCGGCCATCCACACACCGGCCGCGGCCCCTGGGAGCCCGCGGCCGGGCGCGACCGCGGGCCACAGACTTCCGTTGGCTTCCGCTGACGGATGCACAAGAAATCGGAACGAGGAGAGGAGATTGGGGCATGCCGACCGACAGGACAGGGGCGCTGGAACTGGCTCTTCAGGAGATGGAGTCGCCCGAGCTGATGATGGAGGAGCTCGAGGAGCTGGACGCACCGTTCGGCTGGAGCGACCTGGCGAGCTTTGTTAGCGGGCTGAGCGCCGGAGGAGTCGTCTCGTACGTCAGCATCGTCACGCTGGCCACCTGAGGGTCTCGCGTCACCGATGCCCGACGAGGGGCTGGCCCGCGGAGTGAAAACCAACACAACCGGAAGGACACGACATTAGCATGGAGAACGGAAACCCTGCTCTCGAGCTGTCCATGCAGGAACTGAACATGGAGGAGCTGGAGGGCATGGAGGCTCCCGACTGGTGGAACAGCTTCCTTGCCAGCTTCGCGGTGTCGGCCGGTGTCAGCACCGCCTACAGTGCGATCTCGGTCACGTCGGTCATCGTTACCTGATGAAGGTCGGCGTCTGATAGAAACGGCCCTGTTCCGGATACGGGCCAAGCGCATCCGGAACAGGGCCGCACCGCTGAACATGCGCGACCCGAGCCGCAGAGGAGAGACGTTCCATGCCACAGGCTGCTTCCCGCGGCGCCATTCTTGCCATGGTGACCCCGTTGATCTTCGCCGCAATAGCCGCCCCCGGCGTCATCAGCGCGCTCACCCGCGGCCGGACGCGGACAATGTCCCTTCTTGTCTGTGTCGGCGTGGAGCTGGTCATCATGGTGTGCATCGGCCTGTACATCCGACTGAGACAGCGGGCCTGAACGTCAGCCGCTGACGGGGCCGTTCCCAGCCCAGCAGACATGGCCGCACACATCATTGTCCGCTGCGCGCCAGAAATATTGACCTGTACGTCTCCATCGCCATGTCCGTCGCCCAAGGGCTCTCCGGTCACCGACACCCGGTGTCGACCGGTGTCAGCGCCGCCGAAAGCGCGATCTCGACCGCATCGGCCAGCGCTGCCTGATGGAGATCGGCGTCTGACCGGGACAGCCCTGTTCCGGATGCGGGCCAAGCGCACCCGGAACAGGGCGGCACCACCGAACATACGCGCGGCCTGAGCCGCAGAGGAGAGATGTGTTATGCCGCAGGCTGCTTCCCACGGGTTCGACCCGGTCGGCTGCGTCGGCCTCTGCTTTCCGTCGGGGGAGAGGGCCTGAGCATGGCCGCTGTGATCGAAATCGACGGTCTGACCAGACGCTACGGTGACGTGACCGCCGTGGAGGACGTCTCCTTCCATGTTGGGGGCGGTCGCATCCTGGGACTGCTGGGACGCAACGGCGCCGGCAAGACGACCACCCTGCGGATGCTGCTCGGTCTGACCAGGCCGACAGCGGGCCGGGCCATGGTGTTCGGCCGTCCGTACGCCGACCTGCCTCGAGCTGCGCACCGGATCGGCGTGAGTATGGACGGCATCGGTCCGTTGAGTGCCGCCACTGGACGGGCCGACCTACGGATCTGGGCGCAGACCCTCGGCCTGAGCCGTTCCCGGGTCGAGGAGGTCCTGGAGCGGGTAGGCCTCGCGGACGACGCGCACCGCAAGCTGCGCGGCTACTCCACCGGTATGCGGCAGCGACACGCCCTGGCCACTGCCCTGCTGGCCGATCCTGAACTGCTCGTCCTGGACGAGCCGGCCAACGGCCTCGACCCCGACGGCATCCGCTGGCTGAGAGAGCTCCTGCGGTCCCTCGCGGACGAGGGCCGCACCGTGCTGCTGTCCAGCCATCTGCTGGCGGAGGTCGCGCAAACGGCAGACGACATCGTGATCCTGCAAGGCACCCTGCGATACAGCGGCACCGTCGCCGACCTCACCCAGGAGGGCGCCGTCAGCCTGGAGAGCCGCTTCTTCACCCTGGCTGGGCCCTCGGCGATCAGGCACGCCCATGCCTGATCTGCTGCGTGCCGAATGGCGCAAGATCTGGACCGGACGCACCTGGTGGTACCTCGCAACCGCCGGGGTCCTGCTGAGCGTCATCGGTGACGCCGGCTACCTGAAGCAGGCGCTCGACAAGCCCGTCGCGACCCGGCCCAGTTCCGCCGAGCTGACCTCCACCCTGGTCCAGGGCTGGTTCGTGATCGAGCTGGTCGCCGCCCTGGTCGCCATGCTTGCCGTGACCAGGGAGTTCGGCAGCGGCGCAATCTGCCGGTCCGCGTTGCTCAGCGGCGGCAGGGGCCGCTTGCTGACGGCCAAGCTGCTGACTGCCGCCGGCAGCGGCGCGGTGTTCGCCGTGGCCGCCGGAGCCGGCGGAGCCATCAGCCCCTGGGTGTTCCTCCCCGGGCACGGGTATCACCCCCAGTGGACGGCGACGACCACCTGGACCCTGCTCGGTGTGATGTTGGTGGTGGTGTCCGGCGCCCTGTGGGGCAGTCTGCTGGGGATGGTGATTCGGCATCAGGCCGGCGCCGTCGTCACCCTGTTGCTGAGCACCTGGCTGGTGAGCGGGGGGTTGCAGCGCCTCGTCCCGTCGGTCGGCCGGTTCACCATCGACGAGGCCATGTCGTCGGTGTGCCGGGGCGGTACCTCCGGTGTGCTGTCGATCCCGTGGGCTCTGGTGGTGCTGGCCGCCTGGATCGTCGCGACCGGCGTTGCTGCCCGCACGCTGTTCCTGCGCAGGGACCTGCCGTGAAGCTGACTCTCAGCCCTGCGCGCCCGCAGCCACCGCCACCGCAGCCGCTGCCCGAGCACCCCCGTCTGGCCTCCGATGTGCTGGTGCACGAGCCCCTTGAGGAGGGTGCGCCGTGGGTCGTCCAGTTCGGCGGGCGACGCTACCTCCGGGTGGGGGCAGGCATGGCCAGGTTACTGACACTGGCCGACGGTACGCACACAGCGCACGACATCGCGGCAGAGCTCGGCGGCTCCTGGTCCCCCGAGTTGGTGAACGCCGGCCTGCTGCGCGCCCAGCAGACCCACCTGCTCCACGGCGACGAGCAGCAGCGGCCCCGGGACCGCGCGTTTACCTTCGTCCCGCCGCTGACCTTCCAGTTCACCGTGCTGCGACCGGACCGGCTGCTGAGCCGCCTGCGACCGCTTACCGAACGCCTGGCCCATCGCGGCCTGGCCGCGGCCCTGGCCGTGCTGGCAGTGGCCGGGCTCTTGTCCGTCGCAGGTCAGCTGCCCACGATCACAAACGCGCTGGGTAGCCCGGTAGCCGTGCCGACCCTGGTCCTTTGGGTCTGCCTCAGCTATGTCGGCATCGTGCTGCACGAGTGCGCGCACGGCCTGGTTCTGAGCCACTACGGCGGCCGGCCGAACCGGATGGGAGTCATGCTGTTCTATCTGACCCCCGCCTTCTTCTGCGACGTCACCGACGGCTGGCGGCTGCCCAGGAACAGCCAGCGGGTGCGAGTCGCCCTGGCGGGCATCAGCGCCCAGGTGGCCATCGGCGGCCTGGCCGCTGTGGCGTCGGCTGTCGTCGCCGCGGCCGGCGGCAGCTCGGAGCTCCGTGACTGCTTCCTGCTGCTTGCGGTGTCCAACTACACCGCCGGGGTCTTCAACGCCGTTCCGTTCGTCAAGCTGGACGGCTATCTGGCGCTCATGGGCCACCTGGATCTCTCGCACCTACGGGAGCGGGCCATGGTTGATGC
The DNA here is from genome assembly GCF_023716925.1 of Frankia sp. R82. Classification (GTDB taxonomy): domain Bacteria; phylum Actinomycetota; class Actinomycetes; order Frankiales; family Frankiaceae; genus Frankia. Next base: position 85,678 of record NZ_JAMQQG010000022.1, read on the forward strand.
GCGCCGACTGGTCGCCCGTCTGCTCTTCGGCGGAAGGTACGAGCGGGCGCTGCCCGGGGTCTCCTGGGCGCCGCTGTTCGGGCTGGCCTGCATGATCTTTCCGGTCTACGTCGTGGGCATGGCCTTCACCATCTGGCGGACGCTGCTCGAGGACATGGGCACGGCCGGCGCTGCCGTCGTCGTCCTCGTCCTGACCTATGTGATGCTGCGCCTGTACTCCGGTGCGGCGCGGCTGATCGCCGAGGCCAGAACCGCGGGGGCCCGCACCTGGCGGATCGTCGTCGTCCCGATGGTCGTGCTGGTCGCGATGGTCGCGATCTCCGCCGGGCTGTCCCTGCCGTACACCGTCACCGGCGGGTTCCTGCGCGACCACGAGCGGGTGGTGTTCGTGACGACCGGGGCAGCGGACCAGGCCGCGATCAGGACGGGCGCCAAGGTGACCCTCGAACGCAGCGGCATCGTCTTCCACGACCGGCTGGGTAACGCCACGGTCGCCTCCGCCGGTCCCATGGACACCTCGGCCCCGTTCTCCGTGTTTGCGCCGGTGAAGGGTCTCGACGGGTTGCGGGTGCCGGCCTGTGCTGTCCCGCTGGAGACGGACGGCCTGCCCTCCGACACCACCGGTCTGGCAGTGGTGAGCGCAGGCCACCGCAGCCTGGGCGCCTGGCTCTACCTCAGGTACCTGGCACCGTTCTGGCGCTGAGCTGTGGCCGTCCTGCGTCCCTCCCCTGTCGACAAGGCGGTTGACCTGTCATGGACATACCTCGACATCTGATGTTCTGTCCGCCCGGCACCCTGTTCTTCGACCGGGAGGCCGGGGATTCGGGCACACAGGACGACTTCGCCGCCGTCACCGCCGAGGCACCACAGGGCTGGGCGCGAGGCATCGGACCTGACTGGACGACGCTGACGCCGCCCGAGCCCCGGCTTCCCCTCCAGGGCTGGAAGATTCATGTGTCCGCCACCCCGGACAACTGCGAGAGCATTCTCGCACGGTCCTGGGACTACCTCATCCCGCGCCACATCACGTTCAAGTTCATCCGTAGCCGGAAGGTTCTGTTGCGACGCAACGGAAAATACGGTGACCGCAGTGCCAGCGGGAAGTTCGCCACCGTCTACCCCGCCGACGAGGCCCAGCTCGCCGTCGTCCTCGACGAACTGGGAACATTACTCGACGGGGAGCCGGGCCCGTACATCCTCAGCGATCTGCGTTGGCGTTCCGGCCCGCTGTACGTGCGCTATGGCGGCTTCGTCGCACGTACCGTGAAGTCGGCAACCGGCGAGACCGTCCACTGCATCGAGGACCCCGAGGGCCACCTCGTACCGGACCGGCGGGGCCCCTCGTTCCGGCCGCCGGAGTGGGTCACCATCCCCGACTGCCTGGCCGAGGCGGTGGCCGCGCGGAACTCGGGCACGTTGGACGACTTCCCCTACCGGGCCGAAAAGGCACTGCACTTCTCCAACGGCGGCGGCGTCTACCGGGGTACCGCGCTGCACACCGGTGAACCGGTGCTGCTGCGCGAGGCCAGACCACTTTCCGGCATCGATGCCCTGGGCCAGGACGCGGTCGCCCGGCTCCACCGCGAGCATGAATGCCTGCAACGGCTCGCTGGACTACCGTGGATCCCTCGGCTGCTCGAGAGCCGGCAGGGGCATGAGCATCACTTTCTCGTCCGCGAGTTCGTGGCGGGCGAGACCCTCGCCGTCGCGGCCTCCCGCCGCAACCCGACGGTGCCGGACAGCGCTGCGCGGGAGGCGGCCCAGTACACCGAGTGGGCCGTCGACGTACTCGACCAGGTCGAGCGCGGGGTGCGGGCCATGCACGAGCGGGGCGTCTTCTTCGGCGATCTGCATCCGGGCAACATCCTCGTCCGCCCCGACGGCTCTGTTGCCTTCGTCGACCTGGAGACAGCCTTCACCGACCCTGAGGCAGGACAGATCCACGCCGCCCCGGGATTCGCCGCGCCGCCCACCCATCGGGGCCCGGACGTGGACCGGTATGCCCTCGGCTGCCTGCGTCTCGCCCTGTTCGCCCCGCTGACCACGCTTCTGGCGTGGGGGCCACGCAAGGTTGAGCAGCTGATTCAGCACATCACCGCGCGGTACCCCGTCCCCGAGGACTACGCGGAGAAGGTCCGGGGTGATCTCGCCGTCGCCAACCGCGGCGCCAGCCACGGACACGAGCCGGCGGGACGGCCGGGCATGGCGGCCGACTGGGCGCCACAGGCGGAACCGCGGTCCCCGGAACCGCGGTCGCGGCCCCAGCACCTGCCGAGAATCGGACGAGAGCGCGTGACCGCCGTGGCCGAGGGCATCGCAAGGGCCGCCACACCCGAACGCGAGGACCGTCTCTTCCCCGGTGACGCGCACCAGTTCCTCCTGCCGGAGGGCGGCACCTGTCTCGCGTACGGCGCCGCCGGTGTCCTCTGGGCACTCAGCCAGTCGGGCGCCGAGGTTCCCGCCCAGCAGGTCGACTGGCTGGAAGCAGCCGTCCACCGCCTGGCGGAACCGGCACCCGGCCTCTACAGCGGCCTGGCCGGTATCGCGTGCGCGCTCGGGCACCTGGGCCGTTCTGAGTACGCGTTCGCACTGCTCAAGCAGGTGCGCAAAGCCGAACCAGCCAACGACAGCCTTCTCGACGGTCTGGCCGGCATCGGACTCGCCCATCTGCACTTCGCGCGTACCAGCAGCGACAGCGTGGCCCTGAACTACGCCATGGCGGCGGCCGAGCAGCTCACCGAGCGCGCCGCCGCCCACCCGCCGCGCCGCGGGGAGGCCGGCCTGATCCGCGGCCGGGCAGGTGGGGCACTGCTTCAGATCCGGCTGTACGAGCAGACCTCGGACAGCGGCTTCCTCGATGCGGCCGCGCAGCTGCTCGACAGCGACCTTCGTGCGCTCGGATGGGTCGCATCCCCGGGACCCGTGGCGGGAACTCCGGGCGGCGGCGACGGGGAGGGTTGGGCGGCGGGCGCACCGGGCCGCCACCCGTTGCTCGCCAATGGCAGCGGGGGAACCGCCATGGTGTTGCAGGACTATCTGGCGCACCGCCCGGCACCACGTTTCGCCCTGGCCCGGGACGGGGTGTTGGAAGCGCTACGCAATTACACACCGCGTACCGCTGGTCTCCTTCACGGTTGGGCGGGTGTCATGCTGGTGCTTACCCACCTGACCGCGGACAGCGACACGGGGGCCGAGCAGGTCTCCCGTCTTCTGGACATCCTCGGCCTCTTCGAGGTCGGCTATCTGGATCGGCCTGCCTTCCTGGGCTTCGAGAACCTGCGGCTGTCAACCGATCTGGCGACCGGTGCGGCCGGGGTGCTGCTGGCAGTGCACGCGGCGGCCGGAGGGTCCGTCGCCGTGCCGTTTCTGTGACCGGACGTGGGGAGACGAACATCGGCCATGAACACCACAGGCACCGTACGGGTTTCCGTGATCTGCCCGACCTACAACAGGTCACAGGCGATCATGGCGACTATCGACTCCGTCTGCGCGCAGACCGTGGAGGACTGGGAACTCCTCGTGATCTCGGACGGATCCGACGACGATACGGAGGACTGGGTCCGGCAGGCCGCCCGGGAGGACCTGCGCGTCCACCCCATGCGGATCGCCCGGACCGGTCACCCAAGTGGTCCGCGTAATGCCGGCCTCGCGACCGCCCGCGGTGAGTTCATCGCCTATCTCGACCATGACGATCTTTGGCGGAAGGACCATCTGGCCGTCGCGCTCGGTCTGCTGGAGGCCGGGGCCGACCTGGTGGCGACGGGCTGCTCCTACCGCGACGCCGCAGGCGCGGACCTCGCACCGCTCTCCCCTCTCGCCGCGTTCTGGCATCCCCAGCTTCAGCTGATGGGGCCCATGTTCGAACCCTCGAGGGTCTCCCACCGCCGCGGTCTCGTGGAGCTGGTCGGTGGCTGGCAGCCGGGGGCGGGACTGGAGGACTGGGACCTGTGGCTGCGGATGGCCGATGCCGGCATGGCCTTTCGCACCGTGGTGGAACCGACCGCCGTCCTCCTGACGGGCAGCGGCACCCGCAGGCACCGGATGCGGCGGCCCCACCGACTCCCACTGGTCACCCTCGACGACGCGAAGGCCGCGCACAGTCTGCTCCTGGAACTGCGCCGGGGGTGCCACGACCAGGTGTTCCGTAGCGCCGGCCTGGCCGACATGCTGGACTGGTTCCATCAGATGGCGGCCACGGGATCGCTGGTCAGCCCCCTGGACTGGAACGGCGATCTGGACGCCGAGGCCGAACGTGTGGTGATGGGCGTCGACCGGCTTTTCGAGGAACTCGTCCTGGTGCCGGAGCGCGGTCGCTTCGCGCTCGCCAGGAACCTTCTCTGCGCACGGGCCGACCATGCGCGCCGCGCCGCCGCACTGCTGCCTGCCATCCAGCCCCGTCAGCTGCGACTGCTGGGTGAACTCGCCACCGGCCGGCCAACCCGGCGATCATCGCCGTTCGGCGGTGAGTCCGCAGACGCGCGAGAATCAGCGGCGAAAGCCGTGGAGCGTCCACGCGGTGGAGCCGAGGCATCCCGGGGCGACGCCCCCGCCCCGACGGATACGGTCCATCCGCCGCTGGGCCAGACCCTGGCCCGCGGATCCTGAACTGCTGCTCGCCGAGGCCGGCCTGAAGCGCACCGGCCCGTGGCGGCGGGGACGGCACGAGATGACCGTAGTGATGGACGCGTGGACTTCGAGCCCTGGTCGACCAACCCGGGTCAAGCCCCCACAGACTCAGGACTCCCAGGTGGCGACAGCGGCGTGATCTCTATCCAGTTGATTTTGATCTCTCGCGTACCGAGTGTCGAACAGCAGGAAGCCGAGCAGCTCCCGATTGTCACCGCCTGTATGCAGGAGCGACAACGCGCCCTTCAGCAGGCCGAGCGCGTGACAGTCGGGAGCACGTAGAAAGTCGACGGGTTTTATGGACCCGAGACCCTGACAACGGTCGCGGAACACGGCGGCCGCCATGCCGGCGAGCTCGCCGCTGTTCGACAAGACCAGCGGAAGGTAGCGCCGTTGACCGATCGCGCCCGCCGATAGACGGTGACGGTCCGGATCGACCCACAGCGGTGGCGGTTGCGCACCCGCCTGGAGCCCGACGGGGCGACCTGATGGAACGGAGGACGCACACATGCAGGAACCCGAGGCCACCGAGGCACCCCGCGACGGGGACGTCGTGCGATGACCAGGCGCCGTTACGACTCGACCGCCGACGAACGGGTGACCTTCGCGCCGCGCCGCCAGCATCGGAGGTACTTGCCGCCGATCGGCGGCTGTCCGTTCCTGGCCGACGTGGCACCCGAGCAGGCCGCCGCCGCCCTGCGGGCGGTGCTGACATGAATGACCGCGACGCCCTCGCGGCCCGGCTCGCCACCGAGTTCCGCGCGCGCCTGGGCCGCCCCCCGGCAGGGGTGTGGGCCGCCCCGGGCCGGGTCAACCTGATGGGTGAACACACCGACTACAACGACGGCCTGGTCCTCCCGTTCGCCCTCGACTCCGCCACGCTGGTCGCGGTGGCGCCGCGCGACGACGACCTGCTCACCTGTCTGTCCCTGGACCGTCCGGGCGTGGCCGCCCTACGCACGGGCGACCTGCGGCCCGGCGCCGTGACCGGCTGGCCCGCCTACGTCCTGGGCGCACTGTGGGCACTGGGCTGGCCACAGGCCAGGCAGCCCGGCCTGGACATCGTCGTCACCTCACAGGTCCCACCCGGGGCCGGACTGTCCTCCTCGGCGGCACTCACCTGCGCGGTCACACTGGCCGCAGCCGAACTCGCCGGCCTGGAACCCGACCGCACCACCCTGGCCGCCGCGGCCCGCCGAGCCGAGACGGACATGGTCGGCGCCCCCGTCGGCATCATGGACCAGATGGCCGCCATGCACGGCCAGACCGACCACGCACTACTGCTCGACTGCCGATCACTGACCTTCGAACCCGTACCACTGCCCGGCCAGGACTCGGGCCTGGCCCTGCTGGTCGTCGACACCCGCATCAGCCACGCCCACGCCGACGGCGGCTACGCCCAGCGGCGCACCGCCTGCGAAGACGCCGCCCGCACCCTCGGCGTCCAGGCCCTGCGCGACGCCACCCTCACCGCGGTGGAAACCACACTGGTCGGTGAGCAACGACGCATCGCCCGGCATGTGGTCACCGAGATCGAGCGCGTCCGGACGGCGGTGACCGCGCTGCGCCACAACGACCTGACCGGCCTCGGCGAGATCTTCGCCGCATCCCAGGCATCCATGCGCGACGACTTCCGAATCTCCTGCCCCGAGCTCGACCTCGCCGTCGACACCCTGCTCGACGCCGGCGCCCTCGCCGCCCGCATGACCGGCGGCGGCTTCGGCGGCTGCACGATCGCCCTGCTACCCGACGCAGCCGTCCCCACCGCAACCACCGCGGTGACAGCAGCCTTCAAGACCCGCGGCCTCACCCCGCCACGAGCCTTCAAGACCCGCCCATCCCACGGCGCGACCCGCGTCTGCTAGACGGTTTTTCGGGGATCACAAGGCCGCCGTGGTCAGGCGCGCAGCGCGGTCGCCGGGCAGGGGGTCAGAACTCGGCTACCGGCATCGACGTGAGTCAGGCCGGACGAAGGAGTGGGGTCGAGTCCTTCCGCGGGGCGCCCGAGGACGCGGCGCGCCGCGGCTCAGACCCGTCCGGTCGGGTTTCTGCCCAGGACCCGGGCCGCCCCGGCGATCTGGTCGCCCGGCCGGTCGGCGGGACGCAGGACGGGCGTCGCGCGGC
>NZ_JAMQQG010000305.1:0-8541 GCF_023716925.1 Frankia sp. R82
AAACCCGCTTCCAGGAGTACGATAAAGCCGCCTAACCGTTCAAAGCCCTACCTGTGAACGAAACCGGGGCAGCTTCAGTGAGCGCCGTCCGGCCCACTGAGAATCGCACCATACGAGATGGGCCGGTCAGCGCCGGGACGCACAAAGATTGCGTCGTCTTAACAGAACCGATTCGCCTCCTCCGAACGCACCACGGGCTGCGGTCATCCGGTTGGCCTCCGACTGCCGACCAGCCCGGACGGCAAAGCCCGCCGCGACGGCGTGTACACCGGAGGAACGAGGCCAGGGCCTGCCGGACCGCGCGAGGGCGTCGGTTGGCTCGTCGAGACGGCGGTAGGCGCCCTCATCCGGGTGTGGCGGCGCCTCCTCCCACCCCCCGCGTCGCCCCGGCGCCGCCAGGGGCGGTCCTGGACGATCGGATCACACCGGGCAAACCGGCGAGCCGTGAAACAGACCGATAGTTGTCTCGCTTCTGCCCTTGCCATCGGGACCCGGATGGGTACTCCGACCCCCGGGGCAAGGTCGTTACGGCACTCGACTCACTCTCAAGAAGCCCACACACTGGTTCCATGCGATGGATCACTGAAACGGGAAGCCGGATCGAACTGCTCAACCCCCGTGCCGCGGAGGAGTACGCCGACTATCTGCTCCGGGTCACGGCCGCCGACGGCACCGAGATCGGCTTTTTCGCGTCCGTCACCGATCTGCAGAACAACGTCGACCTTGCCGGCCTGCGCGCCGTGGGAACGACCGAGCTCTGAACCGCCCGAACCAGGTGGTCGGCGCCTCATCCGGACAGATCTGACCTTTGGACGGCGTGTTCGCCCTGCGGATCCCCATCGCCCCGCAGGCTCGATCACGCCGCATCACTCTCACGTTCGCGGGGGTGAGCGTCGCGGACCGGTCTGCGGCCACCCCGGGACGGCAGCCCCATCCGCGTCAGCCGAGTTCGCTCACAGCGGCGATCAGCTCCGCCCAGGGGAACACGGTGCTCTCGCGGCCCGGCTGGTCCACTCCCCCACGCGGGTCGCCGGGCCGCCCGAACACCAGCCGCACCCCCCAGCCGCGCAGCGACTCGAGGCTTGCCGCAAAGGCGGGATGACCGGCCAGCGCGCTGTTCGGGTACGGCGCCATGACCATGGGCCGGCCGCCGCCGATGGCCTCGTTGAGCAGGCCGAGCGCGAGGGTGTCCGAGATACCGGCGGCGATCTTGTTGATGGTGTTGAACGTGGCCGGTGCGACGACGAACGCGTCGGCCGGCGGCAGCACATCCGGCTCGCCCGGGCGTTTGTAGTGCGACCGGACGGGATGGCCGGTCAGCTCGGCCAGCCGCTCGACGTCGAGGAAGCCCAACGCCGCCGGTGTCGCCACCACGCACACATCCCACCCGGCCACCTGTGTGGCCTCGACGAACGCCGGCAACTCGGCCGCGGGATACCCCCCGCACGCCACCACGTACAGCACCCGCGCGTCGGCAACCACCCGGCCATCCTTGCGTTTTCCGGCGTCGCCGTCAGCGGACCGCGCCCATCGGGACCGCCCAGGCCGACCCGGTGGCCAGAAACATCGACCGGGTGACTGGTATCCGACTCGTGCCGCCATGGCCGGACATCGGTGCTAACCTCCGCCGACTGCACTATTCCGGGGGTTGACGTGGCTCGCATGCGCATCATCGGCAGGACACGAACGGCGCCGGTGGTCGCCGCGGCCTTCGGCCTGACCATGGCCCTGGGCAGCTGCCAGGGTGGCCAGAGCGGCCAGAGCGGCGCAGCCACCGCCACGCGCACCAGCATCGACGTCCTCGTCTCCCCGACACCCGGCGCCGCCGTCTCCCCGACGGCCATCGCCACACCGTCCACGGCGCCCCCGGTGACGAGGTCCCCCAAGGCCATCGCCACCGCGCACCCAACGACCACCGCCGACACGGCCTCGACGAACATCGCCGCAGTCGCCGCTGCCGTGAAACGTGAACCGGGGCTTGCCCCTGATGGCGTCGTCGAAAGCGTCGTCATTTCCTCGACCGATCCCACCTGGGCCGCCGCCGGCGTCGTTTCGCCCACCGCCGGAGGCGTCAGGGCGCTGCTGCACCGCACCGGCGGCGCCTGGAAGGTCGTCGACTTCGGCTCCGCCGAGGTCGGATGCACCGGCGGCCCCTCCGCCGCGATCCTGGCCGAGCTCGGCCTGGACTGCCCCAGCTGAGCCTGGTCACCCCCGGTCACCCTGCGGCAGAGCGACGGGCCGGCCGGACGTGCCCTCACCGCCGGTGCCGAATGGCAGTACGGGCCCGTGGTCGGAGGTGGATCCAGACGGGGTGGACCTGCTGTCGCCGGGAGAAGAACACGGTTCGACGTCGATCAGTACAGGACGCGGCGGCCGGGTCCGGCGACGCCGGCGGCGAGGTCACCGGCGGTGAGCCGGTAGACCGCCGCCTGGGTGGCGTCGTTGCAGGAGTAGTACAGGTCGCCTGCCCGGTCGGCGGCGACGCCGAACAGCCGCTCGGTCGCCCCCACGCACGTCCCGCGAACCACCGTCCGCGTCGCGCCGGACCCCGCAGTCGCCCCCGCTCCCGAGGATGCGGCCGCTGCCGGCGGGTCCAGCAGTGAGATGGTGCGCGTGTCCGCGTCGGTGAACAGCACGCCGCGTCCACCGGGGGCCGGGGCGAGCGTGGTGAGGGCGGACTCGTCGAGGCGACGCTGCACCACCGTGGTGATCATCCCGTTCTCGATCAGGTGGATGCGGGCGTAGCCGCCGGCGTAGGACAGGACGAACACCCGCCCGGCACCGTCCACGGCCACCGCGTAGGCGTTGTCCAGCCCGACCGCGGTCGCGGACTCGGTACCGTCATAGCGGCGTTCTTCGGCACCGCGTCGATCCTCGCTGCCGCTGCCGCTGCCGCGGCCGGCGACCAGGGTTGCCGGAGTAGACCGGTAGTCGCCGGACGCGCCGGCCGGGTCGAGCCGCCACACCTGCCCGGCGTAGCCGGTGGTGAAGTACACCGCGCCGTCCCCACCCACCGCGACCGAGGTCGGCGTCCCGACCCTCGCGCCGAGCGCCCGCGGCGCCGACGATGCCCCACCGGCCGGGCAGATCTGCTCCGGTGGCCGTCCGGTGTTCGGATCGCCCCCGTCGGCGCCGGTGCCGGCTCCGATCCCGGTGCCGGTGGGTTCGGCGGCTGGACGTCCGGCGACGGTCTCGGCCCGCCACGGTTGACCGAGCGGCTGGTAGAGCCGGCGCACCACGCAGTTCCACTCGTCCGCGACGAACACCGATCCCCCACCGGCGCCCAGTCCTGCCGGGCGGTGCAGCCCCGCGTCGGCCGCCGGTTCGTCCCGCGCGACGCCCGGCAGTCCGATCCGCTCCGGCCGTTCCAGCCCACCGGATGCGCTCGTCCCGGTGGGAGTGCTCGTCCCGCCGGTACCGGGACCGGTCGAGGCGGTGGCGACGCTCGCGGGACGCCCGATGATCGAGGTCACCTTCCCGTCGGCGAACCGGGTGAGGGTGTGCTGGCTCGAGTCGGTCAGCAGGATCCCGCCGGCCGGATCCGCGGCGAGGCTGATCAGCCCGCGCAGCGGCAATGGCGCGCTCACCGGGTAGACGATCGGCGGAGCGGCACCGGACCCGGACTCGGCCACGGCCGTGGTGCCCGGCCGGCCGATGCTCAGGACGCCCGTCGCAAGCAGTGCCAGGACGGTGGCGACGACCACCACGGTCGTCGCCACCGACACGCCGACCGGCGCCGTCCACCAACGACCGGGCCCCACCGCCAGCCCACCCCGCCGGGCCTGTCCCAGCCACCCCGGCGTCGGCATCCCCGGCGTCGGCATCCCTGCCGACCTGCCCTGCAACCCGGCTGGGCGGCGTGCTGGTCGCGCCGATCGGCTCGACGGCGTCGCCGGTGCGCCTGAGGACATCGCCGATCGGCCTGGTGGCCCCGGTGGGGGGAGCTGCGACGTCCAGGGGGACGGGTCGGGGCGGCGCAGGTCGTCCTCGCCGCGGAATCGGATGCCGGTGTGCGCCAGCCAGTCGGGACCGAACGTCCGCTCGGCGGCGGCGCACAGCTCGATGGCGAACACGAGGGCACCGGGCTGACGGTCGGCCGGGTCCTTCGCCAGCGCCCGGCGGGTGACGGCGTCCAGGCCGCCGAAGTGGGCCGGCAGCGCGGGTGGCGCAGCGCTGCGATGGCGTTCGGCCATCACGTGTGGTCGGGGATCGGCACCGAACGGCGGCGTCCCCGCGAGCAGTTCGTAGAGCACGGCACCGAGGGAGTACACGTCGACGCCGGTGCCCGGTGCGGCCAGCTCGAACTGTTCGGGCGCGAGATACGGGGTCGAGCCGACCACGCTCGTCTGCGTGATGCCGACGGTCGTCTCCAGCAGCCGGGCGATGCCGAAGTCGGTCAGCCGGGGCGCGCCGTCCGCGGTGAACAGGATGTTCGACGGCTTGATGTCGCAGTGCAGCAGCCCCTCGCGGTGCACCCGGTCGAGCGCGACGGCGATCGCCGCGGCGACCGCGCAGGCGCCCGGCGCGGTCAGTCCATCCCGCGCCCGTTCGGCGAGTGTGCCGCCGGGCAGCAGTTCCATGACGATGAGCGCCGTCTCCGGCGTCCGCACATAGTCGAAGACCCGAACAATGTGCGGATGGTCGAGGCTCGCGACAATGTGCGCCTCCGCATCGACCTTGCCGGCGGCAAGCCCTCCCGCCACGAGCCCCGCCGCCCCCAGCCCCGCCGCCGCCGCGCCGAACTCTGCCGTGCTGAAACCCGCCGTGCTGAAACCCGCCGTGCCGAACCTGGCGGCGCCGGACCCGGCGGGGCCGGGTTCCGCGGCACCGAACCTCGAGGCAACGCGCCCCGCGCTGCCCGCCGCCACAGATCGGTGCTCGCCGAACAGGACGCTGACGGTGCCCGTGTCGGCCGGCTCGCCGTCCGCATCGTCCGCCGCCAGTGGCAGCACCTTGACGGCCACCGCCCGGTCCAGCCGGCGATGTCGCGCGGCGAACACCCGCCCGAACCCGCCCCGCCCCAACTCCCGGCCGACGTCATAGTCCGGCAGTGCCGCCTGGACGTACTCCTGCAGCATCATGCGCGACTCACCAGCGAATGCTTTCGCAGCACTGGTCCTCCGGGGTCGGCCTGTCGCCCACGAAACAGCTCCAGCCGGATCACGCCCCTCGCGTCATCCCATGCATGCAGGCTGACTATAGCGGTGCGGCCGCACCACGAGAACCGAAGATCAAAAGTGCGAAAAGGAGATGTTCGTGTCCGTCTGGCCGAAGGAGAGCCGCCGAGATCAGGCTGCGGTCACGCCTGGATCACGCTGGGATCAGGCGGACGGGGAGGGTGTTGGCGCCGCGGACGGCCAGGTGGGGACGGTAGGTGGGGGCGGCGGTGAGCTCGACCCGGGCGACGCGGTCGAGCAGGGCGTTCAGCATGATGTCGGCTTCCAGGCGGGCGAGCGGAGCACCCAGGCAGTAGTGGATTCCCTGGCCGAAACCAAGATGGCGGGCCGGCTGGCCGGGACCGGACGAACCAGGGCCGGACGAACCAGGACCAGACGAATCAGGGCCGGCGTAGCGGGTGAGATCGAAGCGGTCGGGGTCGGGGAAGACCGCGGGGTCGCGTTGGGCGGCGGCGAGCAGGCCGAGGGCGCCGTCACCGCGGCGCAGGGTGTGGCCGGCGATCTCGACGTCGGCGAGGACGGAGCGGGCCAGCCACTGGATCGGCGGGTCATAACGCAGGGTCTCCTCGAGCGCGGCGGGCACGAGGTCGCGGCGGGAGCGCAGCAGCGCGTACTGCTCGGGATCGCGGGCGAGCGCCAGCACGGCACCGGAGACGAGGTTGACCGTCGTCTCATAGCCGGCGACGAGCAGCAGCACACACAGGTCGACCAGTTCGTCCGACGACATCCCCTCCCCCCGCGTCGCCGCGTCGCCCGATGATCCGACACCCGAGGACGCCCGGTCTCCCGGCCGTCCGGCCGCGCCCGCGTCGGAGACCGTGACCAGGGCGCTGAGCAGGTCATCCGCGGGATCAGTGCGGCGGCGGTCGATGAGCGCGGTGAAGTACTCGGCGAAGCCACGGGTGCCGTCGGCGCGGGCGGTGCGCTCGGCGGGGGACAACATCTGGTCGGGGTCGAGGCCACGGGTGAGCGCGGAGGCCCAGTCACCGAAGATCTTTTCGTCCTGCGCCGGCACCCCGAGCAATGTGCAGATGATGTGCAACGGCAGTGGACGGGCGAAGGCGGCGACAAGGTCGACCTCGCCACCGGGCCGCGCGATCACGTCGTCGGGCCGCCCGATCACGTCGTCGGGCCGCCCGATCGCGTCGTCGAGGAGTTGGGTGGCGAGCGTGCGGGCGCTGTCGGCGAACCGGGCGATGCGCCCGGGGGTGAACGCGCGGCTTACCAGGCGGCGCAGCCGGGTGTGGGCCGGCGGGTTCGCGCGCAGCATCGAGCGCAGGCCCTCGTCGACGTCCGTCACGGGGCGGAAGGCGCTTTCCGCCATGGACAGATGGCCGAACGCCTGGTCGGTCAACAGCTGCAGGCAGTCGTCATAGCGGGTGAGCACGACGATGCGTGGGGACTGCTCGGACAGCCAGTGCGTGCGACCGGCGGCACGCAGTGCGCGCAGGTTCGGATAGGGGTCGGCCCGGTGCCGCGGGTCGAAAACACCCAGCACGTTGACGGTCTCGGTGGTCATCGTGTGCCCTCCGACATCCTGCTCTGTGACCCGAACTGCCCGGTGGCGTCGTGCCCCGCGGCATCCTGCTGGCAACCCGGGTTGGCGACGGCATCCCTCGACCACGAATGTCCTGTTTCCTGCGACCACCCAGCTCGGCACCCTATCCCGGACACAGCCGGAGACAGGACGATTCGGCGGCGACATCATCGTGAATTTGCCGGGACAATACCGCTGCGACAGACGCCGGTAACGCGGTACACGCATCACCGGACGGAAGATCAATATTTGTTTCGCATCGCACGATTCGGGATCCCTCGAATTCACCAGCCACCCCTTGACCAGCGCGGACAAATAATCGGACGATGGCGCCCGCGCAACGGCCGTTCCTCTCCCCAAGGAGCCGGATTCATGACCGCAACGGAGATCATTCCCAACGGCGCGGTACCCGACGCGCGCGAGTTGTTCGACGCGGTCCACCACCTTGATCCCTACCCGGGCTATCGGCGGATGCGGGAGACTCCCGGCCCCACTACCGTCCGGTTGGGTGGCACCGAGGTTAACGTGCTGTCGCGCTTCGCCGACTGCACGGCGGTCCTCGGCAGCCAGTCCTGGGGGCATGGCAACGTCGACCGGCTGAGCCCGTTCTGGGATCAGGAGGCGAGCCTGCCCGGCTCGTTCATCCGGATGGACCCGCCGGACCATCGCCGGCTGCGGGCCTTGGTGAACAAGGCGTTCAGTGCACGGATGGTCGCCGATCTCGCGCCGCGGATCACCCTCCTGGTGGACGATCTGGTGGACCGCGCCGTCGCCGCCGGCGGGCTCGACGTGGTGCGTGACCTGTCCGCGCCGCTGGCCCTGGCCATGGTCGGGCGCCGGCTGCTCGGCGTCCCGGAGGAGGACGCCGAGCAGCTGCGGTCGTGGGAGCTCGCGATCGCCCGCGGCACCGACCCGGAGCCGCTGCTGTCCCCCGAGGAGATCACCGCGCGGGACACCGCCGGTGCCAGCGTCGTCGCCTACCTGGCCGAGCTGGCCGCGAAGCGCCGCGCCCATCCCGAGGACGACCTGCTCAGCCGTCTGGTGGCCGTCGAGGAATCCGGCGAGGTGCTCACACCGGCAGAGGTCATCGGCATCTGCGTGCTGCTGCTCGTCGCCGGTATGGAAACCAGCATCAACCTGGTCGGCAACGGCATCCTCGCCCTGCTGGCGCACCCCGACCAGCTCGCCCTGCTACGGGGACGGCCCGACCTCGCCGGCCCGGCGGCCGAGGAGATCCTGCGCTACGACACGCCCACCCAGTTCACCATGCGGGTGGCCCTGGCCGACTCCACCATCGACGGTCACGACTACCACCGCGGCGACGGCGCGATCGTCCTGATGGGCTCGGCCGACCGTGACCCCGACGTCTTCCCCGACGCCGACACCCTCGACGTCGCCCGCTACGCCCGCGCCGGCCGCTCCCCCCGCCACCTGGGCTTCAGCCTCGGCCTGCACTACTGCCTCGGCGCCCCGCTGGCCCGCCTGGAAGCATCCACCGCGATCCGCACCCTGGTGGAACGCGCCCCTGGCCTGCGCTTGGCCGTCGCACCCACCGACCTCACCTACCAGCCCTCGATCATCCACCGTGGCCTGCAGTCCCTCCCCGTAGAGCTGACCGCCACCCCCACCGCCACCCCCACCGCCTGAGCCGGATCCGGCCCGAACCTCAGACCGACCCGACCGACCACACCGAACGATCAGCCCGCTCACCTGCCCGCCGGAACGCCGGCCCACCGGGACACCGGCCCACCGGGACACCGGGACACCGGGACACCAGAACGCCATCCACCGGATGCGGGGAGTCCTCCGCTGCCGATGCCGAGGTCA
>NZ_JAMQQG010000305.1:8641-28864 GCF_023716925.1 Frankia sp. R82
CCCCTTGATGCTCGGTCGCTGACCCCGACCATCACCGTGCCCACCGACCAAGCATCGGGGTATGGCCCCGTAGAGGCGCTCACCTTGTGGATGAGGCGAGGCGAGCCAGAACGGGGAACATGGGCCGGGCTCCGCCAGGCCGAGCGAGTCCTCCGCTGCCGATGCCGAGGTCACCCCTTGATGCTCGGTCGCTGACCCCGACCATCACCGTGCCCACCGACCAAGCATCGGGGTATGGCCCCGTAGAGGCACTCACCTTGTGGATGAGGCGAGGCGAGCCAGAACGGGAACATGGGCCGGGCTCCGCCAGGCCGAGCGAGCCCTCCGCTCGGAGCGGCGACCGCCGCACTCGGGCCACTGTGCAGGTCGGCGTCACCATGCAGGTCGGCGAGTAATTGGTCATGGTGGGGCGCTGAAGCACGAGGGTGGGCGCTGAAAGCGTCGCAGCAACGAGCCGGCGGCTCCCAGTCTCCGCGGTCAAAGGGGCGCTGCCTGATGATTTCTCGCATCGCGCATGCTGAGTCATGACCGCCGACTGGGACGCCTTGCTCCGCACCCAAAGCATGATCTTCACCTTGCATCAGGCCTACGCCCACGGGTTCACCGACCACCAGGTCCGGTGGCGTGTAGGCAGTGACCGTTGGCAACGAATCCATCCGCAGATCTTCGCCGCCCACAATGGTCCGTTGAGCTATGCGGACCGAACGTGGGCCGCGGTGCTGTACGCCGGCGAGGGAGCCGTCCTGAGTCACGGAACTGCCGCGCATGCCTGGGGCCTGGCGACGGTGCCACCCAGGACGATTCACGTCGTGGTTACCTCGACACATCGCAGATCCGCGGCCAGCGACGTTCGGATCCACCGTGCGACCGAGCTGACCCGCCGCGAGATCTTCCATCCCGACGACGCCCCGCCCCGGACCAGCGTCGAGCGCACAGTGCTCGACCTCGTCGGCCAGGCCGACAAGGCCGTCGACGCCGGCGCCATCATCGCCAGGGCGATACAGCACGGCCGGACCAGTGCGCCCCGCCTCACCGCTGCCCTGGACCACCGCGTCCGGCTCCGGCATGCCCGGATGGCAAGGGACTACATCGCGTTGACCGGCAAGGGAGCGCAGTCCGTCCTCGAGCTGCAACATGCCCGGACACACCGGCGACATGCGCTGCCACTCCCCGTGCGCCAGCATCGGCACGACAGGCCGGATGGCCGCTGGTACCTCGACGCGGTCTACCTCGACTACAACGTGGCGGTGGAACTGGACGGTCGATCCATCCACACGCAGGCCGATCGGTGGTGGGCGGACATGGACCGAGACAACCAGCTCCAGACCGACGGATACCTGGTGCTTCGTTTCGCGGGCTTCGTTGTTCTCTCGGATCCCTGCCGGATGGCCGCGGACATCGCCAACGCGCTGCACGCCCGCGGGTGGCCCGGACCGTTCCGCCGGTGTCCGCGCTGCCCGGCGCGCTCCGATCGGATCGCCCCATCGCCCGGGCTCGCACCCGAACATCCGCATCGTCGAACCGCATCCCGGCACTCCGCGTCCGGCCATTCCGCTGGACGGTCCGAGCGGACCGGGAACCGGCACCCCACGAACCACGGTCGCTCAGCCCGACCATGACCGTGCCCACCGACCAAGCATCCGAGGGTGCCTCGACACGGAAACACGGAAACACGGAAACGCAGGCGTTCCGGGATCAGATCACACGGAAACGCGGAAACGCGGGCGTTCTGGGGTTAGGCGGCGTGGAAGCGGGTGGGGAGGGCGGCCAGGCCGCGGATGAGCATGTTGGGTTTGTACGGCGGGGTGTCGGTGAGCAGCTCCATCGTGGCGATGCGGCGCAGCACGGCGTGCAGGAGGATCTCCATTTCCAGCAGGGCGAGGGGGGCGCCGAGGCAGTAGTGATGGCCGAGGCTGAACGACAGATGGCGGCTGACCGGGCGGGCGCCGGGTGCCGCCGCCGCGCGGGAGCGGTCGAAGCGGGTCACGTCGAAGCGCTCGGGGTCGTCGTAGGCGGCGGGGTCGCGGTTGGCGCAGGCGATCAGTGCGACAGCGCCGTCGCCGGGGGCGAAGGTGCGCCCGGCGACCGTCATCTCCCGCTTGGCGGCGCGGGTGTTCATGTGGATCGGGGAGTCATAGCGCAGCATTTCCTCGACGGCGGGGCCGACGAGGTCGGGGTTGGCCCGCAGCAGCGCGAGCTGGTCGGGGTGGCGCAGCAGCGCCAGCATGCCGTTGCCGACCAGGTTCACGGTCGTCTCGTGACCGGCGATGAGCAGGGTGACGCAGGTGCCGAACAACTCGTCGGCGGTGAGCCGGTCGCCGGCCTCCTCCACGGCGGCGAGCTGGCTGATCAGGTCGTCGCCCGGCTCGCGGCGCGCGCGCTCGACGAGCGCGCGGAAGTAACCGAGAAAGTCGGGGATGACGGCGTTGCGGGCGGCGAGTGCCTCGGGAGTCATCAGCACGTCGGGGTCGAAGGCTCGGGCCAGGGCCTGCGACCAGACCTGCACCTGCGGATGGTCGCTGGCGGGCACGCCGAGGATCTCGCAGACGACCGTCAGCGGCAGCGGGTAGGCGATGGTCTCGATCAGGTCGAACTCGCCGGCACGCAGGGCGTTGTCAAGCAGCTCGTCGACGAGTGCCGCGATCCGCGGGCGCAGACCGGCAACGACCCGCGGGGTGAAGCCCTTGGTCACCAGGCCGCGCAGCCGGGTGTGGTCGGGCGGTTCCATCCACAGGAAGGTGGTCGGGAATGCGCCGGCCGGCATGGTGGGGTGCAGCTGCTCGGGCTCGCGGTCATGGCCCCAGTCCAGGTTGGCGAGGATCGCAGAGCAGTCGGCGTGGTTCGTCGCCAACGGCAGGCCGAACGGTCCGTCGTGCAGTGGTCCGACGGCGCGCATCCGGACGTAGATCGAGTAGGGGTCGTGCCGGCTCGCCGGGTCGAACAACTCGGTGAGCAGGGCGGCTGACTCGTCCGAGGTCGGTCGACCATCGGACGTCGGGCCCGCCGCCGGCCGTCCGGCCGGGCTCTGGGCGGACGGGCTCTGGGCGGACGGGCTCTGGGCGGGCAGGGGGGGATGGACGGTGACCATCGGGTCTCCTCGGGAGGTCGGGTGGCCGGACGTGCTCACCTGCCCCGGGGGGCGGGTGCGAGCACCCGGGCGGCGAGCGCCGGGCGCAGCAGCGCGGTGGGGGGTTCGACGAGGTTCACGACGCGCATGAGGGTGCGGGCGACCGCCGGGTCGTGGTGCGCGCGGCGCTGGGCGCGGGCGGCGTAGCTGCTGGTGATCCGGCCACGCAGGCTGCGGTGGCCGGCGACCTGTGGGTAACGCAGGTCCGAGGAGACGGCCATGTCCCAGGCCACGTCCACGACGGGGGTGACCGCCGCATAGAAGCGGGCCGGTGCACCCGCCGCGCCGTCACGCAGCGTCTCGCCGAGTACCAGCGCCTGCTGGGCGGCGACCGTCATGCCCTGGGCGTAGAGCGGGTTGAAGCTGCACAGGGCGTCACCGAGCACGATCAGGCCCTCGGGGGGTTGCCGCAGCCGTTCGTAGTGGCGGCGAACTGACTCGCGGAAGCGGTACGGCACCGGGTCCCCGAGTGGCTTGGTCTCGCGGATCAGGTCGTAGACGTCCGGGACGGGCAGGGCGCCCGCGAAGTGCTCGAAGCCGTCGTGATCGGTGGGGGGATGAGCGCCGAGCAGACCCGCGAGGGTGACCAGCCAGCGACCGCCTTCCACGACGACGGCGCCCGCGCCGACCAGTCCCGGCGCTGTCGCGATGATGATGCTGCGCTGCCCGTCGAGATGCTCGGGCCTACGTTCGTAGAGCCGGGACGCATAGCCGAGGTCGATGCCGACCCGGGTGCTCGCCGGCGGTGGCAGGCCGATGCTGACCAGCCAGTCCGGGCCACGCGAGCCGCGCCCGCTGGCGTCGACGACAAGCTCCGCCGGCAGCACCACCGCCTCGCCGGACGGCCCGGTACCAGTACCTTCGAGCGGCCCGGCGCCCCCAGACGGCCCAGCACCCCCAGACGACCCGGCACCCCCAGACGGCCCAGCACCCCCAGACGACCCGGCACCGCCCCCGGATGGCGTGAACGTGGCGTCCGGGCGCACGCGCACGCCGACGATGCGGGAACCTTCGGCGGCAAGGCCGATCACGGCGGTGCGAGGGCGGATACGCACTCCCGGGAGCGCTGCCGTGCGTCGTCGCAGCTCACGTTCGAGCAGGGGACGGCTGGCGAGCACGCTGGTCAGGCCGGTCGGTGCCGAGCGCAGCCGGCGGCCGTGCATGTAGTAGCGACCGCCGACGAGCACCTCGCTGGTCTGCGCGCCGGCGGCGACCAGTTCCTCGACGATGCCGGGATGCAGCTGCTCGACGATCTGTCGGCCGCGGTCCATCAGCGCGTGCAGGTGCCGGGCCTGCGGCACCCCACGCCGTTCCCCCAGCCCCGAGCCGTCCGGGTCATCGAGGATGGCGCCGGGGTTCCTGCCGTTCGCGGGCAGGTCGGGCAGGTCGGACAGGTCGTCGCGGTCGAGGATGGTGACCAGCTCGAACGTCTCGGCCAGGACGCGGGCGGCGAGCAGCCCGGCGATGCCCGCGCCGAGCACGACGGCGTGCCGGGGTCCCGGGGCCGGGTAGGAGCCGGGCGCGAGGGCTGCGCGAGGGCCGGAGGCGGCGTCAGAGGCGGCGGCGTCAGAGGTCAAGGGTCAGCCGCTCCGAGCGGGCGCGCGAGACGCAGATCATCATGGTGGTGTTGCCGGCGCGTTCGTCGTCGCTGAGCACCGAGTCACGATGGTCGACCTCGCCGTCGAGCACCGTCGTCTCGCAGCTCGCGCAGGTGCCCTCCCGGCAGGACGACGGGACGTCCAGGCCGGCGCGGTCGAGCGCGTCGAGCAGGGACTGGTCGGCGCGGACCTGGACCGTGCGGCCCGACGCCGCGAGCACCACCTCGAAGGCCTGTGCCGGCGCGGCGTCCGCGCCGCCCTCGGCGTCGGCGCGCGGGCGGAACCGTTCGAGGTGCAGGCTGCCGACGCCCCGGCCGGCGAACGCCTTCTCCACCGCGGTCAGCAGGCCCTCGGGGCCGCAGCAGTACAGCCGGGAGTCGGCGTCGAGCTCGGCGACGATGTCGGCGACCGGCAGCAGGCCGTGCTCGTCCTCGGGCAGGATGTGCACCCGATCGGCGAGCTCGGCGAGTTCGGGCAGGAAGGCCATCCGGGAGCGGGTGCGTCCGCCGTAGTAGAGCCGCCAGTCGGCGCCGCGCCGGTGCAGCTCACGCACCATCGGCAGGAACGGGGTGATACCGATTCCGCCGGCCAGCAGACGGTAGGAGGCGCCGGGAACCAACGGAAAATTGTTTCTCGGTTCGCCGACGAATATTTCCGCGCCGGCCACTGTTCGTTCATGGATGTAACGGGATCCGCCCCGGCTGTCCTCCTCCCGGAGCACCGCGAACCGCCAGGTTCGCCGATCATCCGGATCGCCGCACAGGGAGTACTGGCGGATCTGGCCGTCGGGCAGTCTGATATCGATGTGGGCGCCGGGTTCCCACCGTTCCAGCGCTTCTCCGCGTGGATCCTTCAGGTCGATGACCAGCACGTCCTGCGCGGCAAGGCTCGCCTCGTCCACCCGCAGGGCCGTCCAGCGAGATGCGGAAGTCACCAGTGAACCGTCTCATGTCGCACCGGGCGACAGTCACGATCAATACAATGGCAATCACCCCATCGAAAACCTCGATGACGCTGGCCCGGGCGTCATCCGTTCGCAACGATGACCCGGCACGCAGCCTATTCCTGACCGGTGTCGACGCCGGCGCCGCCGTGGTCGCCGGAGAACGGCGAATTACCGCAGGGAGCATCCCGTGAGCGAGACAGTCGTCGAGACCCGCGAGGCACCCCGTCCCGGGCCCGCCGCCGCGGCCACCACCGGCGCGGCCACCACCGGCACGGCCACCACCGCCGCGGCCACCACCGCCGCGACCACCACCGGCACGACCGGAGGCGATGCCCGCACCGCGGACGCGCCGCCCGTGGACGCGCCGCCCGCGGACGCGGTGGAGCTGGCCGCGCGGACGGCGCGGTTCGTGCGGGAGACGGTCATCCCGGTGGAGCGGGAGATCATCGTCGAGCGTCGCCCGGTGACCGACGAGCTGCGCCTCGAGCTGGTCGCCGCGGCGCGGGCGGCCGGTGTGTTCGGGCCGCTGTCTCCGGTGGAGTACGGCGGGCTGGGGCTGGACTTCCGCGGGCAGGCGCACGTGCTGGCGGCGGCCGGAGAGAGCCTGGTCGGCCCGCTCGCCCTGCACTGCTGGGCGCCGGACGACGGCAACATCCACCTGCTCGCCGAGGCGGCGACGCCCGAGCAGCGCGAACGGTACCTGGCGCCGCTGGCCCGCGGTGAGGTGCGCTCGGCGATCGCGATGACCGAACCCGCGCCCGGCACCGGATCCGACCCGGGCATGCTGCGCACCACCGCGACCCGCGTCGCCGGCGGCTGGTCGATCAGCGGCGCCAAACACTTCACCACCGGGGCGGACGGGGCGGCGTTCACGATCGTCGTCGCCCGCACCGAGGCCGGCGGCGACACGATGTTCGGACCGACGATGTTCCTCGTCGACGCGGACAACCCGGGGATGCGGGTGGGCCGCCGGATGCCGACCCTGGACTTCACCAGCGCGCCGGGCGGGCACTGCGAGGTCGTCTTCGACGACTGCCGGGTGCCCGACTCGGCTGTGCTCGGCGAGGTCGGCCTCGGTCTGGAGCATGCCCAGGCGCGGCTCGCCCCGTCCCGGCTGACATTCAGCATGAACTGGCTGGGCCTGGCCAACCGGGCGCACGCGCTGTCCGCGGCCTATGTGACCGGACGGCAGTCGTTCGGCGTCCCGATCTCCGAGCATGGCCTCGCCCAGGGGCTCGTCGCCGACAACGAGATCGACCTGGCCGCCGCCCGGGCACTGGTGCACGCCACCGCGGCCACCCTGGACGAGCACGGTTCGACCAGCTCCGCGGCCCGTCACGGCGCCGCGATCACGAAGACGTTCGTCTCCGAGGCGGTGTGGCGGGTGCTCGACCGGTCCGTGCAGCTGTTCGGCGGGCTCGGCGTCTGCGAGGACCAGCTGGTCGCCCGGTTCCTGGTCGAGGCACGGGCGTTCCGCATCTACGAGGGACCCTCGGAGGTGCTGCGGGTCTCGGTGGCCCGCCGGGTGTTCCGCCGCGTCGGCCGCACCCGCCCGTAGCCCGCGCGCATCCTCAGGCACGTCCGTCATCCACAGGGAGACTCAGGTGAGCAACCCGACCGTTCTGGCTCCGGGCGCGTCCGCGTTCGCGGCCTTCGCTCGTCCGGGAGCGGACATCCCGGACTTCGAGCACATCCGCCGGTTGGCGAACCAGGTGGTCCCGTTCGGCGCGTTCGTCGGCGTCGAGGTCACCGAGGTGGACGCCGACCATGCCGTCGTCGAGATCCCCGACCGTCCCGAACTCACCAACCAGCTGGGCACCGTGCACGCGGGCGCCCAGTTCCTGGCCGCGGACATCGCCGGGGCCTGCGCGTTCGTCGGTGCGACGGCGGTACGGATCGCGGACGTGGCCTGGCTGGTCGTCCGGGACAGCTGGTCGTCGTTTCGCCGGCCGGCCACCGGGCTGGTCCGGGCGGTCGCGACCGTCGAGGAACGCGGCGTGCGCCGGGTGCTCGCGGCCGGCCCGGGCGAGCGGGTCGACCTCGACGGCAAGGCCCACCTGTACGACGCCGCGGGCGCGGCCGTCGCCACTTTCCGCTTCGCCTACGTCGCCGAGCTGGTTCCCGCCGACCAGCCGGTGTCCGCCGGTGGGAACGGCGGCCGGTCATGACGGAGACGACCCCGGCCGACGTCACCTCCGTCCCGGGTGGCTCCCCCGCCCCGTCCGCCGGCGCAGAGCCGGCGGACGGGGCGAGGCAGTCCGGGCGTGGGGGTGGATTCACCGAGCTTGAGGCGATCGCGGTCGCGAGTACGGGCGGGACGTCGTTCGTGCTGCGCGTGCTGCCCGCCGACGACCCGGACGCGCCGGTCGTGCTGATCATGCCGGCGATGGCGTTGAAGGCGAAGTTCTATCTGCCGCTGGCCCGGGCGCTGCACGCCGCCGGCCTGTCGGTGGTGACGACGGACCTGCGGGCGCAGGGCGAGTCCCGGCCGGGGCTGCACGACCAGCCGACGTTCGGCTACCGCGAACTCATCGAGGATGATCTGCCGCGGGTGCTCGCGGCCGTGCGCGACCGGTTTCCCGGCGTGCGACCCCACCTGTTCGGCCACAGCCTCGGTGGCCAGATCGCCCTGCTGCACGCCGCCGCCGCGACCGGCGAATCCCGCCAACGCCACACCGGTGACGCCGCGGGGACGGACAGCCCGGACGATCCGGGGATCGCCGGGATCTGCGTGCTCGGGACGGGCACCGTGTACTGGAAGGCGTTCGGGCCGCGCCGCTGGGCGGAGGCGCTGTACTCGATCCAGACGATCGGCCTGGTCGCCCGGTTCCGCGGGTACTGGCCGGGGGGAATGCTCATCGGCGGGGCGATGCCGGGGCGGGTGATGACCGACTGGGCGCGGCACTCCCGCACCAGCCGCTACCGGCCGTACGGCACCCGTCGCGACTACGATCGGCTGCTGGCCGAGCTCGACCTGCCGGTGCTCGCCATCTCGCTGGACGACGACCGGCTCGGACCGGCGTCGAACGTCGACTTCCTGTGCCGTCGGATGCCCCGCGCCCGCCTGGCCCGCTGGCACATCACCGCCGCGGACGCCGTGGCCCACCGCGACCACTTCGCCTGGGTGAAGGACGCGGCCGTGATCGGCCCCGCGGTGGCCGCCTGGATCCGCGACCCTGAAGTCAGCCCGCGGTCGTCGGCCGCTGATCCCGGTTAGGCATGCTCGTCCAGGAGCACGTTCGTCTGCCGGGTGGGTGTGGACATGTCCCGCCGGCGCCGGGCGAGGACCGAGGACAGCAGGGCGCCCAGTCCGACCGCGGCGAGCAGCACGACGCTGGGCTCGGCCGCGGCCCGGAACCGGGTCGTCCCGTAGATGAGCATCGAGGCCAGGGAGAGCACGATCGGGGTGGCGAGCAGCGGCAGCACCGGTACCCGGCGGCGCCACAGGACGACCACACCGCCGGCGCCGGCCACGCCCAGAGACCACAGCGACACCGATCCGATCCTGCTGACCGTCTGCGGGCGTTCCTCGAGGGTGTCGAACCACGCCTGCTGCCACGGTCGGTAGACCGCCCAGGTCCGGCCCAGCCGGGCCGCCGCGACGACCGGCAGCCGGCCGGAGTTCGCCCTGATGTAGCGCAACGCCGCCTCGCGGTAGTACCGGTCGCGCCGGGACGCCTCCGCCGGTGGGTCGGGCAGGGAGGTCGCGCAGTCGAGCGACCACCAGCCGAGCTGCCCGCCATGGTAGGTGGTGTCGCAGTGGGTGACGGCCAGCGTGACCCCAAGCCCGCTGGAGATGAGTTCCGGCTCCTCGAACCGGGACAGGTTGTAGCCGACCCAGGGGGCGATGAGCAGCCCGCAGGTCGCCCCGCAGGCCCCGAGCAGCCGGAGCCGGTGGGCCCAGCTCACCGTGGGCAGCCGGAGCACGAGCGGGGTGGCCAGCACCAGCGCGAGCAGTGCCAGCTCGGTCCGGGCCAGCATGGCGGCGGCCAGGGCGGCACCGACGCGGACCGCGTCCAGCGGCCGGCGCCGGTCCCACAGCCGGTAGCTGGCGAGGATGAGCAGCGCGCAGGACCCGATCGCGGGTGTCTCCGACATGAGCAGGGCGTCGCTGAGCCACATACCCGGGTAGACGGCGGCGATCGCCGCGGCGATCAGGCCGGTGACCGGGCCGGCGATCCGGCGCCCGGCGAGCCCGACCACGACGACCGACGTGGCGCCGAGCAGACACGAGAAAACCTGGTGGTCGACAAAGCTGCGCAGCCCGAACAACGAGGGAACGGCAAGCAGCAGGCTGGTCAGCGGCGGATGCTGCGCGTCCGCCAGATATTCGTTCCTGTCGATGAGCAGGTACGGGTTGGGCCACCCTCGCCCGTCGACGAACATGTTCGCGGCGTGATGGTAGTAGTAGGCATCCCCGGCGATCTTCATCGGATACAGCCAGCCGAACAGGAAACCCAGCCGGACGGCGAGTGCGACCGCGGTCAGCACCGCGACCGCGATCCACCAGCGCTGCCGGTTGCCGGTGATGACCGTGCCGACCGCCTCGTCCTGGGCAGGCCGGCGATGCCGGTGCCGGTGCCGTTCCCCGACCGACATCCAGTCCCCCTGACAGCTGTCGAACCCCGCGAGGCACGGCGGGTGGCGCGGTATTGCCGTCCACGATCCACGCGCAGAATTTCCTGAATGCTATAAAAGTCGCCCGCCGGGCCGGCCTCGACGGCCGGCATCGCCGCCGTCACGGGCCGTCGTCGACGCCGGCGGCCTGGCGAGGCGAATGGGTCCTTCTACCGGGATGAAGCGGACAAAATTTCAGTTTGAACCCGGTAGAAGGAACAGGTAGATCGACACGACCGGGATTGTCTCGGTTTGTGGGGCCATGTTAGTCACGGCGTGTCATGCCGGGTGGCGGGTGCCGGGTGGTGGGCGGCTGTCTACCGCCCGGGTGACGTGCCCACAGCCGGACCAGAGCGCGTCCACCACCGACAGCGGCATCTCGATCATGAACAGCGACGGCTCGCTAGCGCACCCGGACGGGCCACGGAAGGCCCTGCCAGCAGGACCTCTCATGCCATCGAAAACCTCAATCATGGGCGGTCACGGACGCTTTCGTCGTGATCCGTTCACCACCCGGACACCATGGCCTGCTGAACTTCGGCCGGTCGACATCGAACCGCATGTATCGCACACGGACCGAACGCCGGATGTTCATTCCGACCCGGCCGGTCCGCCAGCTGGTCCGGCGCCGGCGAGCCGCGGGACGACACCGCAGTCCGGTTGCGAGTTCGCCGGAAACGGAGGGGGCACCAGTGAGCCGCATCACCGTTGAGAACGTCACCCGACGATATGGCGGGGCGAAGGCCGTCGACGGCGTCAGTCTCGACATCGCCGACGGCGAGTTCCTGGTGCTGCTCGGACCGAGCGGCTGTGGGAAGTCGACGCTGCTGCGGGCCATCGCCGGTCTGCTGGCGCCGAGCGAGGGCCGCATTCTCGTCGACGGCCGGGACGTCACCGACATTCCGGCCCGGGGCCGCGACCTCGCCATGGTGTTCCAGAGCTATGCGCTCTACCCGCACCTCACGGTCGCCCGCAACATCGGTTTCCCGCTGCGTGCCCGCCGGGTGCGCCGGGCCGACGTCCGCCGCCGGGTGGCCGAGGTCGCCGAGATCCTGGACCTGTCGGCGCTGCTCGACCGACGACCGCGGGAGCTTTCCGGTGGCCAGCGCCAACGAGTGGCCCTGGGACGGGCCCTGGTCCGCGACCCGGGGGCGTTCCTGATGGACGAGCCGCTGTCGAACCTCGACGCCCAGCTGCGCACCGCCACCCGCACCGAGATCACCGAGCTGCACCGCCGGCTCGGCCGCACGTTCATCTACGTCACCCACGACCAGGTCGAGGCGATGACGATGGCGACCAGGGTCGCCGTGCTCAACCGGGGCCGCCTCGAGCAGATCGGCTCACCGACCGAGGTGTACGACCAGCCGGCGTCCGCGTTCGTCGCCGCGTTCCTCGGCTCGCCGCCGATGAACCTGCTCGACGCCGAGCTCGTCACCCGCGACGGCCAGCTCCACGCCGTCGCCCCCCAGGTGGACGTCCCCCTGGGCATCAGGGTCGCCGCCGCCGGTGCGCCGCGGGACGGCGGGGACCCGGCCGCAGGCCGCGCGATCCAGCTCGGGATCCGTCCCGAGCATCTGCTGGTCACCTCGGCGACGGGCGGCACTGGTAGCACCGACAGCACCGACAGCGGCTCCGCTCACGAGACCGGCCCGGCGGTGCTGCGCGGCACGATCCGGACGGTGGAGAACCTCGGCAGCGAGGAGATCGCGCACTGCGTCATCGGCGCGACCGAGGTGCGGGTGCGGGCCCGCCGCCCGGCCGGGCTCACCGCCGGCGACGCGATCGCTCTGAGTGCCCGTCCCGAGCACACCCACCTGTTCGACCGCGACTCGGGCCGTCGGCTGGTCTGGCAGTCCGACCAGCCGGTGTCCGTCCCGCCCGCCCGGGTGCCGGTCACCACCTGAACCGTTTCCCTCGAATCTTTCTGCCGCACCACGGGGCCTTCGCACGCACCACCCGTCACACCGATCCACCCGTCACACAGATTCGCCGCCACGCCCTCCACTCCGTCAAGGAGCACCTGTGAAAAGAACGTCCGTCCGCAGATCACTGACGTTGGTGACCGTGGCGGCAGCGACCGCCATGTCCGTCCTGGCCGGCTGCGGCTCGCCCGGCGGGAGCACGCAGGCCACCAGCACCCCCGCCAGCAAGGTGCCCGAGCTCGGCAAGGACCAGAAGGTCTCGATCGTTTTCGAGAGCTACAACTTCGGCCAGGCCGGCGCCTGGACCGACACCTTCAACGACCTGATCGGCAAGTTCGAGAAGGCCTACCCGAACATCACCGTCACGCCGCAGAAGCCGAAGGGCTCCAGCCCCAACCCGGCCACCGACACGGTGTCGAGCCTGCAGAGCCAGATCGCCGCCGGTTCCCCGCCGGACGTCGCCCAGCTCGGCTTCTCCGACCTGGACTTCACCATCAAGTCCCTCGGCGCGAAGCCGCTGGACGACCTGGTCGGCAAGGACGCCGTCCAGCAGAACTTCGACGGCGCGAAGTACCCGTACGCGCCGACCGCACGGACCCTCGGCGACTACCAGGGCAAGACCTACGGCGTCCCGTTCGTCTTCTCCACCCCGGTGCTGTACTACAACGCCACCCTGTTCCAGAAGGCGGGCCTGGACCCGGCCAAACCGCCGACGACCTGGGACGAGGCGGAGGCCGACGCGAAGGCCATCGTGGCGAAGGGCGGCGGCAAGGGCCTGTACCTCGACTGCCTCACCAAGACCGCCAAGGACTGGTGCTTCCAGAGCCTGGTCCGCTCCAACGGTGGACGGGTGATCTCGACCGACCGCACCCAGCTCACCTACGACCAGGCGCCGGCCGTCGAGGTCGTCGCGGACGCGCAGCGCTACGTCAAGGAAGGGCTCACGCCCGTCCTCGCGCAGAAGCAGGCGTACGAGAGCTTCGCCCGCGGTGAGATCGGCATGCTGCTGGAGACCAGCGCCATCCAGGCGACCCTGGTCAAGGGCGCGAAGGGCGGCAACTGGGACATTCGCTCGGCGAAGATGCCGGCCTTCGGCACCAAGCCGACCGTCCCGACGAACTCCGGCGCGTCGCTGTTCGTGCTGTCCAAGGACCCGGCCAAGCAGCGCGCCTCCTGGGATCTGATCAAGTTCCTGACCAGCGAGGCCGCCTACACCGAGATCTCCCAGAAGATCGGCTACCTGCCGCTGCGCACCGGCCTGGTCGACGACCCGGCCGGGCTGCAGGACTGGGCCAAGGCGAACCCGCTGATCAAGCCGAACCTCGAGCAGCTCAAGGGCATGGAGCCGTGGGTGGCCATCCCCGGCAACAGCTACCTGCAGATCCGCGACGGCATGATGGACGCTGTCGAACGGTCCGTCTACCAGGGCGCCGACCCCAAGTCGACGCTGAGCTCCGCCCTGCGGCAGGGCACGTCGCTGCTCCCGAAGGCCTGATCGCATGACGACGACCGGACCGGCCGAGATGACCCTGATCCAGGTGAGCGACACGCACCTTGTCCCGCGCGGCCAGCTGATCCATGACCAGGTCGACACCTACCGCCTGCTCGAGGCGGCAGCCGCCACCCTGGCGGACTCGGCCGGTCCGGTCGCGGGGATCCTGCTCACCGGGGATCTCGCCAACAACGGCGACCGCGAGGCCTACCGCCGGCTGCGCGAGGTGATCGACCCGCTGGCCGACCGCCTCGGCGCCGCCGTCATCTACGCCATGGGCAACCACGACGACCGCGCCGCCTTCCGCACCGAACTACTGGAACAAGGCTCCTCCTCCCCCGACGATCCGTGCGACCAGGTTCATCTGATCGACGGGCTGCGGGTCGTCGTGCTCGACTCGAGCACACCCGGGCGCCACGACGGCTGGCTGACCGACGCCCAGCTCGACTGGCTCGCCGACCAGCTCGCCACCCCCGCGCCGCGCGGCACCCTGCTGGTCGTGCACCATCCGCCGCTGCCGTCCCCGATGCCGACGGTGCACCTGCTGCGCCTGGTCGCCGCCGAGCGCCTCGCCAAGGTCATCGAGGGCACCGACGTGCGGATGGTCCTGTCCGGGCACGCCCACCACCCGGGCTGCGGCACGCTCGCCGGCGTGCCGGTGTGGATCTGCCCGGCGCTGTCCTACACCGTGGACGCCCTGCCGGCCACCGGCCGTCACCGGGGTCTGCGGGTCGGCGGGCTCAGCCGGATCGACCTCGTCGACGGCCAGCTCGTCGCCACCGCCATCCCGTTGGACGTGGAGCACGTCTACGACCGGGACGCCGGCGAGTACCTCGCCTACGTCCGCCGGCTTACGCCCACCTCCCCACCGGCGGCGTGACGCGATGTTCGTCGAGGTAGCACCCCCCACGCAGCTCGCCCCGGCGCCACCCCCCAGCGCCGGGGCGGGCACGCCCGGCCCGTCCCACGCCCGCCGCTCGGCGGGGAGCCTGGCCCGGATGCTCGGCCGTGGTGTCATCCCGTACCTGTACCTGGCACCGGCGCTGGGCATGCTGGTGGTCTGGATCTACCGTCCACTGGTCCAGACGGCGAACTACTCGTTCTACTCGTGGAACCTGTCGCCGGACCAGCCGGCGATCCCGCAGGGCTGGCACAACTACCACCGGCTGTTCACCCTGCCGGAGGCCGGCAACTCGGTGCTGCGCACCGTGGCGATGATCGCCCTGCTGCTGCCGTTCACGATCATCATCCCGATCATCGTCGGACTGCTCACCGCCGAGGTCCGCGGCCGGGCCCGCACCGTCTACCAGGCCCTGATCTTCGCCCCGTTCCTGGTCGCACCGGTCGCGAGCGCCGCGGTGTGGCAGTGGATGCTCACCCCCGGCTCCGGGATCGTCAACCGGGCCACCGGCCTGAAGACGAACTGGCTGCACGAACGACTCCCCGCGCTGCTGTCGATCACCGGGATCGCCGGCTGGCAGATGCTCGGGTTCGCCGTGCTGGTCGTCTCGGCCGGGCTTGCGTCCATCAACGGCGACTACTCCGAGGCCGCGTCCGTCGACGGCGCCTCCCGCTGGCAGTCGACCCGCTGGCTGACCCTGCCGCTGCTGTCCCCGACGCTGGTGTTCCTGGTGCTGACCACCGTCCTGCTCGCCGGGACGTGGACCTTCCCGCTGATCGACACGCTCACCCAGGGCGGCCCGGTCAGTGCCACCACCAACATCTACTACCTGCTCTGGCAGTACGGCTTCAAGAGCTTCGACGCCGGCTTCGCCGCTGCCGCTGGCGTGATCTTCTTCTTCGGCTTCACCCTGGTCGCGGCCTTCCTCGTCTGGCTGTCCGACCGCCTCACCTTCCACGACAACTGACCGCCCGCCGGCGGCCGGCCGCTAACCGCCGGCTGCCGGCCGCGGACCGCCGCCGACGACGTCCAGCCACCGACATCCGTCCAGCTACTGACATCCGTCCAACCGCAGGAGACAGGAGGGCCGCCGTGGCACTCGCCATCGAGGGGCCGACCGCCGAGCAGGCGGTACTCGAGCCCGTTGCCGCCATCGCCGCGGCCGACGGCGACGACATCCCCGGCGGCCGCTCCCGGGTGATGACCGTCGTCGGCCATGTCACCCTCGCCCTGCTGGGCCTGGCCTGCGTCTTCCCGATCTACTGGATGTACGCGACGTCGCTGCGCCGGCCCGACGACGTCTACAAGACCTCGGTGCTGCCGTGGCCGCTGTCGGTGGGCAGCTACCGGGACGCCCTCGACGAGCTCGACCTCGCCCGGCTGCTGCTGAACACGACGATGGTCGCCGCACTCACCGCGCTCGGCCAGCTGCTGACGTCCATTCTCGCCGCCTACGCGTTCGCGGTGTGGAACTTCCCGTTGAAGCGGCTGCTCTACCTGGCGTTCGTCGGCACCTGGCTGGTGCCGTTCCAGGTGACGATGCTGCCGAACTACGTGCTGCTGCACCAGCTGGGCCTGCTCAACACCCTGACCGGCGTGATCGTGCCGAACCTCGTCTCCGCGCTCGGTGTGCTGCTGCTGCGCCAGCACTTCGACAGCTTCCCCAAGGAGCTGCTCGAGGCGGCCCGCATCGACGGCCGCTCGTCGTGGTCGACGCTGTGGACGGTCGTCGTCCCGAACCTGCGCGCGGCTCTGTCGGCGCTGGCGATCCTGCTGTTCGTCAACGCCTGGAACGAGTACTTCTGGCCGGCGATGGTCCTGCAGCGTGACAACAGCGTCCTGCAGCTCGGCATCAACAGCTTCCTCAACTCCACCGAGGTCGAGGCCTGGGGCCCCCTCACCGCCGCCGCCGGCCTCGCCTGCCTGCCCATCTTCGCCCTCTACCTGGCCCTGCAACGCCAGGTCATCAACGGCTTCGTCCGCTCCGGCCTGCGCTGACCCGCCCACCGGGCCACCGGGCCACCGGGCCACCGGGCCACCCCGAGATCACCTTTTCTCGATCCTGACTTGTTCTCGTCGCGACTGGAATGTTCGAAGCAGCGTCGAAGCGAGCGCAGCACGTCACCGGTCTCGACGGCGCCACGGCGAGCGAAGTGACCGAGGTCCACGTAGAGCTGACCGTCGTCGAAACTGTCCCGCAGCTCGTGCGCCCACCGCGTGGCCGGCCGTCGGCTTGCCGACGCCGCGCATTCCGCTGACCAGCACGACCGTCGGCCGCGCCGGTTCGGGTTCGCCATCGATGATCTCGCGAAACCGATCCCGGTCCTGACGCCGGTTGACGAAGCCGCCAGCCGCCCTCGGTCGCCGGAAGCTGCGCCGGTACGGGTGAGTGAACCGCCGGTTGCACCGGAATACCAGGGCCATGCACATGGACCGCATCGATATGCCCGGCCTGGACCAGATTCCCGGCCTGCCCGGAGGCGGTGTTGGCCGTGTTGTGCGTGGACGAGCTGTGCCCGGACGACTCGCCGCTGGCCATCCACGCATCTCCGCTGTCCGTGCCCGCTACGGGCGACGCCCGGAATGCGATGCTCACCCCTGTCAGCTGCCCCATCACGGTACGACACGTCGGCCGCCCCATGGACCATCCCACACAAGTACGACAGGACTACCCACAGCATCCTTTCCGGGTAGCCTGGGTCGGTGGATCTGGACCCGCTGAGCGTTCCGGCACTGGTTGCCACCCTCACCGCGGTGCTTGCGGGGACGGCGGGAGAAGCCGGCGTGCAGGCGTGGCACGCCCTGGCCGGCCTGGTGCAGCGGATGTTCGGTTCCGGGTCGCCCGCCCGGGATCTCACCGAACGGGACCCGGGCGCGCTGGAGCCCGACCCGGCAGCGGTCGAGACCCTCGCGCGGCACCTCGCCGCCCGCGCGCTCACCGACCCCGTGTTCGCTGCGGCCCTGCAGTCCTGGGCCGCCTCCACGGCATCCGTCGATGCGCCCGGATCGGTCACGAACATCGTCGACGGCAACGCCCGCGTCGACGGCGGCCTTGTCCAGACCCACACCATCCATGGCAACATCACCCTCGGCGGGTCCGGCCACGGCGCCTGAGCAGCCCATGCCGCATCAGCAGTGGGCCCGTGTACCCGTGGGCTCTGGCTCCCGGACCTGGCCGACGCCGCCGGGACGGGACCTCCTCGCGATCATCCGCGATGTCGCGCGAGATCCGGCGGGGAATGGGAGACCACGGATCGGCTGCCGCATCGCCGCGCAACTCACACCGACCGGATCCTGCCTGGCCTTTGTCCGTGTCGGATGCCACCCCTTCCACCATCCTGCACATTCGCCTCGGCAAGGCCGACACACCATCCGCCTTTTCTGCCTCCCGTAACCCGCATCAAGGACATGAACGTCGCCGGATCGGTCACGATGGCACACTCCAACATCCGGATGGATGCGGGTGACGCATCTCATCGTCATGTCGAGGGATATTAGGGAAATCCGGGCCTGACACTCCGAACAACCCTCGGCATGCGACTGCCCCGGCGGAAATGCCCGGACGAACGCGCCGAGTCCGCACCCGGTGTGGTGACCACGGCATCGGCCTGGCGGAATTCCGGCGTAGCTGGTCACGTGTGCGTCGGTCTGGCCCGGTCGCGAACGAGGCGGGCCCGCTCGTACACGTCGGAGCCAGGTGCGGTGCCGAGTGCATGTGCCACCTCGGCTGACGCGGGCGCGCCCCAGCCCGAAGGGATCAACAGGTCGATCAGGACCGACGCCAGGGCCGCCCACGGCTACCTCGGCCCCGTCAACCAGCGCCCGCGAGCCCGCGGCCCATTCATATCAGTAGTCACAAAACGGCAGCTGTCGAACAGGTCGTATATAACCGAGTTTGTCAGCGACGACACGGCACGACGATCGAAGCGGTGGGGACCGGCATGGCGATGAGGTTGGGCAGTTCCTACACCCTGGAATCCCTGGTCGGACGGGGTGGGATGGGGGAGGTGTGGCGAGGTCACGACCAGGACGGCCGAGTCCTCGCCTTCAAGGTCCTGCTGCCGGAACTCGCCACCGACCAGAAGATGGTCGCCCGGTTCATACGGGAACAATCTGTGCTCCGCCGCATTCGGTCGCCGTTCGTAGTGAACGTCTGGGATCTGGTCGCCGAACACGATCGACTGGCCATTGTGATGGATTTCATCGAGGGTCCCGACCTGCGCCAGTATCTGCGTTCCCGGGGGACGCTGTCGCCGGCCGAGGCGGTCGCCCTGACCGTCGACATCCTGACCGGTCTTGGCGTCGCCCACGCCCTTGGCATCGTCCACCGCGACCTCAAACCCGCGAACGTCCTGCTTGACGCCAGCGGCCCGGCGCCGCACCCGAAGGTGACCGATTTCGGGATCGCCAGCGTGGTGGGTTCCACCAGGCTGACCACCAGTCAGGATGTCTTCGGCACGCCGACCTACATGGCCCCGGAGATGGTCAACAGCGCCCAGACCGGTCCGCCCGCGGATGTCTACGCCGCCGGCGTCATGCTCTACGAGCTGGTCAGCGGAGTCGCACCGTTCGCCGGGCCGATGCCGCTGGCCGTCATGCGCGCCCACGTCGATCTCCTGCCCGGTCGTCCCCCCGGCCTCGACGACGCGCTGTGGACCGTCCTGTCGGCCATGCTCGCGAAGAATCCCGCGGACCGGCCCGGGGTGGCCGACCTGTGCGCGCTCCAGCCAGGCCTCGCCGGCCGACCCGCCCTGCCGCCGCTGCGATGGCCACCGCCACCCGTCGCGACCGAATCGTGGCCAGGACCGGCTGACACCGCTGACCCGGGGACCGCGACTCCGCCACAGCCAGCGGCACTCGCGGCAGCAGCGGCAGCGGCCGACCCGGCAACGGAAGCGCCCGAAGCGGCGACGGAAACACCCGAACCCGAACCAGAAGCGCCCGAACCGGAACCGGGGACACCGGAACCGGAAGCGCCCGAACCAGCAACGGAGACGCCCGAACCGGAACCGACCGACGCCGCCGATCCGGGGGCTGCGGCTGCGCTGGCACCGACAGCGCAAGCGCCCGGGCCGCAACCGGCCGACAGTGCCGATCCACGGGCCACGACACAGCCACCGGCAGCGGCAACGGCCCTTCCGACAACGGAGACACCCAGCCCGGAACCGGCCGACGCCGCCAACCTGAGGACCGCAGCACCGCTACAGCTGCAAGCACATCCACCAGCGCCGGCAACGCCCGTCCCGGCAACAGGGGCGCCTGGGCCGAAGCCGCGCCGCCCTCGCCGTCCACCGGCCGCGAACGGCACCGGCAGCATGCACGGTGCCCGCTGGCGGCGGTTCTCTGTCGTTGTCACCGTCATGGCAGTCCTCATCGTCCTCGGGGCGACGGCTTTGAAGCTCCCGTCGAGCCGAGGGCCGGACCCGGACGCCCACCACAAGCTGGCGGCCAACGACCCGAGACCCGAGGTCCATCCGTCAACCACCGCCGCCTCCCCGGCGACCGCCGAACCCGGCCACACGGCGCCAGCCGTGCCACCTACCGGGACCGGGGCGCACCCGACGCCAGATCCGGCGACCGGGCCCGCCGCCGGCGACGCCCCGGCAGGGCGGGTGGCCTC
>NZ_JAMQQG010000306.1 GCF_023716925.1 Frankia sp. R82
ATGGTCTCGAAGCAGGTGTCGGAACTCCTCATCGACCTGGGTGTCCACCGGTCCCATTCACGGCCACGGACGTCGAACGACAATCCGTTTTCGGAAGCCCAGTTCAAAACTCTCAAGTACAGCTACGATTTCCCGGAGCGGTTCGGGTCGTTGGCCGATGCCCGTGCCTACTGCGAGGGTTTCTTCACCGCCTACAATCATGACCATCGTCATTCCGGGATCGGGTTCCACACTCCCGCCTCGGTCCATTTCGGCACCGCCGACCAGGTCCAGGCCCACCGGCAGGCCACCCTCGACCGTGCCCACGCGGCCCACCCCGAGCGGTTCACCCGCCGCCCCCGGCCACCCCGCCTACCCGACACAGTGTGGATCAACCAGCCCATTCCAAGCCAACCGAGCGACGACCCACTGTCCCAGTTGACTTGACAACTACCGGGATGCCCCGACGCTACTGGCCTCTCATCTATGCGCGGACGGCATCCCGATCACCCCGGCCGATGTTCGCCTGGCCGACCTGAGAAATCGGCTGGAGAGCCTCAACGCCGAGACGATCGCACGGATCGCGCAGCTCGCACTCTCATCGCCGGACATTGGCTGTAGCGGTCACGTGGACTGGCTCTCGCAGGCCATCGAGGCCGTTGCCGGCGACGTGCTCAGCGTCTATGACGCTTATGTCAACAATTTTAAGCACGGGAGTGCCGGAACGGACGCAGACGTGGCAGTCTGGCGGGTTCGGGTCGCCTGCGTTGCCATGCTGGAGGGAGCTACCTACCCCATCATCTCGTTCGCGGAGAAGGAGCTCATCCGCATTTCCGATCCGTCCGACCCGCCGGAGAAGTCGGCGCACCCTTTCAGTCTGCAGGACATGACCGACTGGCTGAACACTGTGGAAGCGGCACCGGATCCCAACGGAATCCCTTGGTCACGCCCTGTGCGGTTCAAACAACTGTCACTTGGTGCGGCTCTACGAAGATATTTCTGGGAATTCAATCCTCATCTTGTTGATATTTATCTCGAATGGTTTGATCAGCTCGCGGCGGGACTGTCCAGGTACCGGGACGGGTCCGACGCTCTGGCGAGGTTAGCCGAGCGGATCATCGACCAGACGGTCGACTCCGGTGAGGGCGCGGATCTACTTCTGTTGGCGCAGCGCTGGATGGAGCGACCGGAGCGGCCCCATCGTGTTGCCGCCACGATGGCGTTGCGCCGAGGGCTGGATGACGAGCGCGCAAGCGTGCTCTTCCGCCAAGCCTTCTACGACTGGTCTCGCGACTCCCGGCTGCCACCACACGCCGCATCGCTCCTTATCGGCCTGTGCAAGGAGCTTGCAGTTGATCATCCTGACGCGGCGATCACACGGCTGTGGCACTTCATGGCGCACCCTGAACGGAGAGTAGGCAGTGCCGCAGCCGACTCAATGATGCCTCTCGGGCGGAGCGCCGAAAACTACACAAAGGTACTGAACAAAATCATGACCTACCTCGCAGAGCGAGCCGCGGCAGTCGCTCTCACTGCCTTCAGCGATCTCCCCAAGGACGACAACCGCTATGAACGGCGAACGAGCAGGGCTGTCGAGATTTTCTTGGAGCTGACAGAGACAGACCGCCTCCAGAAAGTATATCCCGATGCGTTCAATGACCCCGCGCGGGAGACTACGAGCGCCCCAATCCTGTCTCCGGAACTACGATCAGGTCGACCCATAGTCGAAACGCTTACCCTCGCTTGGAGAGTGGCCCTCGCCGTCGGACGACCCTGGGCGCTGGTCCCGCGACTCAAGGACTGGCTCACGGCGGCGGACCGGCCGGGACGCATACACATCCTGGATATCCTCGTCGACGCCTGCGGTAATCGGTTAAAGCTTCGCAACATGCTAACAAATCAGGCATGGGCCGCCACCATGGCATGGGGAGGCGATCCAGCTTTGGAGCGGATCTACGAAGAACTACTGGACCGGCTCATTTCGGCGGCCGAAGCAACCGGACCCGACGGCAACGAAATAGTTAATTCAGATCAAACCGAAAAGACGGCAGAAAAATGATTCCCAGGATTCCATCGGGATGGTCCGCGCGCGCCATCCTGGCCACCCTCCTCTTCGCTGCGACCATTCTAATCGTCTCCTTCTCCGTGGGCAGCCTGGGCTGGCTACTCCTCGTTGTGGTCATAGTCGTTGCAGGCATATCATATGGAGGGCATCTCCTCCGAAGGGACGAGGAACTGGCCGGCCTCGACCAAGATTCCGTGAATGCAACACCCCCGACTCCCAGGGTGGCACGATCGGAGCACCTCGTCGAAATTCTGCCGAGTGCAGCAGCGGGATTTCCCTTTATAATCTCGTGCACTGTCTCCTGGTTGACCCCGAGTAACCTCAGCTACGGTGTTGGTTGGAGCGCGGTTCGTGGACTGGTGGCGGAACGGGCCGGTGAAGTGACATGCATCTTGACCGTGGGCGATCCTGCGCTTGCGCGTGACCTGGTCAATCAGAGGCTTAAACGTGAACTTGCGAACAAAGTTACCTCCGAGCTTGCTCTTTCAATGATCCGTGTAGAAGATATCGACGTCCATGTCAGTCAAGATGCCGCCGCAGGCTGGAGCCAGGTCATCAAGTGGCGGCAGGGCGTCGACCTAGCCGATCTGAAGCTCGATCATCTCGACAAGTCGGTCTGGACCGAGCCACGTCACGCCCTTCTCTGGCATCTTGCTCGACACGATCCTGACCCTGCTCGGGCAGTCGAGATCGTCGAGCCCGTGCGGCGGCTCCTGCGCGCACTGGATGAGAGCGACAAGCCATTGGCGCTGGATGGTGCTGGAGGATCCGCTCGATCCGACTCTCCCGTGTACGTGCAGATAGTTGAACAATTAACCGTGGAAGCCGGCGAGCGCGCGTTTTTCGCGCTGGATCTCAGCCGCCTCCTAATTCGGTCAGGAAGGCACTCTGAAGCCGCGGAACTCAAGAGACGATTTATCGAGAAGCCCCGAAAGACCGCAACCAAGACCGAAGGCCCGCATCACGCCAGCGGATCGACGACGGAGACCGGATCGAACTCGGCGCAGAATGAAAGTACTTCCCGCGAAAGCAGGTCACGCGACCGTCCCGCTCGATCATGAGAGCATCCGAACGACACTGCTGCGATCTGCCGGTCAGCAGGTGGGGGCCGGGGTTGATTTTACCGCTAAGCGCGCAGGCGCTCGCTGAAGATACGGCATCAAGGCCCAAGATCGGGTTGTTCAGTTGCAGGTAAGGCGGCCGGGATCGTGGTGTGCGGGGGATGGATATGGTTGACATCGGGCGCCTCCAGCGGCTTCACCGAGGCACTTTCGTCGAGCCCAGACCCCTTCAGCCTCTCCGGGGCGTGGATGGCGGTGAGGGCTGCGAGGGTGATGAGGGTTTCGGTGCCGTCGAGGCCGATCCAGGGGCTGTCGGCGAGGATGCGGCGGAGGGTTTGTGGGGTGTGGGTGACGGCGGTGGACAGGGTGGTGGCGTGGACCTGGAGCAGGCCGTGGCGGTGGTCGTCGATGCGGATCAGTCCGTCGGTGGTTTCGATGAGGTGGGGGGGTTCGCCAGGCGGCGCCTCCCACGGCGTCGGGTGGGGGGTTGTGGTGGGGGATGTCGAGGAGTTCCTGGTCGGGTTCGGGTGCATAGCGTTGGACGAGGTAGAGGGCGCGGTCGCGGTGGGGGTGGGTGCCGGGTAGGCGCAACAGGTGGGTGATGCTGGTGGCGCCGCTGCGGGTGGCTTGGTGGTAGGCGTCAAGGAGCCAGGTCTGCTCGTTTACGGAGATCGGTTCGCCGCCGCCGAGGGTGCCGGTGGGCCCCAGGAGTGCCTGGTGGACGGTGAGGTTCTGGGCCGCCAGGCCGCTGCGTTCGGCGATCTCGGGTAGCAGGATCGCGGCTCGGCGCAGGACGTCGAGGGCGCGGGCATAGTCGCGGCGGTCTGGGTGGGGGCCGGTTCTGCTGCTGTCGATGAGGGAGCGTCCGGTGGCGCTGACCAGGGCGGGAACGGTGCGGCCGTGGAGGCCGCGGGAGGTGGTCTGGTCGAGGGCCTGGCGGATGGTGTGCCAGAGGTGGGTGGTGGTGGCGGTGTGGGCGGCGGACAGGGTGATGTCGGCGAGGCGAACCATGGCGCCGCGCACGGCGAGGGGGTCGGCGAGGATGACGGCGTCGAGGCTGCGGTGGTGGCCGGCGCGGTCGAGGTGGGTGGCGAGTAGGTCGTGGGCGGCGCCGAGGGTGTCGGCGGCGCGGTGCCAGGGGGTGCGTCCGGGGGTGGGGTGGCGTAGAGCTGGTCGGCGAGGCGGCTGGTGGCGGCCAGCCGGTTGATCAGCGGGGTGGTGCGGCCAACCCTGTCGAAGGGGCGTTGAGGAACGTGGCGTGGCGTCCGGCGAGGGCGAACAGGCGGCCGATGCCGGCGGCGTGGTCGAGGATCTCGCCGACGCGGGCGGTGGGGCGTGGGGGGATGGCGGCGGCGGTGGCGGCGAGGCGGGTGGCTTCGCCGGTGAGGGTGCCGTAGGTGAGGGGGTCATGCATCGCTCGGTGCGGTCAGGCCGAGGGCGTCGAGCAGGTCGACGGTGCGGACCCGGTAGAGGCGGCCGTAGCGGCGAACCGGGCAGGGGAACTCGTTGCTGCGGGCGAGGGTGTAGGCGAGGCT
The DNA here is from genome assembly GCF_023716925.1 of Frankia sp. R82. Lineage (GTDB taxonomy): Bacteria > Actinomycetota > Actinomycetes > Frankiales > Frankiaceae > Frankia. The sequence goes on from NZ_JAMQQG010000306.1 coordinate 4,641, forward strand.
GCGGCCGATGAAGAACAGGCCGGCGGCGGTAGGCAGGTCGACGACGGCGGGTAGGCGGCGGATGCGGGCGGCGTGCCAGGCGGCCCAGCCGCCACGGTCGAGGCCGAGGGTGGTCAGGAGGTCGGCGGTGTGGATGCGGTAGAGCCGGCCGTAGCGGTGGACGGGGCATGGGAAGTCGCCGGCGCGGGCGAGTTCGTAGGCGAGGGTCCGACCGATCCGGAAGTAGGGGGCGGCGTTCTGAAGGTCGAGGGTCAGGGGTAGGCGGTGCAGGGCCTCAGAAGAGGTCGGCGGGTGCATGGGCTTCTCTCAGCTGGTCGAGGTGCGAGGGGCGACCGGTGCAGGAGGGTGGCGGGTATCGGCTGCCGGGTGTGTTCACGGGCTGGGCAGGGGCGGCCCCGGCCAGGCGGACAGTTCTGGTAGCGGCGGTGCCGCAGGCGGTGATGCTGCGGGGGGTGGTTCCGGTGTCGGTCGCAGCGGCGCTGAGGGGGTTGGTGGTTCGGGGTGGACGGTCAGTCCGCGGCGGATGATCCGGTCGGGGAAGCGTGCGAGGAAGGCCACCGCGCGGCTGGGGTGGGCGGTAATGTGCCAGTCCGCGAAACGGACGTGGGCCTCGCGGGAGGCCTCCCCGAGGAGCTGGCGGACCTGGAGGCGTCGGTGGCGGCCGGGGTTCCAGCGCCAGGTCCGGGCATCAAGGTCGGTGTCGGTGGGCGGGGCCTGGTGCAGGGCGTAGGCGAGCGTGGCGGTGTCGCCGTGGGCGAGGCGGGTGCGGATCTCGCTGGTCATCACGTCGGGGAGGGTGCGTTCGACGAGTTCGCGGTGGTGGCGTTCGTCGGGGGTGCCCAGCAGCCAGCCGTTGCGGTCGCAGATCGCTTTGATCACGGTGTCCGTGAGCTCGGCCGGATGCGCCGGTGGCGGATGCCGGCCGGCGAGCGCCCGTAGGTCGGCCAGGCGCAGCGCCGGGTCCGCGCAGGGCCAGTTCGGCGGCGACGATCGGATGCGAAGCGTGCAGGACGCCGAGGGCGAGGAGCACGGTGTCGCTGCGGCCGTGGGCATGGCCGGCCTGGTCCAGCCAGCGGCGTCCTTCGAGGGCGGTGCGTACGGCTGCGTCCATGTCGCCGAGGGCATGGTGGATGCCATGCCAGCCGACAAGATCAGTCCGCTGGGGGTGCAGGGCCGCGTCGGAGCCGTGGACGGTGGCGGGTTCGGTGTGGATGACGGCGGCGGGGAGGCCGTGCAGCAGTGCGTTCGCCGTCATCCACAGCCGTGGCAGGTCAGGGTCGGAGGTTGCCGCACTGTCGCGCAGATGGGCGCGGGCCAGGTAGGTGTCCAGGGCGAGCGGCAGGTTCGCGTCCTGCAGGGCGTTCAGGCTCGGCTTGCCATCCGCTCGACCAGGCCGGGCCCCGGTGGACGCCGAGGTGGACGAGCGGGCAATCAGCGTTCCGACGCCGTGGGCGACGCCGAGGAGCATCTCGGGATCGAGCCGGTGAGCTGCGGCGATGTGGTTGACGGTGGCCCTCTGCGTGCGGGCCGGCTGGCGGCGGGTGTGTGCCGCGGTCTCCTGGAATGCGGCGAGTAGCCGGGAAGGTGCTACGTCTGGCCGGGTCGATGGCGGGGGTGGGAGGCAGCGCAGATCGTTGAGGATGTCGGTGGCGCGATGTCGGATCTCGAGCTGGCCGGCGACCGGCAGTAGGGTGTGCGCCGGCCACATGCTTACGGCCCGGGAGAGGCCGAGGGTGCGGTCATGGGCCGTGGCGGCGCCGACCCGCCGGGGTCTGGTGCCCGTCCATGGCGGTCGGGCCCGCGCAAGGTCGCGTTGCCCGCGCGGGCTGCTCTGGCGGTCGAAGAAGCCGTAGTCGCGACGGCCGAGCGCGGCAGTGTCGGCGTCCGGGGGCACGCGGCGGCCGGGAGGGGTGTCGTCGCGTCGGCTCATGGCAGCCCGCCCGCACGGTTCACAGCGGCGGCTTCGACTCGTTCCCGGGCGAGCCGGTAGGCGCGGATCCACGCCGCGGCAGCGAGCTCGTCCGGTTCGGGTTCTCCCCCGCTGCGGACCAGGGACCAGCCGTCGACCTGTTCGCGCAGCTCATAGACGGCGCTGAACGTTCGCAGCGCGACGACTCCGCTGCACGCAAGGCGACCGATGATCCTCGACGCGGACGCGCCGAGGAGATGTCGACGTAGCGCAGCGGCGGCCAGTACGAGCAGCGCATCCGGGTCCTGGCCGAGTCGGACGGGAACCGCCAGAACGACCGGCTTACCGAGCATGCTGATATCCCAGGCAGGTCCAGGTGCAGTCACGGGAGACCATCCAGGTCAGGGCCAGCCGGTGACCGCGGGGCGCTCACCGGTGGCAGTACGGATGCGGGTTCCGGCCCCGGCTCCGGCTCTCGGGTTGGAGCATCGGTCGCGCGGGAGTCGCCGGATGCCGGGCTGCCCGCGGACGCCGAGGGCGACGGCCGGCCCTGCGGTGACATGGGCGGCGGGTCCTGCGGTGACATGGGCGGCAGCGGGTCCTGGGCAGGAGCAACCGGCGGTGTCGGGCCGTTCGGCGGGGTGGGGCCAGGTGGCGGTGTAGATGGCGGCGGTCCTTGTGGCGGGCCGGCCGGTGGCGGCGAGGGCGGGGCGGCGGTGTGGATGTTGGGCAGGACGGCAAGGTGCAGGGCAGCGAGGGCGGCGAGGGTGATGGGTGGTTCGCTGCCGTCGACTCCGGGGACGAGGGGTTGCAGTGCGCGGACGAGATCATGCGGGCGGACGGTGAGTGCGGCGGCGAGGTCGTCGGCGTCGACGTGCAGCCAGCCGAAACGTGGGTCGCTGACCGTTGCCGTGTCGCCATGCCAGGTCAGGGACACCGATGCCGGCGGCTGGGCAGGTTCCCGCCACGCCCGGTCCCGGCCCGAGCTGGCGCTGGCGCCCAGGCTTGCGCTCGGAGCGCGCGCCGCGGCGGCCGGGGTGTCGTGGGTCCAGATCTGGGCGGCGAGGGCCTGCTGCGCGGCGGCGTAGGCGGCGAACAACGTGGGATGCGGGCCGTGGAGCACCAGCGCGCCGCGTTCGACGGCGTGCAGGTAGCCCCACCACTCGACCACGTTGATCACAGGCGGGGAGTGCGGCGGGCCTGGCGGAGGGTGGGACGGCGGGCGGCCAGGCCCGGGCGGCGGACCAGTCGTGATCTGGGGGCTGGTGGCGGCGCGGAACCCCACCACGTCGCCGAGGTCGACGATCTGTGGGAGTTGCAGGCCGCGGCCGTGCGGGCCGCGTTCCCAGGTCAGGTGCGCCCAGCCGCCCGGCACGACGGATTCGGGCCAGAACGTGGCCGCGTGGACCGCCGCTCCCGGTGGCGGGATGAAGGGCAGGTCGAGGAGCAGGCCGCTGGTGTGCAGCCGGGCTGTCTTCAGCCGCGGCCCGGCAAGATCCGCCGTGCGGAACGGGCCTGGCCCAGGCGCACCGTCTGTGGGCGGCCCCGGCGGCGGGGTGGTCACGGGTCCAGGTCCATGGGACCGATCCCTGGCATGTCAGGCGGTTCAGGCGAGGTGGGTGGCCGAGGGCGTGGCAGCTCTCCGGACAGGCCCGCCGGCGGGCTCGAAGCGGGCGGGAGGTGAGGATGATCCGTGGCCTGTAGGAAGGTGATGCGCTCGGACAGTTCTGCGTGGGGCGCGAGGGCGGGATCGAGGACCTGGTCCGGCGAGTGCAGATCGTGGCGGACGAGGGCTGCCGTGGTCGGGGGGAGGGCGTGGGGCATCAGGGCGATCTCGCGGACCGCGACCAGGATTTCACCGGGTATCAGCGGCACGCCGGCCGCCTCGCGGGCCAACAGGATCCGGTCGACGGTAGGCCAGGCTGTTCCGGTCAGCGCGATCACCTCGCGGGCGTCGAGGCGGATGCAGGTGCCCGGTTCCCCATCGGGTTCGATGTCGTAGGCGAGCTGGCCGTCGGCGTCGACGGCGCGCAGGACCCAGCCGCGGCCGAAACGTGGGTCGTCGATGGTGGCGATGGTCGCCGCGAAGGTGAGGACGACCGGTCCATGTGGCCCGTGGACCGCGGTGTCCCTGGCCTCCAGGGTGTGCCGGACCCGTCGGGCCTCGGCGTACAGCAGATAGTCGGGGTCCCGCCGACCAGGATGGCCGGGTAGATCGGCCACATCCGGGCGCCACAGATAGCCGGCCGTTTGCCCACCACGCTGCGCCGACTCGCGGATGGTGCCGGTGGCGGTCAGACCGTTCGCCAGGTCGACCTGGATGCGGGTGCCCGCCGTGAAGGGCGGGGTTCGGCCCAGTGTGCGCACCGCGAGCCGATCACGATGGGCCTGCAGGAAACTCTGCTGCGCGTACGACAGCCTCCGCGGGTCCCGCTCCCGGAAAACAACCTGGTGGATGACCTCGCGGATGGCGTCGTCCGACCGCGGATCCGACCCGGTGGGAAGGACGGCGTCGTCGCCGGCGAAGACGACATGCTCGTCGGGCACGCGGGTGTCCTGCAGGCAGATCCGGTAGCTCAGGGTGTACCCGTCGTCCGGGGCGCTGCTACTGTCGGTGATGGCGATGATGTCGACCCGGTAGACGTCGTCCTGCCAGGTCCGCAGTGGCGGGTCGGCGTGCAGCAGCCGGCCGTAGGACTCCCACTCGCTGCTGCCTAGGGCGACCTCGCTGACCCGCCAGGGCCGTTCGCCCAGGTCCAGGCCGAAGTCGAGCAGCAGCTTCCCGGAGGCCAGTTGCCAATCGCCGCTCGGCTCGGCAAGCACAAGGTCATCACGTGGTAGGGACACGTCCAGGGCCGCGTGGACGGCTCGCGGCAGCGGGAAGCCCAGGGCCTCTTCGAGCGCGCAGACGCTGGGGCGGACGACGGTGGCCTCGACCGTGGACACGGTTGTGGATCGCTGGCGCATCAGCTGGGCGGTGAAGGTCGCCGTGCCGTCGGTGTCGCTGGCCGGCAGGAACCGCCACCACCCGCTGGGCACCCGGACGCGCACGGGTGCCGGATCGGCGTGGAACGGGGGAACGCCGCCCGGGTCGCCGGGGGTTCGGGGGGTCATCCGCCGGCCGCCGACGGCGCAAGGTCCAGGCCCGGCCGGACGTCCGGTCTCTCCCAGGCCGGTTGCGGTGACGTCGCCTCGGTGTCCAGAGCGGGTTCCGGGTCGGGCAGGTGGGAGAGCTCCGGTAGCAGACTGGCGCGCACCGCCGACGCGGGGCTGACGAAACCGCCGCGCAGCACTCCCCCCAGGCCGAACAGGCCCCCGGGCAGCGCTGCCCGGTCCGGGGTCCACTGGTAGGACCGCGGATCCTGACCGCCATTGGCGCCGCGGATCGCTGCCATGACCGTGCCCGGAACGATCCGTCCATCCGGCAGCCGCACCTCGACGCGCTCACCCTGGTGGAACGGGCCGGGGTGCTCTGCGACCAGGCTCCGCAGCTCCTCGCGACGCTGGCGCAGCATGTCCTGCCCGGCTGTCGGCGGCATGTCCGGGTCGGGGCTGGTCAGCATCATGACCAGCCCGCGGATCGTGTCGCTGCTGCGCACCACAACATCTGCGGGAACCTCGATGTCATCACCCGCCGCGAGCACCCGGTCGTTCCACGACAGCCGGTAGGTCAGCTCCCGCCGGCCCTCGTGAACGTCCTGGCCCAACACCACGATCTCCAGTCGCACAACGTCGGAGGGATCTTCCAGGCCGGCCTGTTCCCAGCGCAGCAGCACCGCGGACCGGGCCAGCGACTCGCCGTAGCTGAGCTCCGGTCGGCCGGGGACCCGCACCGGATCCGAGGGTCGAGGTATCCGGTGCTCGGCGATGCTCGGCTGATCGGTGCCCGCCCCCGCCACGGGCCCGCCCGCGACGCTGCCACCCAGCGGCACGGCCACGGTCCGGGCGCGCAGCACCTGGTGAACATCGTCGCCGAGCGCAACGCCGAGCTGGGTTTCCAGCTCCCAGCTCGACGGTGCGGTCACCGTGTACGCCGGCGCGGTGACCAGCGCCACCCCGGACAGCTCAGCCGGGCGGAAGGCGCCGACACACAGTCCCGACGGCGCATCCACGCCGATCAGCCACTCCCCCGCCGGCGTCCCCAGCCCGACAACCGAACCCCGAGAACCGTCTCCCCCACCGCCTGCGGTCGTACTCCCCATGGCGGCCTGGCCACCGCGGGCTGGGCTCCCGCTCGCGGAGCCGACCGACGGCGACCCGGAGGCGCCAAGGACGGCAGCCTCACCACCACTGGCCGACCCACCGTCCCCAGCATTGGCCTGGGCCATGGCGAGCCCGCCGAGCCACACCCGGCCCCGCGCCGAAACCTGCACAGGGTGGGTGAGATCAGCGCGTCGCACGACCCGCGATCTGCGCCCCATGCCCCGCGGCACCTGGGGTATCCAGCCGGACTGCTCACCGGTGGGGGTCATGCGCCGATTCCGTACCGCTCACGCCAGCGATGCCAGACCGCCCGCATCTCCCGGAGCAGCCAGCCTTCCACCGACGGACGTTCGACGCTCCCCGGCTGCGCCTCCGGCGGCGGTTCGCCGTTGGCCAGCGCGCGCAGAACAGGGTCGCGGAACCAGTAACGGCCGTACAGATGCACCGGCGGCAACGTGTGGTGCAACAGCAACGCCTGGCCCGGTGCCACCTGCCGCAGCAGATGCGCCGGAAGCAGCTCCAGTCGGGTCGGCGCATCACTGACCCCCTGACGGCCACCGCCCGGCGCGGCGTCGCTGGACACGCTGCGCGCGGCCACATGCTCCTGGCCAAGCAGCGAGGCGGCGTAGTCGAGCGTCGACTTGTCCGACAGACCGGAGAAGAAGACCTTCGTCGTCGCGTTCGACACGATCACATCGGCCTTCGCGCCGTAGGCCGCGTCGATCTGCGCCTTGGACTGGTAGACGAGCATCAGCTGAATGCCCATGCCCGCACACGTCGAGATCCGACCAGGCAGGTTCTTCATCGGCCAGTTCCCCGCCTCGTCGATCACGACGAGCAACGGCGGATCCAACGGCCTTCCCGTCGCCCCGACCCGGGCATACACCGCGCGAATCAGATCATCGACCAGCCCGCCGAGCACCGGCGCCAGCCGCTCCGCCCCGTCCAGATCGGCACACAGGTACACCGAGTTCGACCGCCGCCGCCTAGCCCCGCGACCTTCCGCTGGGTCGCCGCCAAGCTCGTGGTCAAACAGCGCACCGTCGTATGGCACGACTCCATGCGGCCCAACTCCGGACGATTCGGCACGGGACGGCTGGCCCACCGACGGATCGGCGTCGGAGAGTTCCTCGAGGACGTCGTCGTCGAACGGATCGTCGTCCCCGAAGGGATCGACGAGGGGAGCGGGCTCGTCGTCGAGCAGCCAGTCCAGATCAATCTCGGAGCCGTCCGCCGACCGGCGCACCGACGGCTCCTGCCACGGCCGGATCATCTGCCGGGCCACCAGAAACACCGACGAGATCTGCTTGGGATCGGTTTTCCACACCGCGGCAAGCCCCGCCAGCACCTGCTCGCCGTCCGCCCGAATCACCGGATCGTCATGGCGGGCGAAGGCCTGGGCGAAGCGCATCATCGCGTCGCGGTCCATGCTCGTCGTCCACCCGACCACTGCCTCCATCCCCAACCCCGCGGTGGACGCGAGCCAGAACAGCAGACCGAGCAGATCCTCACCGGCCGCCGTCCAAAAACTCATCTCCGACCCCGACGACGTCCAGTCCGTGCTGTTCGCGATCGACCGGGCCGCAAGCCGCGCCCCCGCCATATCCACCGCTTCCGCCAGCGGAGACCAGGTCGCCGACCGCTCCCCCGTGATCCCGGTCGGATCGAAAACCCGCACCTCCCCCAACACCCGCCGTCGGCGCACGGTCGCGTCCAGCAGGTCGTTTTTCACCGACAGGGCGATCAGCGGCCCCTCCCACTCCAGGATCGCCGGGACCGCCAACGCCGCCGTCTTCCCACACCGCGTCGGCCCGATCACCAGCACCGCACCGCGATCACCCCGACGCCGCGCCACATACGGGTGCAGCACCTGCGGCACCCGCTCGTCCACCGGCAACGACGCGTTCTCTGTCGCCAACAGCCAGCTGAACGGACCCCGACGGATCCGGCCCAGGATCATCCGACCGGCCACCGGACGCCCCACCCACATCGGCGCTACCTGCCACGGCACCGCGAACCGCGCCTCCGGATTCAGCCCCATCCGCCGGCGATAGGCCACGCCGACCCGTGCCTGCACCAGCAGCACCAGCCCTCCGGCGCACAGCAACGCCCCAAAAAGCGGCAACGCGGTGGCAATCCAGTACGCCGTCGCCCCCGGCAGCACATCAGCCTCGTCCACCGGCCAGGCCAGATAGGGCTTTTCCGGATTCACCGCGAGACGTGGCAACGCCGCCACCGCCGCACGCAGCCCGACGTGCATCGGCACATGCGCACCGAACAGCAACGCCGCGACCTGCGCACCCGCCCACACCCCGGCAACAATCGGGAAAGCCACCACAAAAATAATCAGCACCGCGGGATTCGGTGGTGTCCCGCTCCCCTGCTCTCCCTGCCAGATCACGCCACCCCACCCCCCGGCACCGCCGCGAGACGTCCCCGACCCACGGAGCTCCGCGTCACCGGCCGATCGGACGGTGGGCGGCTGGACGGCGGGCGATCGGCCGGCGGGCGATCGGATGCTGGGAGGTTGGACGGCGAAAGGACAACGGCCTGCAGCGCACGCACCGCCGCGTCCCGCCGCAGCCGCACCCCGCGATCACTGATCCCCGCCCGGACGGCGACCTCCGCCTGGCTATGCCCCACCACCGCCAGCTCGGCCAGCAACCGCACCTGCGCCGGCTCCGCACCGCCATCGAGACCGTCAGCCAGCACCTCGAGCAGTTCCGCGCTTGAACCCTGCCGTGCCCAGCCAATGGCCGGGCGACCGTTCAGCCCGACGGGAATGTCTGGCAATGGGTCGAGGTAGACGGTGGAGCGCTCCGTCTTCGACCGGTAGCCGAACACCCGGGAGACCGCGTCCAACACCACGTTCACCGCGATCTTCCGCGGCCGGCGCTCCAACGGAAACACACAGATCACCAGCCACGCGGCAGCCACCAGCTCGGCCAACACCTCGCCGAACCCCAGTCCCGCCACCGAAGCCGGCATCGACGCCGACACGGCCGTAGTACCCCGAGCACGCCGGGACCTCGCGGCGGCCTGCACCGTCAGCGCCGGCATCACCCGCTCCAGCACCACCCGCGCCGCCGCCCGATCCCCAGCCCGCGCAAAACCGATTAGCGCCGCCAGCCGCCCATCAGCCACCGGCACAGCCACCGACCGATCCCGCCCACACGCCGCCAGCAACCCGGCGACCGACCCACAGTGGCCGGCAAGAAGCGGGCTGACCGCCCAGCGGCGAAGCCCGTCAGCCGCCTCAGCCCCAGCCGACCAGCTGTCCCAATCCCGCTGCCAGGCGCCAAGCGCCGCCGATTGTGGCTCAAACCGTCGGTGACCGACGTCTGAACAGATGAGGTTCGACATGGCACCCGACGATCCGAACCAACACCATCCACCACGTCACCGCCACCAACACCGCGCAGGTCATCGCCCCAGAAACACGCATCGAAAACGTCATCGCTCCAACCATCGCCAAGACCCCACTCACTGGGCAGATAGGGATCCGCCAGAACAGCGGCCGGAATGGGAACAGTTCTCGCGATCTGGCCGGCTGGCCGGTGATGAAGAGGAAATGCTGATGTTGGGAAGGTGCTCCGGATCCGGCGGGTCTTGTTCACACAGCAGCGGGGGACCTGCCTGCTGCGGAGGGAATGTCGCGACGTGCCCACAGTCGATCGTGATGCTGTCCTCGACGACACCGATCTCGGCGCTCTGGCCACCGAGATCTGCGGTGAACCGCGCGGGCGGGGTCGGGGTGCCCGGTGGCATTGTCCGAACCCCGCCCATCCCGACGAGCATCCCTCGATGGGCATCTACCAGGGATTTCAGGGCCGATGGCGATGGAAATGCCATGCGTGCGGGGAGGGCGGCACCGCCATCGACCTGCTCGTCCTCGGCGCTGGCATGACCGTGCGCGACGCGCTCCTGGACCTCGCCGGCCGCGCAGGCCTCACACCCCAGCCACCCGTACGCTTGGCCGTCCCGTCCACTCCGGTACCGGCCAACCCGCCGTCTACTGCGGTGCACCCGGCGATCGGCGAGCTTGTCACCGCCGCCGCTGAGCTCCTCTGGCAGCCACTCGGCGCAGGCGCCCGCCGCTACCTGCACAGCCGTGGCTTCACCGACGACCTTCTCACCGCGAACAGGATCGGCTTCGACCCCGGCCCCCGCCAGCTCCCCCGCCCCGAGGGATTACCCCACGGCGGGCCCGGCATCGTCTTCCCCGTTCTGCATCCCGACGACCGCCAGCCCGCCTACTACCAGCTCCGTTACCTCAGCTCCAGAAGCACGCGCCGCTACGACCAGCCCGCCCGCACGCTCGCCCCCAACCCGAAACTCGCCCACCTGGCCACCAGCGTTCCGGCCCAACCCGGGATCACCGTGGTCTGCGAAGGGTTCCCCGACGCCCTGACCGCCACCCACAACGGACTCGCCGCCGTCGCGCTGCTGGGCACCGCCCACGCCAGCACCACCAGCGCGCCAGCCCTCGCCGAACGCCTCATCGCCGAACGCCCCGACTCGGCGTTCGTCCTCTGCTTCGACGACGACACCGCGCTCGACCCGGCCAAGCTTCCCGCCGGCCAGAACGCCGCCGCCCGCCTCGCCGACGAACTCGCGCACCGCGACCAGCTCGTCCTCAACATCCAACCCCCGACCGGCATCAAGGACATCAACGCCTGGTGGCAACAGGACCCGGCCACCGTCCGCAGCGCCTTTGAACGTCTCTCCGCGATGCTCGAACCTCCGGCGATCATCCAGCCGGTGGACGGGCCACGCCCTGCCCCAGGGCCGCCGCAGACGGAGGCGACAAACCCGGGCCTGCCCGACCTGGGCCAGCTACCGAGCTGCTGATCCTCTTCGCTGCTCTACCGTGCCCGCCGCCGCGCAGGAGACGGCCCGCCACGGTTCGATAATCGTCATGGCGGCCATCAACCGCAGTGCGTCGGGGCGGCGAGAATGCCCAGGAGAGTCCGGCGGCGGTTATCGGCGGGAGGTGGTTCGGTCGTGGCGGTGACGAGGTGGTCGGGTCGGGAGACCCGGGCGCTGCGTGAGGCCCGGCGGATGAGCGTGCGTGCCTTCGCCGCGCATCTGGGGGTCGCTGTTGCTTCCGTGTCGAACTGGGAGCGGCGGGGCACGGGAATTCGGCTGCGGGACGAGACACTGGAGATCCTCGACCGTGATCTTGACCTGGCCAGTGAGGATGTCCGTGTCCGGTTCGACGCGGCTCTCACCACTGCGGCCCCACCGGAGATGATCTTGGGCCGGCCGGACGACGGGTTGCCGGCCGGAACCGAGCCGATGGAGGGTGAAAGCACCGCTGACGTTCTTCGCCGGGTTCAGCGCCGAAGCCAAGGACCTGATGCGGACACCATCCGCGAGCTCATGACGACGTTCTGAGCATCGTTGCCCGCTACGAAGACCTGGATCACGCCGATTTCGTGCCCCGGCTACGCCGGCAACGGGTGCAGGTGGAGCTGTTGATCGATGGCTGCGGGTGGGCGGAGCCGCGGCGGGAACTGTTCGGGATCGCGTGTGCGGCGTCCGGGGTGCTTGGCTATGTGGCGGTGGGGCAGGGCCGGTTCGCGCTGGCGCAGGCGTACTGCGCGGAGGCTTTTCAGCTCGGGGAATTCGCCGAGCGGGCGCATCTGAGGGCGTGGGCCCGTGGGTTGCAGAGTTTCTGCGCCTACTACCAGCAGGACTACCGCGCGGCGCTGGAGTTCGCCGTCGACGGGCTGCGGCACGCCGGCGCCGGCCCGCAGCGTGTGCGGCTCGCGGTCAACGGGGCGGCGCGGGCGCTGGGCAGGCTGGGGGATGTCCAGGGGGTGCATCGTCTCGTCGGGGAGGCGCAGCAGATGCTGGCCGGTCAGGACGTCCCGCCGGGGATCGCCTCGAGTATCGGGTTCGGCTGTTACAGCCAGGCGCAGGTCGCCAGTAACGCGGCCACCGCCTATCTGGCGTTGGGGATGGCGGAGCAGGTGCGCCACCAGCTCGACCGGGCGATGCCCGCGATCAGCGCGGCCGGGTCGCCGTGGGGCCGTGCGCTGGTCCTGATCGATCAGGCAACCGCGGTAACACAGTCCCGGCAGGCGGATCTTGAGCAGGCATGCGGCCTGGTCGGCGAGGCACTCGTTCTGGTGCGGGGACGGCCGGTCATCTCGGTCCAGCAGCGCGCCGAGGAGTTCGTCCGCTACGCGGCGGGACGGTGGGATCGGCCGCGCGAACTCGCTCCCCTACACGCCGCCCTGGCCCACAGCGGGGGAACCGATGGGATCTGACTCCACCGCGGGCCCCGGCCCTGGCCTCAGCCGGGCTGCGGTTCTCGGCGCCGAGGCCAGCGCGGCCGAACGGTTCTGGCAGCTTGATCGGCTGCACAACCACTGGGCCCGACCCGGGCTTCGTCGTTCCTGGCAGTGGTACCTCACCTTCGAAAACTCCCCCGAGCTACGCGCACTGGTCGCGCGCTGCCAGGCCGCCATCGCCGACGACGTCTACGATCCTGTTGCCCTCGACAGTCTGCATCTCACCCTCGACCGCATCGCGGCGAACGATGCGATCACCTCTACGCAGATCGCCGCAGTCGCCGCGGCCGGCCGGCGGGTCTGTGCGCGGCTACGCCCGTTCGACATCACCACCGGCTCCCTGGCCGGGACGGCGGGCGCGCTCGGTCTCGCGGTCGGACCAGTTGGGCCGCTGCGGCAGCTGCGCGCTGCCCTGCATGAGGCCACCCACTCGGTCCTGCCCACTGCGCCTCCCCTCAGCGCGCGGTTCGAGCCGCACGTGTCGATCGCCTACTGCAACACCGACGACGTTCCAGCCGCGCAGGCCCACACCGCGGTGCGAACGCTGCAGGCGCTTCCCGCCGCGACCGGCACTGTCACGGCCGCGGTGCTGGTGGATCTCGAGCGACGAGAGCGGACGTATGTCTGGCGCCCGGTCGCCAGCATTCCGCTGTCCTCCTGACCCGGCTTCCGCCCGGCAGGGTGTGATCCGGTTGCGTTACCGTCCGTCCTCGAGACCCGGGCCGAGCGCGCGCCGCAGGTCAGGGCCGTCGAAGCTGAGCGTGTAGATCGCGGGCGTCGGCATCGACAGCCAGCAGGCACAGTCGATCGCAAGTCCACACCCGAGGAGCGCCCGGGCGATCCACGTGCCGTGGGTGGCGGCCAGGATCGTCGCCGTGGGCGCGGCCGATCCCACAAGTCGACGGACCGCGTTCCTCGCCCGGTTGGTGAGTTCGTCGAGTGTCTCGCCCGCGCCGATGGCCGTCCCGGGTCGAGCCCAGCTCCGTTCGTAGTGGGCCTGCCAATCACGCGTCGGAGCCAGACCTGACCGCCACTCACGAAGCTCCTCCCGGCGCTCTACCGGCAGTCCCAAGGCCCGGGCAGTCGGCTCCACGGTCTGCACCGCACGCAGGTACGGACTCGACACGACCCGCGAAGCGCCACAGCCACCGAGAACCCCGACAAGGGCATCCGCCTGTTCGCAGCCCCTCCCGGTGAGCGGGCGCCGGTACTCGTCGGGGCCATCGCGAGTCGGCGCAACCGAGACGGCGTGGCGGACCAGGAGCAGATCAACCATAAGAAAGATCATGCCCTGTCGGGCAGCAGGCGATAGCCCAACCGGTCCCGCAGACGAGGACAAGACCGGTACAGCGGCGACTATCCGTCGGATGTCACGCACGGAAAGATCTCCCTTACATCCGGCAGGTGCGTTGCGCATGCCGCGCGGGATGTCCGCCGCTGCGCCGGGCCTGCCCTGATCGAAGGGAGTTCCCATGTCTGTTTCCCTCTCGTCGTCGCTGCCGGTGGCCGCTGCGCCGATGCCGAGCACGCCGGACGAGTTCCGTCTCGATGTGCGGATCGTCGAGCGTGGTCCGGCTGCGGCGGCGTTGCTGGGCGACACCGACGACGGCTGCGACACGGTTCGCGGCGGCGACTGCTGACCGGTCTCGCGGCCCGTCCCACCATCAGCGTCGGGACGGGCCGCGAGTCGTTGCACCGCTTTGGGGTCGATGTGGAAAGGGGTGGGGATGCGGGTGCGCGGGGATGGTTGCGGGTTTCGGCCGGTTGAGGGTGCGCTGCTGCGGGCCAGCGTGGGCATCGATCCCGGTGCCGTTCCCGGCTGGCCGGACAGTAGCGGTGGAGACGGCGAGGCGGCCTGGCGGGCGTGGATCGGCCAGGTCTGGATGATCCACGGTGTGGCCGGTGCGGTGTCCGCGGCGAGCCCGGTGCTGGCCGACCGGGTCGCGGCGGTCCAGGCCGGCGAGGTCGGGGAGATCGCGCGGGTGCGCCGGGTCGCGGTGTCACTGGCCGGCTATGTGGTCCGGTTGCAGGGACGGGCGACGCCCTTCGGGTTGTTCGCCGGGATCGCACCGCTGCGATTCGGGGATCGCACCGTAGGCGCCGGGAGCGGACCGAACGTCGGGCATCAGGTAGCGGTCCGGGCTGATGCGGCCTGGGTGGAAGCCGTGGTCGCCCAGTTGGAGCCGGGCCTTTTCGATCGTCTGCTGGTGACGGCCAACGATCTCGCCGAGGTACGGAGCGGCCGTCTCGTCATACCCGGATCGGCGCCTGCGATCGGGCTACCGACGGAGACGGCGCCCACGGCACCGTCTTGGCCAACCGTGCCGCCGGGTCGAGCGGGGTCACCAGGCCGGGCCATGTCACAGGGGCAGGCAGTGTCGCTGGGGCAGGCGATGCCACTGGGACGGACGGTGTCGCTGCGGTTCACGGCGCCGGTTCGGTGCGCGCTACAGGCCACCCGTCGTCCGGTCGCGGTCAACGTTCTGGTCGACCAGGTCGCCGCGCGGTTCCCGCAGGCGCACGACGGCGCCGTGCGCGATCTGGTGAAGAGTCTGGTGCAGGCGGGTGCGCTGATCACCTGCCTGCGTCCGCCGCTGACGGCTTTCGACGGCCTTGGCCATCTGATGGCGCAGTTGACGGCGTTGGACGCGGCGGGAACACCGGCCGCCGGTCCGATGGTCAGCGAGTTGGCGGACATCCAGGCAGCTCTGGCCATCCAACCCCATCCGGGCACCGACGGCCCATCGTCACCGGCCCTGGCCGCGCGTATGCGCGCGCTGGCTGGCACGGGCGATACACCGCCCGTCGCGGTCGACCTGCGGCTGGGCGACGCCATCACCCTGCCCGCGGCCGTCGCCACGGAGGCGACCGCAGCGGCAGGTGCGCTGGTGCGACTCACGCCGCATCCGTACGGTCCGCCGACAATGAAGCAATATCACCGGCGGTTTCTCGAGCGGTTCGGCCCGGGGGCGGTAGTACCGGTTACCCGGCTCGTTTCGCTCGTCGGCGGTCTGGGTTATCCCCGGCACGGTCTCGACGGAGCCCGGGGCCTACAAGCCCGACCTGGCAGCCGAGACGAGCAGCTGGTGACACTGGCACAGCAGGCCGCCCTGGACGGTGTCCGCGAGGTTCTACTGGACGATCAGCTGATAGGCCGGTTGGCATCGGCGACGGGCGACCCGGTGGAGCGCCGCACGGATGGCTCCGAGCGGGCGCCGGTATCGCCGCCGCATCTGGACCTGTGTGTCGAGGTGCTGGCGACGTCGGTGGCGGCCCTGGACCGCGGAGATTTCCGGCTGGCGGTGTGTGGGATCGGGCAGTCGGCGATCGCAACCAGCGGCCGGTTCCTGTCGCTGCTGCCGCGCGCCGACCGGGCCCGGTTCGTCGAGGCCTGCGCATCCCTGCCGGTGGGGGTGGCGGGCGCGTTGCCGGCGCAGGTGTCGTTCGCGCCGCTGCGGGCGCGGGCGCGCAACGTCTTCGCCGTCCCGCCGGTGCTCCCCATCGTCCTCAGCCTCGGCGAGCATCGGGACCGCGGCGCGGCCGATCTGGACCTACAGGATCTGGCTGTCACGGCCGATCCGAACCGGGTGTATGTGGTGTCGCTGTCGCGCCGGTGCGTGGTGGAGCCGATGCTGGTGTGCGCCGCCGCGCGGCACGCGGTGCCGACGTTGGCGATGTTCCTCGTCGACGTCGCCCGCGCCGCGTCAGCGACGATAGGGCTGTTCGACTGGGGGGCCGCGGCCGGTCTGCCTTTCCTGCCGCGGCTGCGTTACGGGCGCGCGGTCCTCGCGCCGGCGCGGTGGCGCGTTCCGCGCGGCGCGCTGCCCGGCGCGGACGCGCCCCTGTCCGCCTGGCTGGCAGCAACAGCCGAGCTGCGGGACCGGCTACGGCTGCCTGAGCGGATCTGCGTTGGCGTGGGCGATCGGCAGCTTCGCCTGCGGTTGGACGATCCGATGCACGTCGAGCTGCTCCGCAACCACCTGCGCCGCCCGGCGCGGGCAGGGCGAAAGGCGCAGCCGGCGCTGACGCTGACCGAGGCACCGTCGGAGGGTGAGTCTGGCTGGTGTCAGGGCAGGGCGCACGAGGTGCTGATACCGCTGGCGAGCACCGCGGCCCCGGCGCCCGCGCCGCGTGTCCTGGCCCGTCCCGGTCCGCTGCGGCTGGTCAATCCGGACGACGATGTTCTGCCGGGCGCCGGGATGCTGTTCGCGAAGGTGTTCGGTGACCCCGACGGCTTCACCACGCTCCTGACGGAGCATCTTCCACGCCTGCTGGCGGACTGGGATATCGCAGCGCACTGCTGGTTCGTCCGCTACCACGACCCGACGCCTCATCTGCGGATCCGTCTGCGCACCGCCGACTACGGCCAGGCCGCCGCCCGCACCGGGGCGTGGGTGACCGGGCTGCGTCGGCATGGTCTCGCGGACACTCTCACCCTGGACACCTACCAGCCGGAACCCGCCCGTTACGGTCACGGGGCGGCCCTGGCCGCGGCCGAACGGTTTTTCGCCGCCGATTCCGCCGCCGCTCTCGCCGAGCTCATCACCGTCGGCGCGGCCGACGAGGCTCATCTGCAGGCGCAGACCGCAGCGAGCCTTGTCGATCTCGCCGGCGCCATCCTGGGCGGTCGGGCCGCCGGGGTGGCCTGGCTCGTCGCGCGGCGCGGCGACGCCGGATCAGGACCGGTGAACCGGATGGCGCGCCGCCGCGCCCTGCACCTCGCCGCTGCCTACGCCCACCTCGATGGCCCGGCCGCCTCGACGCCGTCCGCAGCAACGCCCGCAAGAGCGACGATCGCAGCCACGACCACCACCGCGACGGTTTCTCTGGGTACGGCCACAACCACGGCCACCAGCCCGGCAGTCGCAGCGGCCTGGCAGGCACGTCGCGATGCCGCCGACGCCTACACCAGCCTGCTCCGCGTCCGGCAGGCAGACGTGACACCTGCGGCGGTGGTGAGGTCGCTGTTGCATCTGCAGCACAACCGGCGCCACGGCCCTGGTGCGGACACCGAAGACCACGTCTGGCGGCTCGCCCGCGCGATCGCCCTTGCCGAAACCGCCGGTGCACCGCGATGACCCACACCACCGCCACCCGCTCCAGACAACGCCTCCAGGACGGGGACGTCCCACGGGCACGCACACTCGCCGACTCCCTCGCGGCCGATCTTGCCGACCCGCCACCGCCGCCCAGCCGCAATGACGGGCACGACGATGCCGGGCACGACGACGACGGCCCAACCAGCCGGCGCTGGCATCGGCAGTCGCTGTCCAAAGGCGCACCCGGAATCGCGCTCCTGCACGCGCGGCACGCCGACCCGGCCGAACGGGATGGGCTAGTCCACCGTTGGCTGCGCCGCGCGACCGCTGACGGTCTCAGCGTCGGCTCTGGCGCCGGGCTGTGGTTCGGCGCCCCGGCACTCGCCTTCGCCGCCGCCACCATCTCGCCCGAGCGCTACCGGGACGCACTCGCCACATTGGATGCCGCCGTCGCCACGCTCACCCGGCGGCGGCTGGCCGCAGCCCAGGCGCGGATCCTCGCCGCCCAGCGGCCCCGACTCGCCGAGTTCGACCTTGTTCGCGGTCTGACCGGACTCGGCGCCTACCAGCTACGCCGCGACCCGAACAGTCCGCTCCTGCCCGATGTTCTGCGCTACCTGGTCGCGCTGACCAGGCCGCTTCCCACCGGCGACGCCGCCGGAGCGGACGCGCCCGGCTGGTGGTCCAGCGACCCGCCGCCCGGCCATCCCACCAGCAGCGGCGGCCACGCCAATCTGGGCATGGCCCACGGCATCGGCGGCCCACTCGCGCTCCTGGCGCTCGCACTACGCGCCGGCATCATCGTCCCCGGCCATCTGAAGGCCATCGAGAGGATCACCGGCTGGCTCGATGCCTGGCACCAAGCCGCTCCCGCCGGACCCTGGTGGCCCGAACACCTCACCGTCGCGGACCTGCACGCGGGCCGTCCCGCCCAGACTGGCCCGGCCCGGCCGTCGTGGTGTTACGGCACGCCCGGGCTCGCCCGCGCCCAACAACTGGCCGCCCTCGCAACCAGCGACCACGCCCGCCAGGTCGCTGCGGAACACACCCTCACCGCCTGCCTGCGCGACCCGGCCCAGCTCGCCCGGCTCACCGACTTGGCCCTCTGCCACGGCTGGGCCGGTGTCGTCCTCACCGCCTGGCGCGCCGCCGCCGACGCCACCACCGCCGGCCCCGCCCAGACACTGCCCGGCCTGGCCCACGCCTTCCTCGACCACGCGGACCGCAGCGCATCCACCGCCGGCCCCCAGACGGGCACGGCCATGCAGATCGACGGTCGTCTCGGCCCGACGTCCCCGCGGCCCACGGTCGGGCTCATCGACGGTCGCGCCGGCGTCGCCCTCGTCGCGCACACCCTCACCGCCTCCGGCACCGAAACCCACCCCGACTGGGCCTCCTGCCTGCTCCTCACCTGACCCAGCACCCCAACGCCCAGCCCTCCGCCCCAGCCGACGACAGGACAACCCACCGTGACCACTCCCCCATCCAGTGACAGCTGGCGTCAGCTCAACCTTGTCTGCGCGGACTGGCAGGCAGCCGAACGGATGGCCATCGACCACCTGCGGCCCCTGCTCGCCGACGCCGAGGACGCCGGCACCGTCCGGGCCTGGTGGTTCGTGCGCAAGGGCACCACCTGGCGGCTTCGGCTGCACGCCCCGGCCGGGGCAGCCCTCGGCGAGCTCGCAGACACCCTCGCCCGCCGCGGCGCGATCCGATCCTGGACCGAGACCCGCTACGAACCCGAGACCCACGCCTTCGGCGGCCCGGACGGCATGGATCTCACCCACACCCTGTTCACCACCGACAGCCGGCACCTGCTCGACTACCTCACCGACCCCGGCCCGCAGCTGCGCCGTGAACTCCCCGTCCTCCTCGCCACCCGCCTGCTGCGCGCCGCCGGCCTGGAGCCGTACGAGCAGGGCGACTGCTGGAGCCGCCTCGCCGACCACCGCACCCCGGTCGAACCCGTCGCCCCACCGGCACAGCAGACTCTCCTCGACGTCCACACCCTGATCACCGCCCACGCCGACGCCCCCAACAGCCCGCTTGATACCGCTCCCGACTGGCCCGGCGCCTTCGAACGCACCGGCCGTGGCCTCGCCGCACTGGCCGCCACGGGACAGCTGACCCGTGGGCTACGCGGCGTGCTCACCCACCATCTGATCTTCCTGTTCAACCGGCACGGCGTCAGCGCCGCCGACCAGCACACCCTCGCGACCGCAGCCCGCACCGCCATCTTCGGACCCGCAGAAGACACTCGGCCCACCACAGCCGGCCCCACCGCCCAGCTCACCTCCGTCCAGCCTGGATCCGCATCCGGCACCCTCACCGCCGACATCCGCCCTCACCTCGACGCCAACCCCGGCGCCGCCGCCGGTCAGGCTGCCACGGCCGACGACCCGGACGAACGTGAACGGCAGGCCACGCGGCTACGCCACGCCCTCGCCGACCGCGTCAAGGGACGGGGAACCTTCCACACACCGCGTATCGAGGCCGCGTTCCGCACCGTGCCCCGACACCGGTTCCTCCCTGGCATCGACCTCGAGGTCGCCTACGGCACCAACCCGATCGTCACCCGACGCGCCACCGACGGCACCTCCCTGTCGTCCGCGTCCAGCCCGAACCTGGTCGCCACCATGCTCGAACAGCTCGACCCACAACCAGGCGAACGCGTGTTGGAGATCGGCACCGCCACCGGCATCAATGCTGCCCTGCTCGCCGAACTCGTCGGCGACACCGGCGACGTCATCACCATCGAACTCGACGTCGACCTCGCCGCCAGCGGCGCCAGCTACCTCCACGCAGCCGGCTACCAGGTCAACGTCGTCTGCGGCGACGGCGCGGACGGACACCCCGACCATGCGCCCTACGACCGGCTGATCGTCACCGCCGAGGCGACAGACATCCCACCCGCCTGGTGGGACCAGCTCCGCATCGGCGGCCGTGCCGTCATCCCCCTGCGGCTGCACGGCAGCGGCCTGACCCGCGCGCTCGCCTTCGACCACCACACCGACGGCCAGCTGACCAGCACGTCCGCGGTCGTCTGCGGCTTCGTCCCCCTCCGTGCCACCACCGACCTGACCGGACATTCCGGCAGCCACCTCCGCCTCGCGGACGACGTCATCCTCAAAATCGACGCCGCCGAACCACACGACCCGACCGCACTCGGCGACGCACTACGCCACCCGCCGCACCAGCAGTGGACGGGTATCCACGTCCGGCACGACGAACCCGCCGAACACCTCGACCTGTGGCTCGCCACCACCACCGACCGCCCCTTCGGACGCCTGTCCGTCGGCGCCACCGCCCGCACCACCGGTCGTGCGAATCCCGCCCTGCGCTGGGCCGGCGCAGCGCTGCACGACGGCGGCACCCTTGCCTACCTCACCGCCCGCGAACCCACCGACGACGCCCTCGAACTCGGCATCACCGCCCACGGCCCCGAGACAGAGAAACTCACTGCCCACCTCACCGAACTCCTCGGCACCTGGGCCCACTATCGCCCTGCCCAGCCCACTATCACCGCCTACCGCGGCACCGACCCCGTCAGCGCCGACCCCGTCACTCCCGAAGGGGCCCGAGCGCGCATCCAGCGCCCCCACACCCAGTTCACGATCACCTGGTGATCCTCATGGCCGCCACCCAGCACAGCCGCACGGCGCGCAGAACCCCAGCCGTCAGGGAAGACAGGGCGCCGCAGCGTGTCGCGGGCGCAGCTCAGCTGGCGCCCAACGCGCGGCGGAAGGCCCTGCTCGACATCCTGCCGCGCTACTTTCCCCTCGTTCCCCGCCCGAAGCCCGCGTGCGGCAGCCTCACCGAACGCCTCGACCGGCTACACCACAAAGCCAACCTCGCCCGCAGCGACGACAACCCGTTGGTGCATGCCGCTGAGGCCCTCAACCTCGCCGCCCTCATCGCCAGCGACTGCGCCATGCCACAGCTCGCCCGCGACCTGTGCTGGCGCCAGATCTACCGGTTCACCACCGGCCCAGGACCCTACGACCATACGACCGCCACCCTCGCTCTCCAACCACTGATCAACCTCGCCCGACTCCACACCCGCCAGGGCGACGGCACCACCGCCTACCACCTCCACGAAGCCCTCCTGCGTGCCGCCCACACACGCAGCGATCTCCGCATCGACGGCCACACCATCCCGCTCGACGCCCTCGTCACATACGGTGAAGACCACGCCAAGATCGTGCAGTGGCTTTGGACCATCCTCCTCGGCAGCGGCCTACGCGCCCTCTGCCAAACCGGCCAGTGGACCGACGCCTACCACCAGGCACTGCAACACCGGGGCATCGGCTGCCGGCTCCTCGACGGCCGCCAGATCGCCATCCTCCACCACGCCACTACCAGCCAATCCGCCGAAGCGACCAGCATCCTCGACCACAGCGACACCCCCGACCAGTGGGAACACGCAGTCACGGCGCACCTGCAATTCATCACGCATGTCCTCACCGGCGACCGCACCGACGATGGTGCCGCCGATATGGCCGACGCCCACCTCACGGTCACATCCGCCCCAGAGCCAGTGCCCGGCGCTTTCCACCTACGCCTATGGCTGATCACCACCGAGCTCCTCCACATCACCGGGCAGTCCAGCCGCGTCGGCATCGCCATGAGCGACCAACTCCTCGACGCCGCCCTCCGAGACGCCTACCTCGCCCGCGATGTCGTCACTGCCCGAGCCGACACGGCTCTCACCGACGCCTCCAGGTCTCAGCTGCACACCACCCTCCTTCGTTCGAACCTCGGGACACCGCTCACCGCCGAAAACCTCGACAGGCTGCTCAAGGCCGCACGCCAGAGCGAAACCGCCCTGGCCATCCAGCTACGCCGCCGTTAACCATGTCCGCTGACGAGCCAGCTGCCATCGTCGTGGCCTGAAACCGATCGAACATCGTCAGCCTCGCGGTGTTCTAGCCCGGCAGCGTGCCGCGCTCCCACGAGGGCAGGTCGACGCCGACGACTGGGAAACCTTTGAGGTGCGGCGCAGCCGGTCGCGGGCCTGCTGGTGGCGAGGGTGGTGGGGGGTGCGCAGCGCCTGGCACAGGGCGGTGTAGGCGGCGGGGCCGCCGCTGTCCTCGACCGGGCCGGCGCCCTGTCCGCCGGAGCAGCGCGGGTAGCGGGTGCGGGGAGCGGGTCGGTAGATGTTCTCGACGGTGAACAGGTGTTCCCACGGGTCGTCGACGCCGTAGGTGTAACGCAGCCGGTCACCGACCGCGGGCAGCACGGCGGTCAGGGCGACAGTCTCGGCGTCGACGTGGTCGCCGTAGGGCTGTCTCCAGATGGTTTCGAAGGCGTGGGGCTGCTGGTCTTCCCAGCCCATCACCGCCTGGATCACCCGGTGTACCTCGGTCAGAGGCGCACTGGACAGGACGTGGACACGACGCCAGACCCGCAGCGGCCACACATCATGCAGGGTCACCCCCAGTTGGTGGACACTCACCCGATCACCGTAAGAGGCGGCCCCGGACCGCAGAGAGCCGTCACCGCAGGTGGACACGACGGGAAGGGCCGCACGCATGGACCAGGACGGTGCGGGGCCTGACACCGCGGCGCGGTGCACCCGCTGCGGGGTGCTGCTCACACCGGCGGCCAGGGACACCGGGGCGGCGGAGTGTGTGCTGTGCCTGGCAGGGCCGGACGAGGACTGGTCCGGGCCTGACGACGAGACCCCGCCGGCCTGCCAGGACTGCGAAGACCTGCTGCTGATCCCCGAGGTGACCGTCCTGTCCCCGAAGGTCGCGGGGCGGCGGCAGCACTGCCAGGGGTGTGCGGCGATCGGTGCGTACCGCGACTGCGGCGACACGATCATCCGCGGGTACAACGACGTACCCGCCGCAGCGGTCGGACGGCGGCTGTGCCGCGACTGCGCCCCCGATCCCACCGGCGACGACACCCCCCTGGCCGCCGCCGACACGGCCATCGACGACCCGATTCTCTGACGGTCATCACGTGTGACGACCGAGGGTCGTGGTGTCCGCGACCCGGCAGCCGCGGCCGGGCCGCCCCGGCAGCGCCTGGGACCGCGGCTTGTGGCGGGGGGTGCCCGCCGGGTCCGTGACCGCCCCGCAGCGCTGGCGCGTACGACTACCAGCCCGCCCACCCTCTCTCCAGGCCGCAGAAGACATGTCGGAAGCTCGCGGGCTGGTTGCCTACCAGCGCTGGCCTGCGACAACGGCCACCAGCCCCCACCGTCATCAGGAGCGGCGCGAGGAATAGCGGGGGGAGTGGGGCGGGCAGGGGAGAAGGGGCGTCGTCGACGACTACGTCGAGGAGTCGAAGGACCCAGACGGCGCCGGACAGCCCTCGCGTGAGGGCCGTGCCCGCGGTGGGGGTAGCGGCGGATCCGCTACCCGGTAGCGGCAGCGCGACCGGTCGCGGCCGCCCTGGGCTGGGCGGTCGCGGTAGCGGCGGCCAGGACGGCGATGCCCCGTGCCCTTCTGGGGCGGGTGCGCGGCCTGGGACGGGCCGCTACCGCGACCATCGCCGCCGGCCAGACATCCCCAGGTGTTCAGCTCGTCTCGGGGGGGGGGGGCCCCGGCCCCCCCCCCCCCCCCCCCCCCCCACCCCCCCGGGCGGGGGGGGGGGGTGGGG
>NZ_JAMQQG010000307.1 GCF_023716925.1 Frankia sp. R82
GGCCGGACCCGCGCTGGCCGGTGCGGCCCGGCCGGTGCGGATCCAGGGCCAACGCGGCCGCGGCGAGCAGCGCCCCGGCGAGCACAAGACCGTACTGGGGGGCGGCCCACCAGGCCTGTGCCCCGGCGACCCGCCGGTCGGCGTCCGCGGCCAGCCGCGGCGTGATCAGCACCGCGCCCAGGCCCAGCAGGGCCAGCGACCAGCCGATTCCCGCCGCCCGGCGGGCCATGGGGGCCGCGTGCCACCGTCCCAGCAAGGCGCAGAGCAGGCAGCCGGCCAGCAGGCTGACCAGTACCGACCTCGGCCGCGTACCGGCCCCGGCCAGCAGGCCCAGCGCGGGACGCGGCACGGCGGCCAGCGCCGTCACCGGAGCGGACCACATTCCCGCCGGCAGCAGGGAAAGCAGCGGGACGACCGAGACGGCGAGGGCCACGGCGATGTCGGGCAGCCGGGACCGCCGGGCGAGCAGGACGGCCAGGACCAGACCGACCCAGACGACACCGGCCAGGGACGGGGCGCAGGCGACCAGACCGGACAGGCTCACCGTGAGCGCGAGTGCCGCCCGTGGACGCGCCCATGGCTGGTGCGGCCGTGCGGATCCGCGCAGGACGCCGTCGGCATGGGCAAGGACCAGCGGGAGCAGGATCAGCGCTCCGACGGTGTCCGCCCGGCCGGCGAGCACCGCCCCGGTCATCGCCGGGTTCAGCGCGTACGCGGCGGCCAGCGCACACCGCACCCAGAGCCGGCAGGCCCCCGGCCGGCGCCCGGGACAGCCGTCCAGGCGGCCCAGTGCCCGGTGGGCGGACCAGCCGGCCAGGGCCGGTCCCAGGGCGAGCACCAGCCAGCTCGCGGTCGCCACCCGTCCGCCCAGCAGGCTGGCCACGGCGGCGATCAGCGCGGCGGCTGGCGGTATCGGCTGGCCACCACTCAGCGGTCCGTCCGGTCCGGGAAGCCGGCCGGACCAGACCGCCGACCACAGCTCACCCACGTCCGAGGGCATCGGCAACCCGGCCCCGAGGGCGTCGATCGGCATCGTGTGCATCGCGACGAGTCCGACGGCGCCGAGCAGCGCGACAAGCACCGCGACGGACCTGCCCACGGCGCCCGACTCGATGACGGGTGCCACCACGGGTGCCAAGGGAATCGCGGGCGTCACCGGGGTGACGGAAGCTGGCGGGACCGCAGGAGCCACCGGGGCTACCGGGGCGATGAGGGTCTGTTCGGGCGATGCGGGGGGTGCGACGGACGTGGGGGTGCCGGCGGCCGGGTGGTCGCCGGGGGTGCGCGGGGCGGGAATCGGGGCCGCGGCAACAGTCGGCGGGGCGGGGGCGGCGGCCGTGGCGGGTGGAGTCCGCGCGGACGCGGCACCCCGGGGGAACAGCGAACGGATGGCCCGCTGGGGCACCGTTCGGGTTCGCGCCGCCCGCCGCCGCAGGTGCAGCACGGCCCCTGGCCGTCCCAGGACCAGCACCGGCAGGGCGAGTTCACCTCCGGCACGCCGTGGTCGGCCGCGCGCCAGCAGCCAGGCCGCCCGGACCAGAGCGCCGACCGCCAGCGCCAGCACAGCCGGCGCAAGCAACGGCGCACTGGTGTGGGCCAGCCCGATCTGCAGGGCCGCGACCCGCTCGGCCAGCCCGGTCCGTAGCCCCGGCTGCGGCCTGGTCGATCGGCTGCCCCGACCCGACACGAGGAGCTCGCCCGGCACGGCGAGGACGGCGGTGGGGACGACGACCGTGCGCAGCCCGGCCCGGGCCGCGCGCCAGCCCAGGTCGAGGTCGTGGGCGGCGCCGAGGTGCGGGTCGAGGCCGTCCAGGCGCCGCCATGCCCAGGACCGGGCCAACAGCCCGTGGCAGGAGACGGCGAGGACGTCCCGCACGCCGTCGTGCTGGCCGTCGTCGGGTGCTCCGGCGGGCAGACCGGTATGTCGCCGCCCGGCACGGTCGACGCTCACGCCCACCTCCAGCAGCGTCGGCCGCGCGGCGTCGGTGCGCAGCTTCGGGCCGAGCAGGGCGGCTCCGGGGTCGATCCGGGCGTAGGCCAGCAGGGTACGCAGGGTGTCCGGGGTGGGCGCGGCACGCTCGTCGAGCAGCCACACGTACCCGCCCGGCGGCGGACCGCCCACCAGGTCGAGGGCGGCGGCGACCACTGTCCCCAACGGGGTACCGGCCGGCCGGGAGAGCACCGGATGCATCCTGGACGGCGGTTCGGACGGGGGCTCGGCGATGGCCGCGCGCGCATCATCACCGAAGCGGATCTCGACCACGTGCAGCTCGATCGTCTGGTCGAGCGCGAGGGCGTCGACCAGCTGCGTCATGCGGGCGGAGCGCGCCTGCGCCGCCAGCCTGGCCGGTGCGGACGTCATTGCCGTTCCGCCACGGTTGGCGACGATCACCGCCACCACGACCGGCACGGCACCCGGCAGCGAGCCGGTCGATGGCACACCTGCCGGCCGAACACCGACCGGCCGAACACCGACCGGCCGAACACCGGCCGATGGCAGGCCCGCCGACGGCGGGCCGTTCACCCCCCGCCGGATGCCTCCCACGGCCCGGCGTCAGACTGCTCGGCGCCGCTGCTTGCGTCGTTCCCGTTCGGACATACCGCCCCAGATACCAAAGCGCTCGTCGTTCTCCAGTGCGTATTCCAGGCACTCGGCCCGGACCTCACAGCCGGAACAGATGCGCTTGGCCTCCCGGGTGGACCCGCCCTTCTCCGGGAAGAAGGCCTCCGGGTCGGTCTGCGCGCACAGGGCACGCTCCTGCCACTCCATCACCTCGCCGAGCAGGTCGCCGAGGCCCAGATCAATCACCGAGGCAAGATCGCCCGACTGGTCGTCCAGGGGTGCGTCGTCGATCAGATCGTCGATGTCCCCTTCGTTCTCCTGGATATCCCCGCCCTCGGGCGCATCCGCGCCCTCCCGGAGACGAACAGCATCCTGGACGTCGGCGCCGCCCCGGATATCGGTCTCCCGGAGGCCGGCGGCGTCCCGAATGCCGACGGCGTCCCGAAGGGCGACACCGCCCGGGACCGCCGGGCCCGCGCGAAAATCAGTGGCCTCGTGACCGGTGCCGACGGAGCGCAGGTGACCGGTTTCGCGAGCAGTGCCGGCCTCGTGGGTGGCGGCGGCCTCGTGGGTGGTGATGGGGCTCCCGCCAGGTTGGATGGGCAGACCGGGACGGGCGGACCCGACCCCGGCGGCGGCCACCGACCGCGGTTGCGGTGTGGCCTGGGTGTGCCGTTCGGCGAGCACCCGCTCGGAGTGATCACCGAACGGGTCATGCTCAGCGGGACGCTCGACGTCCGCGAGGACGGTGTGGACGCCCGCGTCGGTGTGCTCCATGGGGACTCCTCCAGACCCGTCGCGGTGCGGTCGGCCACCCCCTGGGCGCCGGCGCGCAGGTGCTGGTTCCGCACCGGCCGGGCGTCGCTCTACCGCACGAATCCCGCCAGTAAGGGGAATGACACGCCGGTAATTACACGCTCCCAACCCGGTCGCGTCAACCCCACCGATGCAACATCTTCTACAACCAGCGATGAGAACATAGCTCACAGTCACTACACACCATCGCCATGGGTCCAGACAACCGCCCGATCAGTAACGGAGCGCAATCAGCATGGCGACGATGCTCGCATTATTGCGCCCAACCAGACCCGACATAAAGGCCTAAACGGGCAAGTCTGCGACCGGGCGTATTACCCTTTTCGATGTATGCCAGACGGTCCAGTCATCTACTCGAATCCATTTGACTACCCAGAGTAATTTTCTGTGGCCGACATGGCGGGTGTCAGGACACCACCGGCAGCATGGTCCGGACAGGGCCGCCTCGGGCAGCGTGAAAGCGCTCGTCCGGGACCCGCCCATAGGTGGTGGTCCGTTGCCGAGCGGGACGACCCGCTGATGCCGCCAGTTCCTCAAGCTCGGCCACCGAGCGGCGCGAGCCGTGCTGGGAGCCCGCCATCCGGCTGATGGTCTCCTCCATCAACGTGCCGCCGAGATCGTTGACACCCCCGGCGAGAACCTGCCGGCAGCCGTCGAGGCCGAGCTTCACCCACGAGCACTGGATGTTGTCGATCGACCGGTGCAGCAGGATGCGGGCCATCGCGTGCACCGCCCGGTTCTCCTGGACGGTGGGACCCGGGCGGGCAACGCCGGCGAGGTAGATCGGCGAGGAGTGGTGGACGAACGGCAGTGCCACGAACTCCGTGAAGCCGCCGGTCTCGTCCTGGATGGAACGCAGCAGCCGAAGGTGGGCGACCCAGTGTGCCGGGGTGTCGACATGGCCGTACATCATCGTGGCCGTCGAGCGCAGGCCCACCCGGTGTGCAGTGGTGATCACCTCGACCCAGCTGGCCGTGGGCAGCTTGCCCTTGGTCAGCACCCACCGGACCTCGTCGTCGAGGATCTCCGCCGCGGTCCCCGGCACCGAGTCGAGACCCGCCTCGCGCGCCGCGGTCAGCCATTCGGCCACCGACATTCCCGTCCGGGTCACCCCGTTGAGGACCTCCATCGGCGAGAAGGCGTGCAGGTGCAGACCCGGCGCGGCCTTCTTGATCTCGCGGGCGAGATCGAAGTAGGCGGTGCCGGGCAGATCCGGATGGATCCCGCCCTGCACGCACACCTCGGTGGCGCCGATCCCCCAGGCCTCGGCCGCCCGGGCGGCCACCTCCGACAACGACAGGGTGTAGGCGTCGGCGTCCCCGCGGCGCTGCGCGAACGCGCAGAACCGGCAGCCGGTGTAGCAGACATTGGTAAAGTTGATGTTGCGATTGATGATGTAGGTGACGTCGTCGCCCACCGCGTCGCGGCGCAGCCCGTCCGCGAGCAGGCACAGCTCCTCCAGGGCCGCCCCGCGCGCCCCGAACAGCGTCAGCGCCTCGTCGTCGCGCAGCCCGGTGGGATCGGTGCCGGCGTGGCGCAGCGCGGCGCGCATCTCCGGGTCGATCCGCTCCGTGCCGGTCCCGGCAGCACCGGCGGCCCTCGCCCGTCGGCCGGTGCCCACCACCCCGTCAACACCCGTACCAGCGGCGCTGACCTGGGCCCGCAGCGACTCCCAGTCGCCGTAGACGTGGTCGAAGTCGGCCCGGGTGGCACTGTGGCGCCCCACGGTGTCCACCGCGGTGTGCAGATCGACGCGGCCGGTGTCCTCCAGGCCGCCGTCGGGCTCCTGCCAGGGCCGTCCGACGGGGCGGGCGGGCTCGGCCAGCAGACCGTCGGGGCCGGCGAGGGCGGCCACGTGCCCGGCCAGGCGCGGGTCGATCCACGGCTCGCCCAGGTGCGACGGGTAGGCCGTGAGCCGGGGCCGCAGGGTGAACCCGGCGTCCGCGGTCACCGTGCGCAGCACGTCCAGATCGGGCCAGGGCCGCTCGGGGTTGACGTGGTCCGGGGTGACCGGGGAGACGCCGCCCCAGTCGTCGATACCGGCCGACAGCAGCAGCGCGCACTCAGCGGGGTCAACCAGGTTCGGCGGTGCCTGCACCCGCAGGCCGGGCCCGAGCACCAGCCGGGTCACCGCGACCGCCGCAGCGAGCTCCACGGCGCCCACGTCGGGCACGGCGCGCATCGCCGTGTCGTCCTTGGCCCGGAAGTTCTGGACGATCACCTCCTGGACCGCACCGTAGCGCCGGGCCTGGTCACGCAACTCGAAGATCGTCTCGGCCCGCTCGGCGCGGGTCTCCCCGATCCCCAGCAGCAGGCCGGTGGTGAAGGGGATCGACAACCGCCCGGCGTCGGTGAGCGTGCGCAGGCGCACCGCCGGATCCTTGTCCGGCGAGCCGAAGTGCGGGCCGCCCGGCTGCGACCACAGCCGGGTCGCGGTCGTCTCCAGCATCATGCCCATGGACGGCGCGACCGGCTTGAGCCGGGCCAGCTCCGTCCAGCTCAGGACACCCGGGTTCAGGTGCGGCAGCAGCCCGGTCTCCTCCAGCACCGCGATGGCGGCGGCCCGCAGGTAGCCGAGGGTCGAGTCATAGCCGTGGGCGTCGAGCCACTCACGGGCCGCGGGCCAGCGGTCCTCCGGGCGGTCGCCCAGGGTGAACAGCGCCTCCGCGCAGCCCGCCGCGGCCCCGGCCCGGGCGACCTCGAGCACCTCGTCCAGGGTCAGGTACGGCGCGGCCAGCCGATGCGGGACGGTGGCGAACGTGCAGTAGTGGCAGCGGTCCCGGCACAGCCGGGTCAGCGGGATGAACACCTTCGGCGAGTAGGTCACGACCCCCGGCCGACCGAGCGAGGTGAGCCCCGCGTCCCGGACCCGGGCCGCCGAGGCGCACAGGTCGACGAGATCGTCGCCGCGGGCGGCCAACAGCACCGCTGCCTCGACCTGGTCGAGGGTGGCGCCGTCGCGGGCCCGGCGCAGCGCCCGGCGCAGCGCCGACGCGGACGGCGCGACCTCCCGGTCCGGTGCCACGGCGGCGGGCTCGGGCGGAGCGGACCTGCCCTGCGCGCGATGCTGCGCCGCCCGCGGGTCGCTCTCGCCGTCGGATGTCGCCGCCGTGGTCGTCATTGGCTTCCTCGGTTTCTGCTGCCGGCGACGGTGACCAGGACGCCCGCCGGCGGTCGGCAGACGCCCCGGTACGCCGGCACCGGCGTCTCGAAGGTGCACGGATCTCGAAGGTGCACGGATCTCGCAGGTACTCGGGTACTGATGGCGCAGGCGCTGATCTCGCCGGTACGCGGGTGGGACAGGTACGTCGTCGGCGGGGTGGGTGGCTGTCCGGAAACGTCGGGTGGGGTCGGTGTCGGGTTGCGGGTCAGGCCGGCGGGGCTGCCCGGTTCGCCCGCCAGCCCGTCGCCGGGTGACGGAGCCGGTCGAGCGTGCCGATCAGCATGTTCGTCCGCGAGCGGGCGGCAAGCGTGGCCGTGGCCTCACGGGCGCGACGCAGTCGAGCATCGTCCTCCCGCACCGGGGATGACGCCGGGCCGCGCCGCTGCGCCCGGTGGGCGGCGACGACCTGGGGGGCCCGCGCGCCGGCGAGCGCACGGTTGAGTGAGGCGGACATGGCTTCGAGGCTCTTGGTGGTCCTGATCTCGGACATGACGGTCCTTCCAGCGACGTGGAGAGCTCAGGTTCATCTCACTGCGCTCTCTAAGCCGAATCAAGAGATGCCGGGTGACAGACACCACATCCCGTCGGCGAACCCGCCGACGGGACGGCGCACTCAGGGCACCCATCCCCCCGGACGCGACGTTCACCCGGATCGCCCGACTGCCACCAAGGCCAATGACCTGCACAGATCCACAAATTCGGCAATCAGACCGGACAATTACGCCCGATAAGGTGATTTACCTCACGTGCATATCTGGCACGTGTGCAGAATTCGGCGGCTGGGTATCGCAGCACGGTCACGTGTGGCCGAGATCCGAATCTCTCGGCTGTGCGGGCAGAAGTCGCTACGCTGACCGGGTGCCACGAAATCGCCAGGACGTCCCCCGCGAGGAGCGGATCGACGCGTTGCTCGCAGTGGCCGAAGAGCAGTTCATGGCCCGGGGCTTCGCCGGTACCTCCATCGCGGAGATCGCCCGCTCGGCGGGCATCGAACCCGGCAGCGTGTACTGGTACTTCCGGTCGAAGGACCATGCGTTCGCAGCGGTACTGAACCGGCTGCTCGACGTCGAGGTGGAGCGGATCGCCGCGCTGCCCGGCGACCCGGCCGAGCGTCTGTTCCACGCGCTCGACTCGGTGGAGCGTCGGCGCACGCTGCACCCCTGCGTCGCCGAGCGCGCCCCGCACGCCGAGCCGATCATGGAGTACCACGAGCGGCTGCACTCGTGGCTGCACGAGCTGGCCCTCGCCGCCGTGCATGACTTCGTGCCCGCGGCCGACCGGGCGCTCGCCGCCGACGCGGTCGTCGCGACCATCGAGGGGGGCCTGGCCAACCCGGCGCCGAGCCGGCCCACCAGCCACCTCGTGCACTTCCTGCTCACCTCGTTCTGCCGGGACACCCCGCTGCCAGCCAGGACGGAGTTCAGCGGCTGGGTGGCGCCACTGTTCGCCCGGCCGAACCTCGGCTGACCAGAAACCGGCCCCGACCGGCCCGGCCTGGCCTGGTGGCACACCGGTCAGCCGCACCGGGGCGCCGTAGACCGATCCGCCCTGCACACCAGCGACCCCGGGGTGCCAGGATCACCCGTTGTGAAGGTGACAGCCCTGGCCGGCGGGATCGGTGGTTCCCGCTTTCTGCGCGGCGTCCAGGCCGCGCTGCCCGACGCCAACATCACGGTGATCGGCAACACCGGTGACGACATCACCCTGCATGGTCTGCGCATCTGCCCGGACCTCGACACGGTGATGTACACCCTGGGTGGCGGCATCTCCGCCGAACGCGGGTGGGGCCGGGAGGACGAGTCGTTCGTCGTCGCCGAGGAGCTCGCCGCCTACGGGGTCGGCCCGGCCTGGTTCGGCCTCGGTGACCGCGACCTGGCCACCCATCTCGTCCGCACCCAGATGCTCGATGCCGGCCATCCGCTGTCCGACGTCGTCGCCGCCCTGTGCGTACGCTGGCAGCCCGGCGTACGCCTGCTGCCGATGAGCGACCAGCGGGTGGAGACCCACGTCGTCATCGAGGACGACCAGGGCCAGCGTGCCGTGCACTTCCAGGAGTGGTGGCTGCGGCTGCGGGCCGGGGTCCCGGCCCGGTCGATCGTCGCCCTCGGCGCCGAGCGGGCGACCCCCGCCCCCGGTGTGCTCGACGCCCTCGCCGACGCCGACGTGGTGCTGCTGCCACCGTCCAACCCGGTCGTGTCGATCGGCACGATCCTGGCCGTCCCCGGTATCCGCGACGCCGTGGCAGCGACCTCGGCCCCGGTGGTCGGGGTCTCGCCGATCATCGGTGGTGCCGCCGTGCGCGGCATGGCGGACGCCTGCCTGACCGCGATCGGCGTCGAGACCTCCGCCCAGGCCGTGGGCCGACACTACGGCGGACGAGGCCGGGTCCCCGCCGCGGGTACGGCGACGGCGGGGCTGCTGGACGGGTGGCTGGTGGACACCGTCGACGCCGACACCGTCGTGCCCGGAGCCGCCGTGGCCGCCCGCCCACTGTTGATGACGGACCTGGCGGAGACCACCGCCATCGTCCGTGCGGCCCTGGAGCTCGCCGGTGTCTGACGCCACCACGCCCACTGCATCCGGCACCACGGCCACACCCGGTACCCCAGCCATACCCGGCACCACGGCCACACCCGGCCTCCCCGCCGCACCCGGCACCCCCACGACGCCCAGTCCCCCTCTCGCCCCCGGCGCCCCGGTGGGAGCCTCGGCAGGAACCCCGACCCGGACCAGACGCGGCGAGCCACCGAGCACGTCCCTGGAGATCGTCGGGCTGGCCGGCTTCGGGGAGATCCGTCCCGGCGACGATCTGGCCGAGGCGGTGGCGGCGGCGGTCACGGCGGGGGGCCGTCCGCTGGTCGACGGGGACGTCCTCGTCGTCACCTCCAAGATCGTCTCGAAGGCGGAGGGCCGGCTGGTGCCCGCCGGCGCCGACCGGGAGGCTGCCCGGCAGGCCGCGATCGACGCCGAGTCGGTGCGTGAGGTCGCCCGCCGCGGGCCGACCCGGATCGTCGAGACCCGTCATGGCCTGGTCCTCGCGAGCGCCGGCGTGGACGCCTCGAACATCTCCGGCGACTGGCTCGCCCTGCTGCCGCTCGACCCGGACGCCAGCGCCGCCCGGCTGCGGACCGGCATCGCCACCCGGCTCGGTGTGGACGTCGCGGTCGTCATCACGGACACCGCCGGACGCCCCTGGCGGCGCGGCCTGACCGATCTCGCCATCGGCGTCGCGGGCATGGCCGCCCTGCGCAGCCACATCGGCGAGGTGGACGACTACGGCAACGAGCTGGGCATGACCGAGGTCGCCGAGGCCGACGAACTCGCCGCCGCGGCCGACCTGGTCAAGGGCAAGCTCGGTGCCACCCCGGTGGCGGTCGTACGCGGCTACGGCCGGCTGCCCGACGACGGCACCGGCGCCCGGGTCCTCGTGCGCCCCAGCAACGAGGACATGTTCCGCCTCGGCACCCTGGAGGCCCGTCGGGCCGCACTGACCGAGCGGCGCACCGTACGGGAGTTCAGCGCCGACCCGGTCGACCCCGCCGCCCTCGAGCGGGCAGTCGCAGTTGCTCTCACCGCCCCCGCCCCGCACCACACGACCCCCTGGCGCTTCGTCCTGGTCACCGAACGCCGCGATGTCCTACTCGAGGCGATGGCCGACGCCTGGGCGCAGGACCTGCGCCGGGACGGCTTCGACGCGGCGCAGATCGACCGACGCCTACGCCGCGGGGACGTGCTGCACCGTGCCCCCCGACTGATCGTCCCGATCATGGTGCTGGACGGCGCGCACCCCTACCCCGACGAGCGCCGGACCCGCGCCGAGGAACGGATGTTCACCGTGGCGGTGGGCGCCGGCGTGCAGAACCTCCTCGTGGCACTGGCCACCGAGGGGCTCGGCTCCTGCTGGGTGTCCTCCACGCTGTTCTGCGCCGAGGTCGTCACCCGTGTCCTGGACCTGCCACCGACCTGGATCCCGGTGGGCACCGTCGGCGTCGGTCATCCCGCCGCTCCCGCGCCCCCCCGCCCACCCCGCTCCCCCGCCGAGTTCCTCCTCCACCGCTGACTTCCGTCCTCACCCAGCACGCACCACCTATTACACCCAACCCGCACCGCCCGCACCACACCCACCACCCAACCCGCGCCACCCGCCCCACCCGCCCCACCCGCCCCACCCGCGCCACCCGCGCCACCCGCGCCACGCGAACCACACCCACCGCCCGAACCACGACACGTGAACCGGGCGCACCAACCCACCGCGCACACCGCCCCACCGCGGTCGCCCACGTTTCGGGCGGTGATCGCATCCTGCCGAGGCTTGGTGAAGAAATCGGTGTCTCGATCCTTCACCAAGCCTCGGCAAGACTGGATCATGACCTTGCGGCTGCCCGATTTATATAGAAATGAGAAATCGCGGGGCCATAGCGGCGGGGCATCCGGTACACCACCCTCGGCACCTCCGGATTGCGGCCGAGATCGTGACATGCCGAGGGGCAGTCGCTCTTGACGTGGAGGGTTGTTCAAGGATTTCGAGACCTGACACGCCGAACAACCCTCCACATGCGACCACGGCCGGCGTGTCGGCGGCTGGCGGCTGGCGGCTGGCGGCTGGCGGCTGGCGGCTGGCGGCTGGCGGCTGGCGGCTGGCGGCTGGCGGCTGTGTATCGCACGGTCCACGCCGATGCCGGCACCATGATCTCCGGACGTCGAGGGGCCCGATCCTGTACCAGGCCTCGACACGATTGGATCATGAAGGTCGCCCGACTGGATCCACCGCGCGACCGATGGCGTTGACGCCGAATGTCCCGATCCGGGAATCACCGTGTGCAGCCGGACGGAACGTTCCGTGTGCAGATCCGCGAGTCGGGTGCATCCTGGCGGTGATAAGTGGTTCGACACTTCGTAGGATCAGCTCCCGTGGGGAAGAAGAGCACCGAACGCAATGCCCGACTCGAGCAGCTGCGCCGCGAGCAGACGCGCAAAGCCCGCCAGCGCGCGCTGCTGATCTACGGCACCTCAGGTGTCGTCCTGATCGCGCTGCTGGTCGGCATCGTGATCTACTCGATCGCCGACTCGAACGCGAAGAGCAAGACCCACAAGGTGGGTTACGTCGCGGCCGCGTCGTCAGCGGCGACCGCGGCCGGCTGCACCGGCACGGTGAACGACTCCTCGCAGGGCTCGACGCACGTCTCCACGACGGTGAACTACAAGGCGTCGCCGCCGTCCTCGGGTAGCCACAACCCTGATCCGCTACCGGACGGCATCTCGTTCTACAACCCGGCCTCCGCCATCCCGACCGAGCGCGCGGTACACAACCTCGAGCACGGTTTCATCGTCGGCTGGTACGACCAGAGCCTGCCCGCTGCCCAGGTGGAGAAGCTGCGGTCGCTGGCGGCGAACGCCGGCCCGCGGTTCATCGGCGTGCCGTGGACGCGTGGCGCGTTCCCGGACGGCAAGCACTTCGTCCTGACTGCCTGGGACCGCACCCAGCGGTGCACCACGGTATCCGCGGACGTCATCAGCCAGTTTGTGGACAAGCACGCCAACCCGAGCCTGGACGGCGCGACCTGGGACTCGCCCACCGCTCCGGAGTCGGGTGCGGCCGGCGGCACCCTGAACGTCTCCGCGGACGGACCGCTGACCGCGGCCGCCGGCTCGGCCGGAGCCACCAGCGCCCCGGCGCCGAGCGCGGGAACGGCGACAGCCGCGCCAAGCACCCCCGCCCCCTGACCCCCGACCCGGGTCCCCGATCCCGATTTCGATCCCCGACCCGGGTTCCCGACCCGGGTTCCCGACCCGGGTTCCCGACCCCGACCCGGGTCCCCGAGACCCCGCTGCCCGAGGCCCCGATCCCTGCAGCTGCCCACTCGCGGCCGTCCGCTCAGGACGTCGACGCCGGGGGGGCTGGCTGGGCGGTCGGGGCCGCGGGGGGCTGCGGGTCGGTGCGGATGGGCATGAGCAGGTACCGGTAGGCGCCGTCGCTGCCCGGACGGCCCTCGGGCCCGCCGGGAACCTTGCCGGTGAGCACGGCGGGACGGGCGTAGGCCTGCGCGGGGTCGGCGTCGACGAAGCTGATCGTCGCCTCGTCGTCCTCGATGGCGCCGAGCCCGTCCAGCAGGTAGGTCGGATTGAACAGGACCGACAGTTCGGGGCCGGTGTACTCGACCGGGATCGTCTCCCGGCCCTGGGCGCCGGTGCCGTCACCGGCCTCGGCGACGATCTGGCCGTCGGAGACGGTGAACCGCAGCGGGGCGGTGCGGGTGGCGACGACCGCGACCCGACGCACCGCGGCGGCCAGCGTCGCCGTCGCCGCGGTGACCGTGTAGGCAGCGGTGTCGGGCAGCAGCTTGCGGTAGTTCGGGAAGGCGCCCTCGATCAGCCGGACGATCGTCTGCCGGCCGGCGGCGGCCAGCCCAAGCCGGGCGCCGGCCGGGTCGGACAGGTCGAGGCCGACGACGATCCGGGACGCCGGTGTGGGAGTTCGGGCGACCTCGGCGAGCACCTTCGCCGAGACATGGGCCAGCGCCCAGGGGTCCTCGACAGTCGGCTGCCAGGTGATGCCGCGCACGGCGAGACGGTAACGGTCGGTGGCGGCCAGCGTCAGGCCGCGCCCGGAGATCTCCAGCCGGATGGCGGTGAGCACTGGAACGGTCTCGTCCCGGGCCGCGGCCGGGGCGACCTGGCCGACCGCGGCGGCGAACCCGAGCGTGTCGATCTCACCGATCGGCGTGGGGAACCGCGGCAGCTCGGGGTAGTCGGCGACGTCCATCAACGGGACGGTGAACCGCACGCTGCCACAGCGCAACAGCAGCCGGTCACCGTCCACCGCGACGTCGATGGTGGCGGCAGGCAGGCTGCGCACGATGTCAGCGAGCAGCCGACCGGGCACGAGGACGCGACCGGGCTCCGCCACCGTGGCCTCGACCGGCGCCCGCACGGCCACCTCGGTGTCGAAGGCGCAGACCCGTAGGCCGGGGGTGGCCGAGTCCGCGTCCGCCGCCAGCAGCAGCCCGGCCAGGGCGTTCGGCGCCAGGCCGGGACGGCTGGGCAGGTGCCGGGCGGCCCAGCCGGTCGCGTCGGCGAACACGTCGCGTTCCACGCTGAACCTCATGGGCCGATTGTCCTCGTCACAACACGGAAATCGCCGCATTCACCGGCCGGTGTCCGTGTTCTGCTCATCAGCAGGCACCCTGGACAACATCTGGACCACACCCGCGAGGCCGCGGATCACCCGGTCAGGTGCGGTCCGAGCTGAACCGGACGGCTCCGGCGGCGAGCCGCGCATGCGGGAACACCCGGGCGCCGGCGCGCAGCTCGTTGCCCGCCTCGATGACGGCGCCGTCGCCCACAACCACGCCGTCGAGCACCACGCCGGCCCCGACGACAGCCGCCTGGCCGATGACGCTGTCGCGCACCGAGGCCCCCGCCTCGATGACGGCGCTGTCGAACAGCACCGCGCCGTCGACCGAGGCCCCCGCCCCCACCCGGGCACCGGCGCCGACCGTGGCGCCCCCACCGATCTTGGCGTCGGGCGCGACGACGGCGCCGTCGAGGACGAGGCAGTCGCCGACCGGTCCGGGCAGCGCCGAGGAGACCATCCGGCCGGTCACCAGGTCCCGGCTGCCCTGCACGAAGGCCGCCGGGGTGCCCAGATCCAGCCAGTAGGTGCTGTCCGGGTAGCCGAAGACCGCAGTGCCGGCGGCCAGCAGGCCGGGGAACGTCTCCCGCTCGACGGAGACGGGCCGACCCACCGGGATGGTGTCGATCACCGATCGGCGGAACACGTAGCAACCGGCATTGATCAGGTTGGTGGGCGGATCCGGCGTCTTCTCCAGGAAGGCGGTCACCCGTCCGGCGGTGTCGGTCGGCACGACTCCGAAGGCGCGCGGGTCCACGACCTTGGTCAGGTGCAGGGTGACCGCCGCGTCGGTCTCGGTGTGCCGGCGGACCAGCGCCGCGATGTCCAGCCCGGACAGGATGTCGCCATTGAAGATCACAACGGGTTCGTCCGGGTCTGCGTCCAGCCGCCCGGCGACGTTGCGGATGGCGCCGCCGGTCCCCATCGGCTCGGTCTCGGTGACGTATTCAAGCTGTAGGCCGTGGGCCGAACCGTCCCCGAAGTACTCCTCGAACACCTCGGCGCGGTAGGAGGTGGCCAGCACAACCCGGTCGATCCCGGCGTCGCGCGCGCGGGCCAGCATGTGCGCGGTGACCGGCACCCCCGCCACCGGCAACATCGGCTTGGGAGCCGACATCGTGAGTGGGCGTAGACGGGTCCCCTGACCGCCGACAAGCATCACTGCGTCCATGCAGCGCAGTGTCGCAGAACACGGGGGTTGCCCTGGAAGGGAGCCGGAAAGGTGCACCCACCCGGTACCCCAGGGTAATCTTGGGGACGCATTTCGTATACCATCAGTACCTGAATTACAGGGCGATCGACACGGATACCGCATAATCTGCCCGTTTTTTGCCATCATTCACGCAAAACATGACGTACCCTGCACATCCCGCATTGGTCGTGACGCGAACCCCACGCTTGGTCAGCCGGGTGTGTCGCACCGGGACGACCGCGGAATCAGTGACCGGTATCGGCGGCCGGCATCAGCCGTTGGGCTCAGCGGTCGCCGGCAGCGCCGGCACCGCTGCGGGTGGGCAGCAGGTGGGCGGGGCGGGTCGCCCGGGCGCCGGCGCTGTCCTTGGCGAAGGCGAGCACCAGCAGTAGACGCAGGCCCAGGCCGACGCCGAGCAGCAGCCGCAGCGGAGCCTTCGCCGGCCCGGGGTACTGGCGGGAAAGGTAGCGGAACATGCTGCGGTGATGGGCCAGCACCATCCGCCGCGACGACCGTTTCGTCGAATGGCCGCCCAGGTGTTCCACCACCGCGGACGGCACGTACACCGACTGCCAGGACGCCTGCCCGAGGCGCTGGCCGAGGTCGACGTCCTCCATGAACATGAAGTACGACTCGTCGAAGCCACCCACGGCCTCGAACGCCTCCCGGCGCAGCAGCTGGCACGAGCCCGACAGCCAGCCGGCGGTCGTCTCCCGCGGGGCGCCACGCTCCCGGCGGTAGGAGACCGTCCACGGGTTCGTGGGCCAGCACCAGCCGAGCAGCGCATGGCCGACGCCCCGGCCGAGCGAGGGCAGGTTGCGGGCGGACGGGTAGAGCGCCCCGTCGGGGTTGGTGATGCCGGGGCCGAACGCCCCGCCGCGGGGCCAGCGCTCGGCGGCGACGATCAGGTCGTCGAGGGCGCCGGGGGCGAATGCGATGTCCGCATTGGCGACGACCAGCCACGGCCCACGAGCGCCGCGGGCCCCACGGTTGATCGCGCTGCCGTACCCGAGGTTGCGCCCGGGCCGCACCAGTTCCACCCGCGGACGGGTCCCGACGGCGCGGGTGCCCGCGTCCAGCTGGGGGGAGTTGTCGACGATGACTACCTCGACGGACCGACTCGTGGCCTTCTCGAGTGTGTCGAGAAACGCTCCGATGATCTCCCCGGAGTGGTAGGTCACGACCACGACCCGGATCTCCGGTCCCACATCCATGTGCACGCCCGCCCGTCTCACCGACCCGCCGTGACCGGCGTCCCACGCCCCGGGCCCAGCTGCCGCGGTCTGCGCGTGGCCCGGCGGCGCCGCCTGCGGCCAGGAGGCCGGGCGACGGGTACGCCACAAAGACCGTAGCGTGGCCTTTGTGACCCCCCGCAGGCCGGGTGGCGGGACGGCGGGCCGCCTCAGCGCTCGGCGACCGCCCGGGCGTAGCTGGCCAGGTGCGCCTCGGCGCTTGCCGCCCAGGTGAACTCCCGGGACCGGTGGAGACCGGCCCGCCCGAGCACGTCGCGCCGCTCGGCGTCGTCGAGCAGGGCGCCCATCTCGCGGGCGATGGAGTCCGCGTCCGGCTGGGTGTAGGCGACGGCGTCGCCGCCGACCTCCGGCAGGGACAGCCGCGGCGTGGTCAGCACCGGTGCGCCGCAGGCCATCGCCTCGAGCACCGGCAGGCCGAAGCCCTCACCGTGGGATGGGTACGCCACCAGCGTCGCCCCGCCGAGATAGCCCGGCAGGTCGGAGAAACGCAGGTAACCGGGCCGGATCACGCGCAGATGGCTCGGCACCGAGGCGACGGCCGCATCCACGTCGTCGTCCCAGCCGGAGCCGCCGGCGAGCACGAGGGCGGGCGGCTCGTCCCGCCAGTGCACCGCCTCGGCCCAGCCGCGGATCAGGTTCGGGACGTTCTTGCGCGGCTCCAGCATGCCGAGGAACGCCACATAGCGGGAGTCCCCCAGGCCGAGGCGGCGGCGCACCCGCGTCCGGTCCTCCTCGGTCGGCGGGTGGAAGGTCGACGTGTCGACGCCGTGGTAGGCCACGTCGGTCGTCGTCGACTCGGCATCGAGCACCCGGACGAGTTCGTCCCGGGTGGCCTTGGACGGCACGATGATCCGCCCCGCCCGGCGCACCGCGGTGCGCATCGCCGAGCGAAAGAACGTGCCCTTCACCGCGGTGTGCATGTCCGGCTCGGTGAAGAACGTGACATCGTGAATCGTCACGCACACCGGCTGGTGCGCCCGCAGGGGCATGGTGTAGTGCGGCGAATGGATGACGGCGGCACCAACCTGCTCCGCCACCAGGGGCAGACCGGTCTGTTCCCAGGCCAGCCGTGCCGGCCGGTGGGCGATGGCCGCCGGACCGGACAGAACGGTGGCATGTGGCGCCATCCGGCTGTACCGTTCCTCATCCGACCGCTGGCAGACGAGCGCCATGTCCGCACCGGTCGCGCCCAGCGCCGCGACCAGCCCGTCGACATAACGCCCTACGCCACCACGGTCCGCCGGGACCGAAGTCGCGTCGACGAGCACCCGGGGTCCCACGGCGCTCCTTCCCTGACGCGCCACCCTGGCAGGGGTGGCGGATCGCTTCACGGTGACCGCTTGCTACTCAACGGGGGCAACACTACGCCCGCCCGTCGTCGGCGACGGACACGGCAGGTGAACCGCAGACTCGACGGTAGAGCGCCCACGTTTCCCGCGCCGCCGCATTCCAGGTAAACGTTTGGGCCCGAGCCCGTCCGGCAGCCGACAGGCGGGCCCGCAGCCGCGGGTCACCGACGATCCGGGCGACCGCCCCGGCCAACGCCGCGGCGTCGCCGATCCCTGCCACCAGCGCGGCCGGGCCGGCCACCTCGACCAGCGCCGGGGCATCGGAGACGACCACCGGCACCCCGTGCGCCATCGCCTCCACCACGGGCAGCCCGAAGCCCTCCGAACGGCTCGGTGCGAGCAGCACCCCGGCCCGCGCGAGCACCACCGCGAGATCCTCATCACTGATCCGCCCGAGAGTGCGGACCCGGTCGGTGCCGAGGCCGAGCCGGGTCGCCTCGGAGCGCACGTCCAACCCGCCCCACCCGGGTGCCCCGACATGCACCAGGGGCAGGCCGGGGTCGTCGGGATGGCCCAACGCGGCCAGCGCGGTGTCCAGCCCCTTGCGCGGCTCGCAGGTGGCCAG
This sequence comes from Frankia sp. R82, assembly GCF_023716925.1. Classification (GTDB taxonomy): domain Bacteria; phylum Actinomycetota; class Actinomycetes; order Frankiales; family Frankiaceae; genus Frankia. Next base: position 18,034 of record NZ_JAMQQG010000307.1, read on the forward strand.
GGTCAGCAGGTAACCGCCGGCCGGGGGCAGGCCCAGGCGCACCGCCCGGGCCTCGGCGTCGGGCGGCACCCGGACGACCGCCTCGGCGACGCCCTCCCCGATCACGTGCAGCCGGGCCGGGTCCAGCGGCAGCTGCCGGGCGATCTCCGCGGCCACGGCCACGGTCGGCACGACCACCGCGTCGGCGAGCCGGGCCGCCCGCTCGCCCATCTGGCGGTGCCAGCGCGCGCCGTGCGGGGTCAGCGTCTCGGGATGGGTCCAGGGGACCGCGTCATGGATCGTGACGACCAGCCGGGGCCGTGGCCGGGACCGGTCGAGGGTGTCCGCGAACATGGCCCGCAGCGACCGGCTCATCCCGGCACGCCCCGGCCACCGAGCCCCGCCCGCCGGCCGCGACTGGTCCACCAGCCCGGGCCGGCCACCCCGGATCCGCTCGGCGGCGAGCCGGACGGCCTGGCCACCGGTGCCGCCGGGCGGCGGGAGCAGCAGGGTCGGTGCGTGCAGGACGTCCACCCCGCGGGGCGACGGGCCCACGCCACGCGACCAGGTGGCAGCCAGTGCCCGCCGGGGCAGCGGCAGCCGCATCGGGCCCAGCACCCCCGGCAGCGCCGCCGCGTCGAACCCCCGGTGGGCGGCACACCAGCCGGCCACCAGGTCCCCGGGCGCCGCCGTCCGGGCGAGCGCGGCGGCGAGCTCGGCGCTGTACCGCCCGGTTCCCCCCGGCACAGGGGCGAGCAGCTGCTCGACCACAAAGCCCACACGCACGGTTCACAGTCTGCCCGCGTCCGGTCGCGCTGTCGGGACGGGGGGCCCGCCGCTACCCACCGTCGCGACTATTCGACTCCCGAAGATCGGGAGCGTCGGCCGCTGAGCAGCGCACCGATCACCATCAGCACACAGAACACCCCGCCGAGCACGTAGCCCCACCAGCGTTCACCGAACGTGGCGGTGGCGGCGCCGAGACCGAACACGACCAGGCCGAACACCAGCACCGTCAGGAGCACCGCGAGCGAGCGCTGCGCGAGTTTGGACGACGGTGGCGGCGGCGGACCGGTCCGCGGTGGCAGTGCGCTCGACGGGGTGCGCCGCGGACGGGACGGGCCGCTCGGTGGCGTGCGGCGCGGGCCCCCACCCGGGCGGCCGGAACGCTGGGCAGCCATCGGTGTCAGTTCCCCCGTTTGCGGGCGTGGGTGAGCACCACGCTGCCCGCGTCGTCAGGCGCCCGCCGGTCGGCCAGCGCGATGGCCGGGGAGAGCACCGCGGCCGCGTTCCAGCCGGCCTTCCCGCCCCGGGCGGACAGCGTCAGGTAGAGCCGCTGGGCGCGCTCGCTGCGGAACATGTACGTCTGGCGGACGACGTCCATCCCGGCGTCCGCGAGCAGCCCGTTCAGCACGTCCCCCGGATAGAGGTGCTTGACGTGGTAGCGGGCCCGGTGCCGCTCGAACAGCTCCGGCCAGTCGGCCGACCGGGTCAGCGCGTCCGCCGACATCACCAGGTCGCCGCCGGGGCGCAGCACCCGGGACATCTCGGCGAGCGCCGCCGGACCGTCGTCGAAGTGCTCGATGGCGCAGACCGACATGACCACGTCGAAGGTGGCGTCGGCGAAGGGCAGCGCGAGCGCGTCCCCCTCGACCAGCCCCGGATGGCCGCGCAGGCGCCGGCCGAACTCCAGCTTGTGCCGGGCCAGGTCCAGGCAGACCGCGCGGGCTCCCCGCCGGACGGCCTGTCCGGCCCAGTAGCCGTCGCCGCCGGCCACGTCCAGCACCGTGCGCCCGGCGAGCTCGCCCGCCCAGGACAGCAGGGTGCCGACCTCGCGCCGACGCATCACGTGCACCTGATGGCCCACATAGGCGAGGGCGTCGTCTCGTACGGGACTCACCGGTCCACCTTTCCATCACCAGGGTCAGCCCGGTCGGCGAGGGCTGCGAGCGTCACGTCCAGATACCGGTCCCAGGCGGCCGGCACATCCGGCGGCGCGACCTTGGCCCGCAGGTCGGCCAGCACGCCCGGCGCGTAGAGGCGACGCAGCGCCTCGGCGAGCGCCCCGGCGTCGTCCGGCGGTACCAGCAGGCCGTCCACACCGTCACGCACGGAACTCGCCAGCGTCCCCACGGTGGTCGCGACCACCGGCAGTCCGTGCAGGCGGGCGAGGTCGACGTTCTGCGACGCGGTCCCCGCCCGGTAGGGCAGCACCAGCGCGTCGGCGGCGGCGAACAGGGCCGGAACGTCCGCGGCGTCGACGTACCCGGCGCGCAGCTCCACCCGGTCGGTGAGGCCGAGCTCGCCGATCAGGCTCTCCGTGGCCGCCAGATCTCCCCAGAACTCGCCGGCCACGGTCAGCCGCACGTCGGACGGTCCGTCCGCCAGCGCGCGCAGCAGCACGTCGAGCCCCTTGTACGGCCGCACCAGCCCGAAGAACAACAGTCGACGGAACGCCTCGTCGCCGCGCTCCCGGTCAGCCGCACCGGTGGAGGGGTCAACCGCACCGGCGGCAGCGCCAGCGGGACCGGCAGAGTCAGCGGGACCGGCAGAGTCAGCGGGACCGGCAGAGTCGACTGGTTGTTCGGCGGTGACCGAGGGCGGACGGCGACGGGTGGGCGAGGACCACAGGTGCGGGGCCATCTCGGCGGTCACCACCGGGACGCCGGCGAGCTCGGCGGCGAGCTCCGCCTGTGCCGGGGTGTGCACCAGTACCGTCGAGACCCGGCGCAGCACGGCCCGGACCAGCGGCACGTCGATCCGGCTTCGCTCGTGCGGCAGCACGTTGTGGCACAGCGCCAGCACACGCGGCGTCCCCGCCGCCGGACGGACGACCGACCGACCGGCCGGCCGGCCGCGCAGGCCGTCCAGACCGCGCAGGCCGGCGAGGACGGCGAGGTAGGCGGGGGTCTGCACAGGTGTGACGACGACCAGCACGACCGCGTCCGCGGTGCGGCGCAGCCGGCGGCCCAGGCGCAGCCAGCCGTCGGGGCGGCGCCAGGACAGCGGGTAGCGCGTCGCCTCGAACGGCTCCATCTCCGGCTCGCTCACCCGGGCCTGGCCGGGGTAGAAGCGCGCCGGGTACTGGTCCGACCAGGACTCGATGACCACGTCGTGGCCGCGCTCGGCCAGCCGGTGGGCAAGCTCCGTGGTGTGCTGGGCGATACCACCCTTGTACGGGTGGGTCGGGCCGACCAGGGCGATCCGCATCCGCTCAGGTACCGCTGCGGGACCTGGCCACCAGGTCACCGATGAGTGCGAGGACGACGATCTGGAAGCCGACCAGGATCGCCAGCAGCGTCGAGGTCGTGACGTGAAAGTCGTACCGGACCAGGTCCACGATCAGCTTGACGAAGCCCAGCCCCATGATCCACAGGGCGAGTGGCATGAGCACCTTGAGCGGGTCGAAGTACATCACCATCCGCAGGACCTGCAGGATGTAGCGCCGCGCGTCCTTGAACGGATGGAACTTCGACGTCCCGGCGCGCTTGGCGTAGTCGATCGGGATGTAGTCGACCGGATGCTGGTTGGACAGAAACGACATCGTGATCGTCGTGACGCAGCTGAACCCGGGCGGCAGCAGACGCAGGTACGGCAACGACACCTCACGGCGAAAGGCCCGCAGCCCCGAGTTCAGGTCGGGGATCTTCATCCCGGACAGCCGCTGCGCGATCATCCGGATCAGCCACTTCGCCGGCACCCGGGCCCACTTGTGGGTGCCCTCCTCGGTGAGGCGGGCACCGACCACCTGGTCGACGTCGAGGTTGTCGTCGAGATGGCGGACGAACTCGGGGATGCGCTCGTTGGGGTAGGTCATGTCGGCGTCGGTCCAGACGACGATCTTCCCCCGCGCCTCCTGGGTGCCGATCCGCCGGGCCGTACCCGAGCCGCCGTTGCGGCGGAACGCCATGATCCGCATCCGCGGGAAGCGGGGCGCGGCCTCGCGCAGCACGGCAAGGGTGTTGTCGGTGGACTTGTCGTCGATCGCCAGGATCTCGTAGGCGTATCCGCTGACGTCCATCGCCGCCGAGATGCGCTCCAGTTCGCGCACGACGTGATCCTGCTCGTTGTAACAGGGCAGCACGATGGTGACGTAGGGAACGTCCGGGCCAGGCCCGGTCTGCTCGTCACCGGCCGCGGGCTGCGTCGGTGTGCCGTCCTGCGGACGCTCGGGTATGTGGATGGCGCTGACACTCACGTCGGTGTGGCTCCCGCTCCTCGTTCCCGGCGGTGAGCGCCGCCGGCCCGGCAGTCCTCACCGCCGGGATCTGGCCCGCCCCGCCGGGTCCTGTGGCCTGGCCGTCCGTCCGGAATCGGCGGTGGCCCGAGGTCGTGATGTACCGGCAGAGGCCGGCGGCGTGGCGATGGTCGCGGCGGCTCGTCCCCCACGAACCGCCGCTCTAGAGTGGCACGCCGCGTCCCACCGGCCGACCACCGGCCCACCTCCCGGCCACCACCCGGGTCCGACACGCCGCGCCGCGCCGGACCACGCCGGGCCGGGTCCCGTCCCCTCGCCACGGGCGCCCGGTGGGCACGCCGAGCCGCGCCCGAGGGCCGGATACCGGCCATCGGCCGTCCCACGTCGGCGCCTACTGTTGTGGCGGTGAGCGCGTTCAGAAGTGATCTCCGTGAGTATGTTCGGCACGTCCGGGCCCTGCGCGCGGCGCGGGAGACCTCGGCCCGCTCGTTCGTGGCCGGCCTGCGCTACCCGCTGGCCCACCGCCAGCCGATCTGGATCGGTTCGCCGACCGTCATCGAGGGTCGGGAGCGGTTCGAGTTCGCCGACGGTGCCGCCCTGCGGGTCGGTCTCGCCCCGTTCGGTCTGACCACGAAGCGGGACACCTCGATCATCCGGGTCCACCCGGAGGGCCGGCTGCGCTGCGAGGGTGTGGTGTCGTTGCAACGTGGGGTGCGGATCGTCGTCGACTCCGGGGTGCTCGAGCTCGGCCCGTACGCGAACGTCAACGGCTTCGCCAAGATCCTGGTACGTGAGCGGGTGTCCATCGGCGCCTACTGCAACGTCTCCTGGGATACCCAGCTGCTGGACAACGACTTCCACCCGATGATCGTCGACGGGGTGGAGCAGCCGATGAGCGGGCCGATCATCCTCGAGGACCGGGCCTGGATCGGCGCCGGCGCGATCGTGCTCAAGGGGGTCACCGTCGGCGAGAGCGCCGTGGTGGCAGCCGGCTCCGTCGTCACCCGGGACGTCCCGCCGAAGGCCGTGGTCGCCGGATCGCCGGCAAAGGTGGTCGGCCACATCGACGCCTGGCGCTGACCCACGCGGGAGCGCGGGACTAACGGCACCGACCCGCGGGAACCACTGTCCCGGACGCGCCCAGTGATACGGGCTGACGTGCACGGATGCCCGGCGTCGACGCAGGGGGCCTGCCGTCAACAGGAAGGGGGTGTCCGTAACATGACACCACCTTCGTCCGATGGGACTACCCAGTCTTGGCTGACACGCTGGAACCGACCGCGGCGACCCGTTCCGCCACCCCCGGGTCCCCCGCAGGCGTACCCCAGACGGGTGCGCGGTTGCGGCCATGGCGCATTGCGCGGTCGGCGCCGCCCGCCGTCTGGATCATCACGCTGCTGTTCACCGCGATGCTGGCCAGCTGGTCCGTGCTGGTGCCGCAGTACCACGCCCCGGACGAGCCCAATCACGTCGACGCCGTCATGCGGCTGGTCGAGGGCCGGGGCTGGCCGCATCCCGGCCATGTGACGGTCACCCGCGGCGGCGTCGGGGCGATCATGGTAGCGCCCTACGGCCTGGACAACGCGCCCCGCGACCTGTCCGCCGGTCCGTTCACCGCCGACGAGGCCGAACCGCGCGAGTACCGGCCCAGTTGGCGGACCCTGGAACGCACACCGGCGCCGGTCGGCGGAATCCAGCAGATCGTCCAGCATCCACCGTTGTACTACTGGGTGAACGCGGTGGTGCTCAAGGCCATCCCGGGCGGCGGTGACCATCTCCGCTGGGACGAGATCATCGGCATTCTGCGCCTGGTCAGCGTGCTGATGATCGCTCCGCTGCCCCTGCTCGCCTGGGCCGGGGCGCATCGGCTGTCCGACGGCAACCCGATCGCGGGGATCTGCGCCGCACTCATGCCGCTCGCGATTCCGCAGCTCACCCACATCGGTTCCAGCGTCAACAACGACAACCTGCTCGTACTGACCGGGGGGCTGGCCACCGTCGCGGTGGTGTACGTGCTGCGCGGGGACACCTCGTTGCGCACCGCGGCCTACACCGGTGCCTTCATCGGTCTTGCCCTGATGACCAAGTCCCTGGCCATCGTGCTCGTGCCGATGGCCGCGCTCGCCTATCTGGTCGCCTGGCTCCGGGCTCGCCGCGACGCCGACGTCGGCACCGGCACCGGCACCGGGCTATCGGTGCCGTGGCGGCAGATCGCTCTCGGTGGGGCGATCATGGTTGTGCTGGGCGGCTGGTGGTGGATCGTCAACGTCGTACGGTGGGGCACCTTCCAGCCCGAAACGCCCGGTTTCCCGCTCGGGCAGTACCTGGGCGACGACTGGGGCGCCTACACCGAGCTGCTGGTCAACGGCACAATCCTGCGTTGGTGGGGGTCGATCGGCTGGTTCGAGGTGAACCTCGCGACCGTGCCGGTGCGGATCGGGTCGGGAGTCGTGATCGTCCTGTTCGCGCTTGCCCTGGTCCGGGCGCGTACCTGGCGGGCGCGGGTCGATCTGCTGGTCCTGCTCTGGGTCACCTGGGGCCTGTTCGCCCTGATGGCCGTGCAGTCGGCGAAGAACTTCGACCGGCAGTTCCACGTCAGTGGGATCTCCGGCCGCTACCTGTATGCCGGCCTCGCGGCGCTGGCGATCGGCGTCGGGATGGGCGCCGCGTCGCTCGGCCGTCAGCTGTCCCGCGTGATGCCGGTGCTCTTCCTGGCCGGCGCGGCCACCCTGCAGTTCCTGTCGATCAGGCAGGTGTTCCCGCACTTCTGGGAGCCAGGGGGCGGTGACCTCGGGGATGCCTGGACCAACATGACGGCCTGGGCGCCTTGGCCGCAATGGGTTCCGATCAGCTTCGCGGTGGCGGTGTGCGTGTTCGCCGCTGCCGCCCTGGTCGCCTGCGGGTGGATCGCGATGACCGGCGGTGCGAACGCCGCCACGCCGACCGACGACGGCACGCCCCCGTCCGCCAGGTTCACCGCCTTCGCCCCCGGGGCGGCCACGCCCGCGGTGGCCCGCGCGGCCAACCGCGGCGAGACGACCGGACGAAACACCGAGAACACAGGGGTCACGCCCCGGGCACCGGGGCTGCAGGCCACCGCCCGACGACGTGCCGCCGAGGCCCTGCGCAACCCGACCCGCGATCCACAACGGACAACCACACCGGGACTGACACCCGAACGTCAGGAGTGACGATCTACCATAGTCTGTGAATATCCATCGCGGAGCGTGCACGTCACTGCGTGCGACGGCACACTGACACTGGCTCCGGACGCCCGCGACGGGCACGGACTCCGCCGGCGCAGACGCGTGCCGTCGGTAGGTCGACCTGTCGCGGCAGCACCCGAGCGGCTGGCCCCACCGCCCGGCGGAGCCAGAAGATCATGAAAAGCTGATCGCGCGGCCCGGCGCCCGCCGGGCTGCCGGCCAGGCTCGGGGGGACAACGTGCGCCGTAAGCGGGAGACGGACGGAGGGCGCCTGGCGCCCCCTCTGTCTGCACTGCCGCAGCCACTGGCAGCCCAGATCCACCCGACCGACGCCATCGGTCCGTCCGTCGATCCACCGCCCGGACCGCCGTCCCACCCGGGCGCCGACCCGCCCGGCGGCCACATTCCACCGAGCCGGACTCCAGCCCCGCGCACCGATGCTTCCGTCGTCACACCACCCGCGACCGGCCAGACCGCCGCCGGTACAGGCCAGGCCGGTACCGGCCAGGCTCAGGTGAGCGCAGGGCAGGTGGGCGCAGGGCAGGTGGGCGCAGGGCAGGTGGGCGCAGGGCGGCCGGGCGCCGCGGTGCCGGTGGGTGTGGCTCCGCTGGAACCAGGCGACCTGACCGGGCTGGACCGGGTTGAGCTGCTGGGCCGCCTCGGCGAGGGCGGGATGGGCACGGTCTATCTCGGCCGGGGCCGCGAGCACGTCGCCGGCTACGCCGGCCGGCTGGTGGCAGTCAAGGTCATCCGGCCGGATCTCGCCCGGGTGCCCGAGTTCCGGGCCAGGTTCCGCCGGGAGGCGGACATCGCCCGTCGGGTCGCCCGGTTCTGCACCGCGGAGGTGCTCGACGTCGTCGATCCGCCGGGTGGTCTGCCGTACCTCGTCACCGAGTACATCGACGGGTTCACCCTGGCGCAGACCGTCGCCGCCGAGGGTCCGTTGCGCTCGGCCGACCTGGAACGGCTCGCGGTCAGCGTCGCGGCGGCGCTGACCTCCATCCACGGTGCCGGCATGGTCCACCGAGACCTCAAACCGTCGAACGTGCTGCTGTCCTCCCTCGGCCCGAGAGTGATCGACTTCGGCATCGCACGGGCGATGGACGCCCCGACGATGCTCAGCCAGGAGATCCAGCGGATCGGTACCCCGGCCTTCATGGCGCCCGAGCAGGCCAACGGCGAGCCGGTCTCGGCAGCCGCGGACGTGTTCGCCTGGGGCGGCCTGGTCACCTATGCCGGCACCGGATCGTTCCCGTTCGGTGACGGGCCGACGCCGGTACAGCTCTACCGGGTCGTGCACCGCGAGCCGTTGCTCGACGGTCTGGCCCCGAACCTGCGCCCCATCGTCAAGGAGGCGATGCGCAAGGACCCGGCGGCCCGCCCGACCGCGCGGGATCTTTTCCTACGCCTGGTCGGTATGGGACCACCCACGCATCCCGACCCGGACGTGACCCGGATCATCCACTCCGCCGCGCCGCTGGCGGCACCCCCCCAACGATCCGCGCGGACCGCAGGGCCGGTCCCGGCCGCCGGCAGCGGCGCGACCGCCGGTGCAGACGGCGGCGGGAACGCGCCGAGCGACGGGGTCGACGGGGTTGCACCCGATGCCGGACCGGCGCCCACCGGCGATTCCGATCTCGGCGCGCGGCACAGCGGTGCGAGCCCGTCCGGACCGGGCCTGGACACCGGTGTCGGCGCTGACGCTGGCGCAGCGGGTGCCGGCGACAGGGGACCGGCGACCAGGTGGCGGCGGCGGTGGAGCCGGCGGCGAATTGCCCTGCTCGCCGCGCCGCTGCTCGCGGTCGCGCTGATCACCGCCCTGGGGCCGCTGGCCCTGACCTCCGGCGGCGGTGACCGGCCGAGCCACCAGGAGATCGCCGAACGAGTGGCACTGGCCGCAGAGGCGGTGCGTACCTCCGACACCGACCTGGCTGCCCGGCTGTCCCTGGCCGCCTACCGGATCGATCCGGACGCCGAGGCCCGCGCGGCGCTGCGGACCTCGTTCTCCGCCGCGACGGCGACCGTGCTGCGCGGGCACACCGCGTCCGCGCTGGGCGTGAGCATCAGCCCGAACGGGCGGCTGCTCGCCTCGACCGGCGCGGACAACCTGGTTCAGTTGTGGAACATCGCCGACCAGGCCCATCCGGTGCGCCTGGCCACCCTCAACCGACACCGGTCCTGGACGCTGGACGCCGCGTTCAGCCCGGACGGAACGATGCTGGCCACCGTCAGCTATGACCGCAGCGCGATCCTGTGGGACATCAGCGACCCGAGCCATCCCGTCGAGGTCTCCGACATCCTCGGACATGACGGCTGGGTACTCGACGCCGCGTTCAGCCCCAACGGCAGGATCCTGGCCACCAGCGGCTACGACAACACCGCCCGGCTGTGGGACGTCAGCGATCGGCGCCATCCACGGGAGCTGTCGGTGCTTGACCGGCACACCAGCTGGGTGAACGAGGTCGCCTTCAGCCCCAACGGGCGCCTGTTGGCCACCGCGAGCGCCGACCGGACCGCCCGCATCTGGGACATCTCGGATCCGAGCCATCCACGGTCACTGGCCGCGATCACCGCGCACACCGACTACGTCTGGGCGGTGGCGTTCAGCCCGGACGGCAGACGGCTGGCCACCGGCAGCTACGACGGCACCGCCCGCATCTGGGACGTCTCCGATCCGTCCCGACCGGAGGCGGTCGCCTCGTTCCCCGCCGACGAAAAATGGGTCTTCGACGTCGCCTTCAGCCCGGACGGACGAACCCTCGCAACCGCCGGGTGGGACACGACGGTGCACCTGTGGGACGTCACCGGCTCCGGGCGACCAGCAGCCGCCGGCACGATCAGCGGCCACGGTGACTGGATCCAGGCCCTCGCCTGGTCGCCGGACGGTCGCAGCATTGCCACCGCCAGCGACGACTACACCGTGCGGATCAGCGACATCGACGACGCCCGCCTGATCGCCGCCGCCTGCGCGGACCCGTCCCGGCAGATCACCGAAACCGAATGGCAGCGCTACATCGCCGACGTCCCCTACCACCCGGTCTGCTGACCCACCCGGTCTGCCCGCCCGCCGACCCGACGGGACACCGCCTGATCAACCCGGCCCGGCACAGTGAAGATCACTGAAGATCACTAGTGGTGGGGCGGGTTCGGGCGGCGGCGCAGGGCGGGCAGGGCCGCGCGGGCCGGGCCGGTGCCCTCGGCGACCCGGGCCTGGACCCGGGCGAGACGGTCCTGGCC
>NZ_JAMQQG010000308.1 GCF_023716925.1 Frankia sp. R82
GCCGTGCCGCCGGCCCGCCCCGCGGCCTCCACCCCGGCGATCACGACCGGGGCGGCGCCCAGCGTCCCGGCGAGGAACGGCGCCAGTACGGCGGTGGTGCTTTCCTGGCCGACCGACGAGAACAGATAGGACAGCCGGGCCCGCGTGAAAAAGGGTGCGGGCGCGGCCTCGGATGGGGATGGGGATGGGGCCCCGGGATCGCCAGGCGCCCCATGATCGGTGCCGCCACCCCCCGCGGCGTCCACGCGCGGCGTCGACACCGCGCCATCCTAGGGTAAAACCCCAGCACCCGGCCATGAACCAGGAGAAAGGCAGACGAGCTGCCTTACGGGACGACCGAGACCACGTTGCCCGGGTCGCAGTTGAACACCCCCTGGGTGGGACGGGTCAGCTCCCTGTCATAGGTGAACCCCGCGGCGGACACCCGCTGAATCAGACTGCACGGCGGGACGGCCAGCGGGTCGGCGACGTCGACCGGCGCCGTCAGTCCGCCCGCGTCGAAGCTGTGCTGCGCCGTCGCCCGGTCGATGACGCACTGCACGGTGAGGTCGTCGCCGCAGGCCGTCGCGGACTGCGCCCAGAGAATCCAGGCCGCGAAACTGTTCACGATCTCGGGGTCGCGGGCCCGGTAGGAGCTCACCTTCCCGACGAGACCGACGGCGAGCTTGGTCGCGGGATTCTGGTCGGCCAACTCCAGTGGAAACCGGTATGTCTGCGAGTAGAACGGTGCGGTGACCGCCGGGACCGCCCGCAACGCGTCCGTGACGACGGGGGTGTAGGCCGTTCCGAGGACGTCGAGCAGCAGGTCGGGCTGAAAGCCGACGTCTGTCATCGCCCGGAACAGGGCGGTCGGATCACCCGGCGCCACGACCATCGCCGAGGCCCGGCCCACAAGCGGCGCCACGATGCTCTGGAGGCCGGCGGCGGCGATCGGGACCCGGACAAGAGACGACCGGACACCGGCCTGGTTGATGGCCCGGTTGAGCACCCCGGCCGTGACCAGCAGGGACGGAGCGTCGAGCGCGGTATAGGCAACCTGCCGCAGCGCCGTGGGCTGACGCTCCAGCAACCGCCGGACAAGCAGCACGTTCGCCTCGCGGGACGGACCATGGTTCGCCAGTGCCAGCAGCTGGCTGGTCGCTGTTGCCGCCGAGGCCGCATAGGCGGGGATGCTGCCCAGGCCGCAGGCGAGCCGCGGCCGCACGGTCGCATCGTCGAGCGGCGTCGCGCCGCCGACAAGCATGAAGTCGCTCCGGCAGGCGTCGAAGATGCGCGCGGGTGCCTCGGTCATCCGCGCGTCCCGGGAGACGAACCGGATCGTGCGGCCGTTGATGCCGCCGGCCGCGTTGCACCACCCGACGAAGGCCTTCGCCGTGTCCAGGTACTCCTGGCCGAGGCCCGGCTGCAGCTGGCTGGTCACGTCGTTGAGGACACCGACCTGGATCGAGGTGGGCGTCACGCCACGCGCCGACGAACCCTTGGGCGTCCCGGGACCGCAGACACCCTTTGCGCTGCCGAAGTCACCTGACGCCACCGACGAGGGCTGCGTCGCCGACGACGCTGGCCGGGCCGACGACCTGACGGGGCCACAGGCGGTGACGGTCAGCACCGCCGCCAGCACCGTGGCCGCGGCGACGGTGGTCCTCCTGAAAATCGGGTACTTCATTACATCCTTTACGTCCATGTTCGGCGCCGACGGTGCGGCTCGTCGGACGATCATCGAGCCGCACCGCATTCGGACCGTCACTTAGCCCAATAAGTAGGGCGTTACCGTACAGGTGTGTTATGCGCCACACAACCCCGATACGGTGAGTGCGGAGAAAGATTCCCACTGCGGTAGGCTGCCCGCGACCCAGGGACCCCCACGACCACCCACCCGCCAGCACACGCAGACGGCCGCAGGCGGCGCCGGTTACCTGCCGTTGCGCCCTGGCCACAGAAGCCACCTGGAACGGTGCGGCGACCAGGAGAGCGTCGGCGGATCCCACCAGAAACGTCTATGTGCCCACGAGCGGAAGAATCGAGAAAGAATGCGTCAGCCAGATCAGCCGACTCTTTTCTTCCGGGTAGGCGGCGACCTCGGGGGAAGCGTCGAAGATCTGGGTACGGCGCCGGTCGGGATCGTAGGCAGGCCAGCCCGGGTCGCCCTGCGCGGCGAAGGTGGTCCACGCGGCGCGCATGCGGGCGGACAACGCCACGGCCTGCGCCGAGGGAACCTCGCCGAGCAGCATGGCGGGCTGGCCACTGCTGAGATTGCCGAACACGAGCGGCACATCGAGGCCGTGGCAGGCGCCGAGGGCGCCGCCCAGGCCAGGAGCACGCCAGGTCAGCTCGTACAGGTGCACCTGGCCGCCACCCGCGATCTGCGCCTCGGCGAGATGCAGCGTGGGCATCCGGAACGACCAGTCCGACAGGACGAGTTCGTACAGCTCGGCGGGGCCCGCGTCCGGGTAGGCGTCGCGGTAACGGCGGGCACCGTCGGGGCCGGGGGCGAAGTCCCGCAGGGCGACGGCCGCCTGCTCGGCACTCACCTGACCGAGCTGGCCGGCCATGGCGGTGAACAGTCGCTGCTCGTCACGGGTATGACCGACGAGCAGGTCGACGCCGCGACCGGCGCCGGCGGCCACGGCCTGCCACGGGGTGCTCGCCAGCACCTCGCCGTCGACGACCGGCGCGAACAGGACCGACCGATGCGCCGGCCGCCCCCAGCGCCCTGCCCGCTCGGCGAGCGTGGCGGCGATGCTGTCGCCCGCGACGACCAGCAGGTCCGGATCCGTCGCGGCCAGGTCCGCGACGGTGGGGCGTAGTCCCAGCTCACCCGCGCAGGCGGCGGCGATGTCGGCGGCAAGCTCGGTCGAGAAGTACGTGCCCTGCACGCTCTGGGCGATGGCCCGGCGGAACAGCCCGACCGCCCGGGGCATGGCCAGCAGCGCCGCGACCGATCCGCCGCCCGCCGACTCGCCGAACACCGTGACCAGATCCGGATCGCCCCCGAAGACGGCGATGTTCTCGCGGACCCACTCGAGGGCCGCGACCTGGTCGAGCAGGCCCCGATTGGGCGGTGCCCCCGCGATCTGCGCGAAGCCCTCCATCCCGACGCGGTAGTTGAACGTCACGACCACGACCTGCCCGTCACGGGCCAGGTGGCCGCCGTCGTACTCCGGCCGGTCGGACGCACCGATCGTGTACGCACCCCCGTGGATCCACACCAGCACGGGAAGCCGAGCCGCCGGGTCGGGTTCGGGCGTGAAGACGTTGACCGTCAGCCAGTCGCCACCCGCCGGGTCACCACCCACCACGCCCTGGGATGACGGGCCCCCGCCCAGCACGTCCGACTGCGGTGGAGGCGGACCGTACGCCTGCGCCGGCCGCACGCCATCCCAGCTCCCGGCCGGTTGGGGCGCGGCCAGCCGGAGCGCACCGACCGGCGCCGCGGCGAAGGGCACGCCGCGAAAGACCGCCACGCCCGACTCCAGGGTGCCGCGCAGCGCCCCACCCACCACCCGGACCTCGGGCGCCGAGCTGCTCGACGAGACCCCGGCGATCGACGACGCGGCCGAGGACCCGGCGGCGGTGGCGGACATGCTTCTCCCTCAGGCGGACGCAGCGCGCTCGACGTCTCTCGTGACCGCGAGTCGCGGCATCATCGCGCAGGACCGAAACGGCCCGCCACCCGTTTTTGCCGCCGCTGCCGACGCGCTGCGCGGCACCGCCCGTTTTCGCGTGGTCGTCGATCTGGTGGACGGCCGCGGGGTGTACTCGGTCACCGCCGATATCCACCGTGGAAGAACGCCGACGGCGCAGGTCAGACGTCCCGGCGCGCCAGGAGAATCGCGGCGGCGAGCAGCGCGCCGACGGCCCACAGGACCAGGATCCCGAGGCCTGTCCAGGGGCCGATCTCGGGGTCTGCGGTGCTCGCCTGCACCGCGAGTCCGACGCTCGCCGGTCCGAGCTGGCGCAGGTGCCGTTGCCAGGTCGGATCGGCGACCACAGCGGTGACGATCGGCAGCACGTACAGCAGTGCCAGGACGATGCCCACCCCGACGGCGGAGCTGCGCACGCTCGTCGCGACCCCGAGGCTCAGCAGGCCGATGAGCACCAGGTACAACACCGAGCCGACGGCCGGGCGCACGGCCACGGCATCCGGGGACGGTGCGGCAGGTACGGGCACCTCGGCATGCAGCCCGGCAGCCGCAGACGACAGGGCGCCTGTGGGCACCCCGGCGCCGGTGGGCACCAGCAGCCAGCCGACGAGGACGCATCCGGCCACCGCGACGGTCGCCGCGGCAGCCACCAGACCGATGACGACCGCCGCCTTGGCCGCCAGCACCATGGCGCGGTGGGGAACCGCGGTCACCGTCACCGTGACCAGGCCGGTGGCGTACTCCTCCCCCATCACCAGCACCCCGAAAACCGCCACGACCGCCTGACCGAGCTGCACCCCGGTGAGGCCCAGCTTCGGCAGGTCCGCGCCGGGAAGCGGATCTGCGGTGGCGGCCACGGCCGCGCTGAGGGCGACCGTGACCACGACCATCGTCGCCAGCAGCGACGACATGCCAGGGGACGTGCGTGCCTTGGTCCACTCGGCGCGCAGCACGCATCCCATATCTCCCACCGGCCTCATGCGTCCCGCCGGCCTCATGCGTCCCGCCGGCCTCATGCGTCCCGCCGGTGCAGCGCGAGGGCGGCCACGGCGAGGGCCACCGCCACCCAGCTGACGAGGACTGCCAGCCCGGCCCACGGGGCGAGGGGGAAGTACCCGTTCACCGGCGTGTAGAGGTTCGCCACCTGTGGATATTCGGGCGTGGCCTGTTGCAGCGCGAAGGCCGAGGCCGGACTGACCCGCAGCAGCCACCGCGCCGGCCCGGCGGGCAGGACCGTCACGGCGAGCAGGTAGGGCAGCACCACGAGGACGATCGCCAGGGTGACGGCGGTGACGCCGCGCCGCAACAGGGTGCCAAGGCCCAGCGCCAGGACCGCGGCGAGGGCGAGCAGCGCGGCGGTGCCGGCCACGATGCGTACCTCGGTCAGTGTCGGGGTGGGGTGGACGTACACGCCGTTGCCGCGCAGCACCCGCTGTCCGAGGACGACCACGACCGCCGCCGCGGCCAGGCCCGCACCGAACATGACCGTGCCGACCACGGCCGCCTTCGCCGCCAGCACCCGAGTCCGGCCCGGACTGGCCAGCAACGTCGTGCGGACGAGTCCGCGGCGGTACTCCGCGGTGCCGAACACGCAGCCCACGACGACCGCGACGATCAGTCCGACGAACGTGCCGACCAGGGTCTGGCTCAGCGACACCCCCAGTCCCGCGGCGCCGACCACGGCCGGGGCGATGTCACCGGAGCCGGTCAGCCGCACGATGTCGCCGACGCGCTCGACGCTCTCGGCGCCGGTCGCCGGGCCGTCCAGCTGGTCACCGACGGCATCTCGCTCGCCACCGACGACGTCGGGTTGCCAGGCCGTACCGGTCCAACCGCCCGCGATGGCGAGGTGGTCGAAGGTGCCCGTCGCCTGGCTCGGCCCACCGAAGGCGCCGGACGCCAGTCCCCGGTGAACCTCCCCGGAGTACTGCGGCGAGGTGACGAACAGCCCTACCTGGACGGTCGTCGCCAGGCCGGGCAGTCGGGCGGATCCGATCATGGTCCACCGGACGCCATCAGGCGACTCGGCGCCTCTGATGGTGTCCCCGGTCCGGGCGAGTCGGAGCCAGCGCGGCCCCGCGGAACCGGTCCCGCTGGAGCCGCCGGCCGCGTCGGACGTGTCGGGCTGGCCCGGACCGCCGGGCTGGCCGGCGAGATCATGGGTGTAGTCGTACTGCAGCCGGGTGCCGTGGGCGCCGGTCGTCGTGACCGCGGCGTAGGACGAGCCCTGGACGGTGCCCGCCCGCAGCAACAGACCGGCCTTCGTCCAGGGGGCGAGGCCGTGCCGCGGCTGGTTCGGGTCGTCGCCTGGCAGCAGGCCGGTCAGCGCACCCACCCGGACGGTGATGGTGCCGTCTCCGGACAGCGGCTGGTGGAAATAGGTGTAACTGTCGCTGACCTCCTGTCCGCCGGGGCCCACCGGCAGCCTGCACTCGGAACCGGGTCCGGTTTTTCCGCAGCTGCCCCGCATGCCGGGCACCAGACCGAACGCGACGATCAGCGCGGCGGTCGCCACGGAGGCCAGCACCCAGCCGCGAACGGTGCGGAACTTCGTCCACTCGGCGCGCAGCGTGCGCGCGAAGGCGGTCACCGGGCATCCGCGGGCAGGACGCCCCGGTCGGCAACGGCCGGGGCTCGATAGTCGACGGCCTGCTCGGTGAGCTGCAGGTAGGCGTCCTCGAGCGTCGCCCGGTGGGCGGTGAGCTCGGAGAACGGCACGCCATGTCGGCCCAGCAGTGCGGCGATCGCCTCGGCCGACAGGCCGGCCACGACCAGGGAACCGTCCCCGGCCGGTAGGACGGATCCGCCGCCGTCCACCAGAACAGCCGTCGCCACGTCCAGGGCGCCGGCCCCGGCGACCGCTGCGGCTTCGGCTTCGCCGCCGCCCACGGCCATCGGTGCGACAGGTCGCACCGTGACGCGGCCGTCCGACACCGTCGTCAGCAGGTCTCCGACGGCCGCGTCGGCGAGGACCCGACCGCGGCCGACGACCACCACCCGGTCGGCGATGTCTTCCAGCTGCCGCATCAGATGGCTGGAGAGCAGGACCGCACGCCCGTCGGCGGCGAGTGACCGGATGAGGCGGCGCAGCCAGATGATCCCCTCGGGATCCATGCCGTTGAACGGTTCGTCGAGCAGGAGCGTCGGTGGATCACCGAGCAGCGCGGCGGCGATGCCGAGCCGCTGGCGCATGCCGAGGGAGAACCCGCCGGCCCGGCGCCGGGCAGCGGACGTCAGCCCGGTCGTTTCCAGCACCTCGTCGACGCGGCGCGCGCCGAGCCCCTGGGAGTGCGCCAGCCACAGCAGATGGTTGCGGGCCGTGCGGCCGGGTCCCAGGGCGGATGCGTCCAGCAGTGAGCCGACGTGGCGTAGGGGATGGCGCAGGGCGCGGTAGGGCTGCCCGTCGACGAGCGCCTCGCCGGTGTCGGCGGCATCGAGACCGAGGATGATCCGCAGGGTGGTCGACTTGCCGGCGCCGTTCGGCCCGACGAAGCCGGTGACCTGCCCGGGTCGGACGGCGAACGTCATCCCGTCGAGGGCGGTGGTCGCGCCGAACCGCTTGTGCAGCCCGGTCACGGTGATCGTCGGGTGGGCGAGCAGGGATGGGAAGACCATAGGACCGGGTTCTAGCCGTCCACCGGTGTCAGGCCGGTGCCGCCGGACGACACCTGGCTGACACCACGGGCCTGGGATGGTGGGGGCATGCGCGTCCTGGTGGTGGAGGACTTCGAGGTGCTGGCCCGTGCGGTCCGCACCGGGTTGCGCCGCGAGGGGATGGCGGTCGACGTCGCGCTCGACGGGGACGAGGCGCTCGCGCGACTCGCGGCCACCCGCTACGACGTGGTGGTGCTCGACCGGGACCTGCCCGGCACACACGGGGACGACGTGTGCCGACGCCTGGTTGCCACGGGCCCGACCGGAAGGGGTCCGGCCGCCGCCGGCCCGGCGGTTACCGGCCCGGCTCTGTGGCCGGCCCCGCGCTCGGCTCCGCGGGTGCTGATGCTGACCGCGTCGAGCACCGTCCGGGACCGGGTGGACGGCCTGGGTCTCGGCGCCGACGACTATCTCGCGAAACCGTTCGACTTCGCGGAGCTGGTCGCCCGGGTGCGGGCGCTGGCCCGCCGGCCGACCACCCTGGTGCCGCCGGTGCTGGAGCACGGGGATCTCACCCTTGATCCCGGCCGACGGGTCGCTGCCCGGGCCGGGCTGCGCCTCGACCTGAGCCCCAAGGAACTCGGCGTGCTCGAATGTCTGCTCGCCGCCGCCGGACGGCCCGTGCCGGCCGAGGAACTGCTGGAACGGGTGTGGGACGAGGCGGCGGACCCGTTCACGACGGCGGTGAAGACGACGATCCGCCGGCTGCGGGCCAAGCTCGGCGATCCCCCCGTGCTGCACACGGTGCGCGAGGGCGGATACCGGATCGGCGAACAGTGATCATCCGGTTGCGACGGCCGGCGCTCCGGCAGCTGCGGACACAGCTCATGCTGCTCTACGCCGTCCCGTTCTTCGTGTCCGGGACGATTCTGCTGACCGGGGCACTGGTCGGCATCCGTGTCACGGTGCCCGTCGACACCGGGCCGCCGGGAGTCGGGTCTGGCGGGGTCGGGTCCGGCGGGGTCGGGTCTGGCGGGGTCGGGTCTGGCGGGGTCGGGTCCGGCGGGGTCGGGTCTGGCGGGGTCGGGTCCGGCGGGGTCGGGTCCGGCGGGGTCGGGTCTGGCGGGAACGGGCCCGTGGCGAGGTCGGTCACGACGACGCACTTCCCGTTCGCGGCCTGGTCGCTGACCATGGTCGTGCTGGCCCTGGCCTCCGTCGGTGTGGGCTGGCTGGTGGCGACCCGCTTCCTGCGGCCCCTGCGCGCCATCACCGCCACCGCGCGGGACATCTCGGCGAGCAACCTGCACCGCCGGCTGGGCCCCACCGGCCGCGCCGACGAGTTCGCCGAGCTCGCCGCGACCCTCGACGATCTGTTCGCCCGCCTGCAGGCCGCGTTCACCTCACAGCGACGCTTCGTCGCACATGCCTCCCACGAGCTACGCACCCCGCTTGCCGCGCAGCAGGCCGTGCTCCAGGTCGCCCTCGCCGACCCCGACCCGGCTGTGGACGCGCTCCGGGCCGCCTGCCGCGAGGTGCTGGTACTCGGCACCGCACAGGAGCAGCTGATCGCCTCGCTGCTCACCCTGGCCGGCGGTCAGCAGGACGTGGACCGGCGCGAGCCGTTCGACCTGGCCGACCTCGCCCGCCAGGTCCTGGCGGGCGGTCCGCCGGACGCGCCGGCGGGCCTCACTGTCGTGGCGTCCCTCGACCCGGCGCCGGTCCGCGGCGACCCGAGACTCGTCGAGAGCCTGCTGGCGAACCTCGTCGACAACGCCATGCGACACAACCATCCGGGCGGCGACGTCGAGGTGATGACGTCCACCAGCGCGGACGGAACCCCCCGTCTGCGTGTGCGCAACTCGGGCCCCGTTGTGCCGTCGACGCAGGTGGACCGCCTGTTCGAGCCGTTCCAGCAGCTCGACGGCCGCCGCATCCGACACGCCGGGGGCGGCCACGGCCTGGGCCTCGCGATCGCCCGGGCCGTCGCCGACGCCCACGGTGCCACCCTGCACGCGACGGCCCGTCCCACCGGCGGCCTGGACATCGAGGCCGCGTTCCCCGCGGACGACCATCCGCACGCTGTACCCATTGATCGCTACCCGAGGTGATCCGAAAAGGCTCAGTGGTCTCTTCCGGAAAACTTACCCAGCTAAGTGGCACCGATTGGCACTCTCTCACGCTGAGTACATCAGCCACGAAACCCCCACCCCGCAACCCACCGCAGTCCGCATTCGGATGCACTCCCACGGCGATGATCACACCCGTCCGCCACCGCCTCCTTGCCGCACGGAAAGACCTGCCTACGCATTGCGAGATCCGGGCAACGACCGGCCGTCCACGACAGAAGCCCGCCCGGCCGAGAACACGCCGCACCATCGGCGCCAGAAAACTTCACCCTGTCAGATGGGTCCGACATCCTCACACGCCGTCACCAAGCCCAGTTTTCACGGCCTTGACAGAACATCCGGACGACACCGCGGACGAGCGACGGGCCACGCCACGGACAGACCCGGGACCGTGGGCAGCGAGGAGCTGCCCGACACGCTTGGTGTCACACTGTGCAACACACGGCGAGTCGCCCCGAGTCGCCGCGCGGAGGCTCGGACCACTCGCCAACCCCTTGAGCGACGCGACGACCCACAATGTCGGACCTCCACGGTAAGATAGGAGGTCGATTTTCGAGCTTTCACTACCCATAGTTGCCGATTTTCGCAATGCGCTATACAGAAAATCACGACCTTGAAGAAATGTGGCAGCCGGAGGTCGACAGTTACCAGCGGTCAATATTTACGTGGGTAAGCTTCTCCAGAGAGACACGTCGACTTTTCTCGGCCACAGTCCGTTGTAACGAGTGATCCACATCTCGATCGGCTTACAGCTCAGCCTCGAGGCGGCCCGACCTCGGTGCAGCCGCCCGACCTCGGTGCAGCCGCCCGACCTCGGTGCAGCCGGCCGGGCGGCGACAGGACGGACAGTGCCGGCGGTCTGGGCGTCGCGGCCGTCGTCAGCGCGGCCGGATCGAGAGGCGCTGGCGTACCGTTCCGGCGACCCGCTGTGCGAACTCGGCAGGTTCTCGACGGCCCCCGGGGACGGACGACCCCACCTGCACCTGGTCCAGACCGAGGTCCGCCGGCCCGTCCGGGAACTGGACGTGCAACGCATGGGTGCGGAACCGGCCAGCCACCCAGATCGTTGTCGACTCGGTCACCAACCGCGACCGGCCGGCCATGAGCGTCTCGCGCAGCCCGCCCTCCAGGATCGTCAGCGGATGCGTTTTGCTGGCATTGACGATCCACCAGTGCCGACGTCGGTGGACGATGGCCCCGGCGGACCGGGAAACGCCGAGGTCATCCGGGTCAAGACAGTGCGTGCTGGCCGGGTCGCGGCCAAAGGTGAACCCGCCGGTAGCCGGAACCACATAGGTCATCAGTCCAATGACGACCACTGGCTGTGGTATCGACGAGTCCTGAGGTGCCCCTGGTGTCATGCGCCTGCCTTTCATCCTCCGTTTCCGCAGGGCGAAGCGTCGCCAATGTAGACGCGGCACGGATGGGCGCAGGTAGTGGGGGTCCCATGGCCACCGTCAAATACCACCGTTACGCCTCCGCCGGTATCCCGGGGGGAGGAAACCGCAGCCGGATGACCGTGCGCCGCTGTCGGCCCCGGGCCACCACGTTCGCCACCTGCACACCGGTGGCCGGTTCGGTTGCCTGCGCAGGTCTCGGGCCGGTCAGGTCGACGGGTTCTCGATCAGCGTGATGGTGTTGCCGAACGGGTCGTCGACCGAGGCAAGCCTCGCACCCTTGGTCGTCGTCGTGACCTCACCGAGCGTGATTCCGCGGCCGGCGAGCGTCGCCGCCTCGCACTGCAGATCGTCCACGGCAAGATTCAACGCCGACTGCCCCGACCGCTGGACGTCCCGGAAGACCTGCACCCAGGCATCGTCGGTGATGTGCCAGTCGGCCAGTCCCGGCATCGGACGCGCGTCGGCGGACCGACCGAACAGCCGCTCGTACCAGTCCGCGGCCGAGTCGAAATCGGCCACCGGAACCACCGACAGTACCTTGGTCACAGTCATCAGAACACTTCCTCCGTCGAGCGCCGGCTGCGCGAGCCGGCGGTAACCGCCATCCTCGAGCGCCGATCGGACAACCGGCCGACCGCCGACGACCGAAGACCCTCTGATAGGCATCAGTCTGCCCAGCGATCCGCCAATGTCACCGTCGTCGCTGGTCGGTCAGGTGAGAATCCCGGACGGCGCGGCATCCTGGCTGGGCTGGCCGGGCTGGCCGGGCTGGCTGGTGGCGCGGGCGGGGTCGTCGGCCAGGCCGACGCCCGGGATGAAATGGACGACCTCCCACAGGTGGCCGTCGGGATCGCTGAAGTGGCCGGCGTAGAGGCCCCAGGGCCGTTCGTGCGGCGGACCGGGCACCGCCGCGCCGGCACGGCGGGCAAGCTCGAGAACAGTGTCGACGTCCTCGCGGCGCTCGACCGTGTGACCGAGTGCCACCCCGGAACCGGCGATCCGCGCCGGGTCGACACCCGCATCCTTGGCGATCTCCGAGCGCGGATAGAGCGACAGGACCAGGCCGTCGTCCAGGGTGAACATCGCGGTGGCGCCGGCGGGTTCGGTCGCGCTGCCGGGGAACTGGGTGCCGACGATCCCGGCCGAGGGAAAACCGAGTCCGTCGCGGTAGAAGGCGAGCGACCGTGCCAGATCACTCACTCCGAGTGTGATCACGTGAATCCTTGGCCTCATGTTCCTCTCCTCCGTCTTGCGACCTCGGCCGGCTCGTCGTCGGCCTCGGCCTGATCGTTGGCCTGATCGCCTGCGGGGCCGGGTACCCGGTGTGCGTGCCATATCCCGGCAGACCCGGCGGTAATCCTGGCCAGGTCAGCCCCCGTCCCCCCGCGGCGTGGTGCGCAGGTGCATCCATCCCATGGGGAAGAGATGGCCGGTCACGGTAGTTGCATGTGCAAGCATCCGGCGATGTGGCCGGACCGCACCAAGTACTGGAAGGTCTAGTCATGACGAGCACCGCGTCCTCCCGTCGTCCCACGTCGTCGCAGGTCGACCAGCAGCCGCAGGACCGGCAGCGGTCGGCAACAGCCGGGGCACAGGTGGACATCCGCCGTGCCCACACCCGGGCGGCGACCCGGATGGGCTGGCTGGACTCCCACCACTCGTTCTCGTTCGGCCACCACTACGACCCGGACAACACCCATCACGGCGTCCTGCTGGTGAGCAACGACGACACGGTCCGCGCCGGCACCGGCTTCGAGACCCATCCGCACCGGGACATGGAGATCGTCACGTGGGTGCTGCGGGGTTCGCTGGTGCATCAGGACTCCACCGGTACCGCCGGGGTCATCTACCCGGGGCTGGCACAGCGGATGAGCGCCGGGCGGGGCATCCTGCACTCGGAGAAGAACGACTCCTGGCGTCTCGGCGGCGAGCCGCACGACGAGCCGGTCCACTTCGTCCAGATGTGGGTGGCGCCCGACGCGCGGGGCATCGACCCGGGCTACGAGCAGCTGGAGATCGGCGACGAGCTGCTGCGCGGCGGCCTGGTCCCGGTCGCCTCGGGGATGGCCCGCCATGACGGGCACAGCGCCATCCGGATCCGTAACCGGCATGCGGCCCTGCACGCTGCTCGGCTCGCGCCCGGCGGCGAGGTCACCCTGCCCGACGCTCCCTGGCTGCACCTGTTCGTCGCCACGGGCGAGGTGGAGCTGGAGGGCGCGGGTGCCCTGCACACCGGCGACGCGGTCCGGTTCACGGCCACCGGCGGCCAGCGGGTCACCGCGACGCCGTCCGGCCCGGCCGAGATCCTCGTGTGGGAGATGCACACCGACCTCGCCGGTCTCACCGCCTGAACCGCTGGACCGCTGGACCGCTGGACCGCTGGACCGCTGGACCGCCTCCATCCGACACCGGACCCGCCAGCAGGGTCGATAGGTTGACAGAACAGCGTGCCCTGCGTTCGTGGGTGGCGGAAACGGGAGTCGATCATGAGTGGTGCGCGGGAGGCCGACGGCGGACCGGCTGCCGACGAATCGGCGGCAGCCGGTCCGGCAGCGGCAGGTGGTGCAGCGGTGGTGTCCGGCGCGGCCGCGGCATCCGGCGGGCAGGAGGCGATGTGGAACGGTGCGGCGGGGCGCGGGTGGGTGGCGGCGCAGGAGCTGCTCGACCGGATGTACCAGCCGTTCGCGGACCTGCTGGCCAGCGGGATCGCCGGCGGCGACCAGGTGCTCGACGTGGGCTGCGGCGCAGGCGCCACGACGCTCGCCGCCGCCCGACGGGCCGGCGCGGGTGGTCCGGGCTCAGGTGACCCGGGCTCAGGCGGGCACTGCGTCGGTGTGGACATCTCCGAGCTGATGGTCGCGGCGGCCCGCGCCCATGTGCGGCAGGCGGGTATGCCGGCCGAGTTCGTCCGCGCGGATGCGGCGAGCCATCCTTTTCCGTCCGGCGGATTCGACGTGGTCATCTCCCGGTTCGGGGTGATGTTCTTTGACGATCCCGTCGCCGCGTTCACGAATCTGCGCCGTGCCACCCGGGGCGGGGGAACGCTCCGGTTCGTCTCCTGGCGCAGTCCCGCCGAGAATCCGCTTTTCACCGCCGCCGAACGCGCGGCGGCGACACTTCTGCCGAGCCTTGCCCGGCGCGATCCGAACGCACCCGGCCCGTTCTCCCTCGCCCGCCAGGACCACACCGAGCGACTTCTGGCCGACAGCGGCTGGGCGCACGTCGAGATCACCCCGGTGGACGAGCCGTGCTCGATGTCCGGGCCGGAGCTCGAGCAGTACATAACCCTGGTCGGCCCGGTCAGCCGGCTCCTCCCCGATCTGGACGAGGCCACCCGCTCGAAAGTCCTCGAGACCGTCCGTGCCGCCTTCGAACCCTTCCGCCAGGGCGACCGTTTTCACTACACCGCCGCCTGCTGGGACGTGCACGCCGCCACGCCCACCACCCCCTGATCATCGCCGGGGCCAGCCGGAGTCGGCATAACCCGGGGGGCGAGGTGGTTGACCAGTCGGCCGGATCGGCGGCGCAGGCAGCGATCGGGCCTGCGCGACGCCCCCGGCCACCGAAAGCAGACCCTGACGACACCCACCCGCACTCATCGGAGACCCGTGACTTCCGCCACCGAGATCCCCGCCGCGGCCAACAACCCGGCTGCTGACGATCTGGCCGCCGCCGATCTGGCAACCGACCACCTCGTGCTGGACCCCGCAGCCCGTGCGTTGCTGTTCACCGAGGCGCGTACCGCCAACACGTTCAGCGACGAGCCGGTCTCCCGCGACCAGCTGCGGGCCATCACCGAGCTGGCCAAGTGGCCACCGACGTCGGCCAACATCAACCCACTGCGGATCACCTTCGTGACCACCCCGGAGGCGAAGGCACGCCTGCTGCCACTGATCTTCGAAGGTAACCGGGCCAAGACCGAATCCGCTCCGGTCGTGGCGATCCTGGCGATCGACCTCGACTTCCACGACCGGATCCCGCAGCTGTTCCCGGTGCGGCCGGAGATGCGCGACCTGTACAAGGACGACCTGGCTCGGCGAGAGCAGGCCGCGACCTTCAACGGCACTCTGCAGACCGCCTACTTCATCCTCGCCGTCCGCGCCGCGGGGCTGGCCGCCGGGCCCATGGCGGGTTTCGACGCTGCTGGCATCGACGCCGAGTTCTTCGCCGACCGGCCCTACCGGTCGATTCTGGTCGTCAACATCGGCAAGCCCGGCAAGGACCCGTGGTTCAACCGACTCCCCCGCCTCGACCACGAGGACTACGTCGAGTACCTCTGACATCTGGGGCTGGCCTCGTCGCCAGGGCCGGGGCCGCATGGGTCCCGGCCCTGGCGACGGTCGTTACATCAGAGGTCGGCGCAGGCCACACGCTTGTCGAGCGCGCCGACCGGGTGGATGACCACGGACTTGGCCGCGTCGCCCACCGGACGGGCGTTGGTGACGGTTGCCCGGACCGCGCCGGCGGAGTCGGCCGGAAGGGCCAGGTGCACCTCGTTCGGCGGCGCGGCCGGGCCGTTCGGGTCGAACATGAAGTGGCCGCCACCGTTTTTCACCGAGCATGGTTCGGCGTGCAGGTGGGCGATGTACTTCCCACCCGGCGCCAGACCGGTCGCCGCCACGGTGAGGGTGGTCCCGGTGGTGGCGTTCTGGGCCAGCCAGGCCGTCCCCGTGACGCCGTTGAGCCCCGCCGGCCTGGTGTTCAGCAGGACGAACGTCGACTTCTGTGCCCCGGGGATCTGATCGGCCGGGGTCGCCGACGGATCCGACATCACCGCGCTCATCGACGGATCAGCCGGCGCGGTCGGCGATGTTGCCACTGCCGCGGATGCCGACGGCCGCGTGCTGGCGACGGCCGCGGAGCTGGCTTCCGGCGAGCTGCCATCCCCGCAGCCGGCCGCAAGCGCCGCGACGACTAGTAGTCCGGCAACCGTCCCGGCGCCCAGACGTGCTCGCGCCAGACCATGAACCATGACCATCTTCTCCTGACTGTGGCTGGATCCATCGGACGCACACTGGTCTGCGCCCGACGTGGACGGGTACCCGTCCGACGGTGGACCCGCCCGACGGTGTCCTTGCAGGGCTCGCTCGAGCCCTGACCACGCCTACCCGCCGGCCTCGGCGCGCCGGTCGGCTGCGCGACCGTCGCCGTCCGGGTTGCCGCGACGGCCCTGGGCGGTGGCGAAGGCAGTGGTGTCGAACCAGGTGGGGAAGTCCCGGACCAGCGGGGCCGGGCCGTGGACCTCGGCGTCGCCCGCGTCGAGCACGGCCCGAAACGGGGCGCGCCCGACGAGCCAGCGGTGCATCTGCCGGCCACTCGCGGTGACCCGCAGGTGGATGTCCTGGCGCGGCTCCTCCTTGCAGACGGTCATCGCGGGCCGTTCGACATCGAGCCAGCCCTGGGCCGCGCCGGGGCCGGTCAACGTCAGGTGGACGAGCGTGCGCCGTGAGGGTAGCCGCTCGGGGACTGCGCACTGGTGCAGGCGCCAGATCAGCGACAGCCCATCGCAATCCTCGTCATCCGGGTCGTCGAAGACCCATTCGGCGGCCCACTGCCCCAGCGACCAGACGATCGGGGTGATCGCCCGCCCGGCCTCGGTCAGCACGTAGCGACCGGGCCGGCCGCGCTCGGCGGCCTCGCGGCGGACCAGGCCGTGCCGTTCCAGCGCACGCAGACGCCCGGTCAGCAGGGTGCGGCTCATCCGCGGCAGGCCGCGGTGGATGTCATTGAACCCCTCGGCACCGACCATGAGCTCGCGGATCACCAACGGCGTCCACCGGTCGCCGAGGATCTCGACCCCGAGCGCGATGGGGCAGTAGTCGGAGTGAATCGGCACCCGGCCATCGCATCACGCCGGGCAGGCCGCCGGCCCGCACAGTCGCCCACGAAACCTGACATCCGCCCGACACCACGGGTACAGAAACGCGACTGGTCGGCCCCCCGGCATCGGACGGACCCTGGTCACAGACCCCGACCCGCCCTCGGCCAGCACCCCACGCACCTCGCGTGAGCTGGCCTGACATCGGAGGAACCATGACAACCATCAGCCCGACGACGACCACCACCGGCCCCGCGGCGACCCCTGCCGGCCCGGATCTGGCCGCGGTGAAGGCGAAGCAGCAGCGAACCTGGTCCAGCGGCGACTACACCGTGATCGCTAGCCGGATCGTGCTACAGAGCGAGCTGCTCGCCGAGGCGGCCGACCTGCGCTCCGGAGACAGGGTGCTGGACGTGGCCTGCGGCTCCGGCAACGCGGCGCTCGCCGCCGCCCGTGCGGGCACCCGGGTCGTCGGCATCGACTACGTGCCCGACCTGCTGACCACGGCACGGGCGCGGGCCGCCGCCGAGGGGCTCACGGTCGACTTCCAGGTCGGCGACGCGGAGGCCCTGCCGTTCCCGGACGCCTCGTTCGACGCGGCGCTGTCCGTCTTCGGCTCGATGTTCGCACCGGACCACCACCGCACCGCCGCCGAGCTGATCCGGGTCACCCGACCCGGTGGAACCCTAGGCCTGGTCAGCTGGACCCCGGACGGCTTCATCGGCGACTTCTTTCGGACGATCACCCGCCACGTGCCCCCGCCGGCCGGCGTGGCGTCCCCCCTGCTGTGGGGCACCCGGGACCATCTGGCGACACTGTTCGGCGCCGCCGCGGCCGAGATCAGGTCGGTCGAGCGCACCTGCGTGTTCCGCTTCGCCTCGGCGGAGGACTTCACCGACACCTTCCGCCGCTGGTACGGGCCCAGCCACCAGGCCTTCGCGGCCCTGGACGACTCCGGCCGGGCGGCGCTCGCCGCCGACCTCACCGACCTCGCCCGCCGCTGGAACCGCAACCCCGACGGCCAGCCCGTCGCTCTGCCCTCCACCTACCTCGAGACGATCATCACCCTGCGCGCCACCGCTACCTGAGCTCCGCACGCGCCTCGACCTGCGCGAGCCTGAGTCTTTGGCGAGCCTGAGTCCCTGGCGAGCCTGAGTCCCTGGCGAGCCTGCGGCCCGACCTGGGTTGCCGCGGTTTGACCCTGACGTGCGGGTCAGGGGCTACGGTCGCGGGCGTGTCCTACTCCCGCGAGGTACGCCTCGTCACCAGCCCGGCCGGTCTGCCCCGGCCGGAGGATTTCGCCGTCGTCGAGGTACCGGTTCCCACTCCCGGGGACGGCGAGGTGCTCGTCCGCAACCGCTACTTCCACGTGTTCGCCGCACTGCGGACGGTGCTGGGCGGCAGTGTCGAGGGCGCACCCTTTCCGCCGATCCATCCCGGCGACACGCTGTTCGGCGCGGCCGTCGGGGAGGTCGTCACCGCGCCGGCCGGCTCCGCTCTGGCGGCGGGCGACCTGGTCTTCCACTGGCTGGGCTGGCGCGAGTACGCCGCCGTACCGGTCGCGCAGGTCCAGCCGCTGGGCAACGCACTGGCCGATCCGGGCGCCCACCTGTCCTCGGGGCGGACCGCCTATGCGGCGATCCTGCAGAGCGGGCTGCAGCCAGGCGAGACGGTCTTCGTCTCCGGGGCGGCGGGGGCGGTCGGCTCGCTGGCGGGGCAGATCGCCCGGCTGCTCGGCGCGGGGCGGGTCATCGGCAGCACCGGATCGGCGGCCAAGGCGCGTCGCCTGGTCGACGAGTTCGGCTACGACGACGTCGTGCTGCGCGGCGGCGAGCCGTTCGCCGACAGGCTGGCGAAGGCCGCTCCGGACGGCATCGACGTCGCCGTGGACAACGTCGGCGGCGAGCAGCTCCAAGCGGCCGTGGCCGTGGCCCGGCCCGGTGCCCGTCTCGTCCTGGTCGGCGCCCTGTCCGGCCAGCTGGCACCGGACCGCGCAGGGACCGTCGCGCCGGTCTCGCTGGACACCTTCGCGCTCATCCTGAAGCACATCACGCTGCGCGGACTCGACAACACGGCGACGACCGACTGGACCGACCGGTTCGGCGACTGGCTTGGCCGTGGCGAGATCACTTTTCCGTCCGTACGCATCAGCGGCATCGAACACGCCGCCCGCGCGTTGTCGGAGACCATCCAGGGACGGCATTTCGGCACGGTCCTCGTGGAGCTGTAGACATCGTGGAGCGGTAGACATCGTGGAGCGGCAGATGAAGATCGGCGAGGCCGCCGTGGCGGCGGCCACCACCCAGCGTGCGTTGCGGTTCTACGAGCAGCGCGGGCTGCTGGCCCCGCCGCGGCGCACCGCGTCCGGTCAGCGCGAGTACGACCCGGCGGACGTCAACCGGATCCGGATCATCCGGGAGCTGCTCGCGCTCGGCCTGACCGTCGAGGACGTGCGGGCCTGCGCCGACCGGCTGCATCTGCTCGAGGGCGACACCCTGCCGCGCCACGGCGACCCGGGCGGGGTGTGCAGCGCGGCGAGCGGTGTCGTCCAGCGCCGCCTCGCCGCGCTGGACGCCGAGATCGCCCGTCTGACGACGCTGCGCAACGAGCTGGCGGCCCGTTCCGCCCCCGAGATCCGGGCGTCCTCCGATGCCCGTTAGCGGTTACCCGCCCCCCGACCGCACGGCCTCGGCGAGTTCCAGCGCACGGGCGCGGAGCTGGTTCTTGGCAATCTTGTTGAGGGTGGCCCAGTTGAGGGTGGCCCGGGGGAAGTCGTCCATGACATGGACGGCGCGGGGCACCTTGACATCGGCCAGGGCGGCACTGCAGCGTTCGATCAACTCCGCGTCGGGCGCGGCGTCGTCACCGGAGAAACCCGGGGTCCGAACGACGAAGGCCATCGGAACCTCCTCGGTCCACCGAGGAGCCAGGGCGGCGCTTCGGCCCTGGCACCGGCCGATCCACGCCCAGATCTCGGCATCATCGCGCAGGTCTTCTACCTGACGATCGCGTCAAGGCTTTTCTTGATCGCGCTGGGCTGGGCCGGGCTGCGCGGGGCCTTCTCCTTCGCCTCCAGCAGACGCTGCCCGATCTCGGAAAGCTGCTTGCGGCCAAGCTTCTCGCGAACCTTCGGAAACCAGCCGTCCTCTTCCTCGTCCAGGTGGTGGCTGACGTTTTCGATGAGAACGGTGGCCTTGGCATCGAAACGCTCGGCATCGGCGTGAAGAGCGGCGAGCTCCGTCGCGAGCAGATCAGCGACGTGGTGCTCCTCGTAGGACTCGAGGATGTCCCCCGAAAGCTCCGGCAGTAGGCGCCGCACCTCGGGGTACATCACCTCGTTCTCGATATAGGTGTGCACGGTGAGCAGTTCGATGATCTGCCGGACGAGTTTTTCCCGCGTCACGGAGGCACCCGGGCCAGCATCCTGAAACCGCTTGAAGGAAGCCTTGATCTCCTTGTGATCCGCTTTCAGGAGCACGATCGCGTCTGTCGACACCGGTTCCTCCGCATATTGGACCGCCGGGGCGTGCCTGTTTCGGAGGCCATCCCCTCGTCCCCGACCGCCAAACTCCTCCCGGCCGCGGTTCTCCCCCTGTCAACAGCCGCCGCAGGGTGGCGGCGCAGCGCACCGGACCAGCCGGTCAACCCTGGTCGGATGATGGGCGAACCGCATGGTCCGATGCCTGCGTCCCGCTCCCTCTACCGCACGTCAGTGCGGACAGCGGCGCAGACGGCACTTCCCAGCGTGCATCGCAACGTACGGATAGATACGATCTTCCGGCATGCCGCGATCATCTAGGTGGCTGGGAGGTGTCGGTGCGCGAGTCCGGGCATCCCGACCCGTTCGGACGTGCCCTCGCCCAGGTCGACGGTCCTGGTAGCGGACCCGGGATCACCCGACGTGGACTGGTACGGAGCACGGTCACCGCGTCGGCCATGGCCGCCGCCATGGCCGGGATCACTGACCGGCCGGCGGTCGCGGCCACCCCGGTCCGGGCCACGGGCACCGCGACGGCCGGCGCAGTCGTGCCCCTGCCGGCGCCGGGCCGGATCGAGGCCGACGTGCGGCGGATGGTCGCCTGCGGCCCGCGGCTGCCGGGCTGGCCGGGCCATGACGAGTGGTGCACCTGGCTGACCGACGAGCTGACCGCCGCGGGGCTGCGGATCGAGCCCTGCGACGAGTACGCCTACGACAGCTACCAGCCGGCCGACTTCGCCCTGGAGATCCTCGACGGCCCGGGGGCCGGTCCGGTCGAGGTGGCGACCGCGTATGTGCGCTCGGCGGGCACCTCGGCGCAGGGTGTCACCGGCCCACTGGTGGTGGCCGACGGCTTCCCGACACCGGGCGCGATCGAGGCGCTCACCAACCCCGCCGCGGTGACCGCGGCCATCCGGGCGTGGGTCGCCGCGGTGCCGGCCCAGTCGCTGCGCGGTGCGGTTCTACTGATCGAGCTCACCACTCCGGCCCAGCTGACCGCCGTCGTGTTCACCGCGATCTCCACCTATCTGCAGTGGGACGGGCACGAGGCGGCGGACTGGGGAGAGATCGACTACTCCCGTCTGTGGCTGGGACCGTGGCCCGATCTGAACGACTTCACGTCGCTGGGCCTGGCCGGCGTCGTGTTCACCACGACGGCTTCCCGAGCGGCGCTGCGCGGCAACTACTCGTCCCACACGGCCCGTCCGCAGCCGCTGCCGGCGCTCGTCGTCGACCGGGAGACCGGCGCGGCGCTGCGGGCACAGGCCACCGCCGGCCGGCCGCGAGCCCGGCTCACCCTGGTCTCCCCGGTGAAGCAGGTGCGGCTGCGGCAGATCACCGCCGTGCTGCCCGGCGAGAGCGACGAGTGCGTCATCGTCAACACCCACACCGACGGGCAGAACGCGTTCGAGGAGAACGGCGGGGCCGCGGTCGTCGCCCTGGCCCGGCACTTCGCCTCGCTGCCAGCCGGGCGGCGGTTGCGCCGGACGCTGGTGTTCGCGCTGTACCCGGGGCACATGTCCGGACGGGTCGGCATCGAGAACGCCCGGGCCTGGATCCTGCGGCATCCGGACCTGGTGCGGCGCGCGGTCGGCGCGGTCAGCATCGAACATCTCGGCGCGACCGAATGGATCGACGATCCCGAGCGGGGCTACCACGCCAGCGGCGAGAACGAGATCTACGGGATCTGGACCACGCAGGGCCCGACCTTCGACACCATCGCCAGACCCGCGCTGGTGGCCTCCAGGCTGCAGCGACACGCGCTGCTCAGGCCGCCGCTGCAGATCACGCCCGGGGCGCCGTTCCACAGCCTCGCCGGCGTCCCCCACGTCTCGGGGATCGCCGGGCCCAGCTATCTCGTCGTGGTCTCCCCGAGCGGCGAACTCGACAAGTTCGACGCCGGCCTGGCCGCGACGCAGGTCGCCTTCTACGCCGACGTCGTGCGCCGCTTCGACGCCGCCGACCGCGCCGCGCTGCGTACCGGTGATCCGACCCTCGGTCAGGACACCGGCACCCCCGAGGAGAGGGCCTACCGGGACACCGGCACCTCCACCGCCTGCGTCCCGGCGACGGACGGGAGCGCCGCTGGCGGCTCCACCGCCCGCGACGGGCTCGGACCGGTGGGCTGGCTGGTGGGCGCCGTGGCCGTCGGCGCGGCGCTGACAACCGGTGCGGTCGCGGCCGTCCGGGCCCGTCGGCGCCACCGAACGAAACCACCAGCAGGCCCCTCCCCCACCCCCGACATGGACGGCGCCCCCGATCCCGCCGGCGCAGACGATCCACCGACCTCGGGCTCTGCCTGACGGCCGGCCCGTGGCGTGGACCGGACGACCGCGGCGTGGCGCGGTCGCCGTGCTGGGCGCGGCCGTGCTGGCCGTGACGCTGCTGGCCGTGACGCTGTCTTCGTCCGCACCCGGTCCGGCCGGTAGGCCGCGAGCGCTCGCCCGCGGCGTCAGCCCCACAGCGCCTGGGCCACCGTCACTCCGAGGAAGGCGGCGCCGAGGGCGCCGAACATGCTGGCGGCGACGTTCGCCGCGGCGAGCAGCCCGGCGCCCTCCTCGGCCAGGCGCAGTGTCTCGTAGGAGAACGTCGAGTAGGTGCTCAACGCCCCGCACAGCCCGGTGCCGACCAGCAGCCCCACCCGGGACGACGCGGCCCCCGCGAGAACTGCCCCGGTGACCAGGCCAAGGATCAGACTGGCGACGACGTTGACGGTGAACGTGCCCCACGGGAAGGCGCTGTCGTGACGGGCCTGCACCGCGCGGTCGACCAGATAGCGGGCCGGCGCGCCGGCCATTGCCCCCAGAATCACCAGCAGCCAGCTCACCGCCGTGCCGTCCGGCCGACGGTCGCGGGGGCATCGGTGGACCCCGTCGACCTCATCGCACCCACCGCACGATCAGTCGACGGGTCGCGGCCACCGACGCCCAGACCGCGCCCAGCGCCGACACCATGCTCAGCGCCAGATAGGCCAGCGCGTGACCGGGGTGTTCGCCGTCGACCAGCCGCTGCGCGTCGACCGCGTAGGTCGAGAAGGTGGTGAATCCGCCCAGCACCCCGGTGCCCAGGAACGGTCGGGTCAGCGGATGCACCGCCGGCACCTCGGTGATCACCACCATGAGCAGCCCGATCAGCGCGCATCCCACCGTGTTCACCGACAGTGTGGTCCAGGGAAACGCGCCGGCCGGATCCGGCCAGAGCAGCGACGCGCCGTAGCGGGCGCACGCCCCGATCGCCCCACCGGTCGCGATCACGCCCAGCACCATCGCTGGCGCGCGACGCAGTTCCCACCGCTGCGCCGGAACATGCAGATCGACATCCGGATCCGTGGGCTGCACGACCTGCTGCGACGGTCCGCCGTCCACACCTGCCTCCCTACCTGCGCGGTACCGCGGTGCCTGCCACCAGCCCTGACCTGGCCTGACCTGCTCGTCCCTGCCCAGCGGGGACGAGCAGACGCGCGACGGACCAGGTCCGTCCGCCGCGCCCGGCCCGGATCATGCTCTCAGTTGGAAATCCGTTCGCCACAGTAGTCCGGGTTGACGACGTCCAGGCCCGTTCCCGTGGCGTTGACCGCGACGAACGGGTAGCACACGGCCACCTTGCCGAAGTCGCGGTCGAAGTCGAAGGAGGGGATGAGACCTCCGGCGGTGTAGTTCCTGACCGCGCGTAGACCGGTGATGAAGCTGTTCCGGGTCGGGCACGCTCCAGCCTCCTGGAGGCCACGGATCAGCATGTCCCCGAAGGTGTATCCGATCTGAGCGAGAGTCTGGTCGGCGTCCGGCAGTTCGGGGGCGTAACGCGTGATGGCGGACCGGTAGGCGGTCAGAGCGGGCGAGGCCGCCAGCCCCCCCGTGTCGGCGTTGTAGGTCGTGTAGCCCGCGAGCAACGCTCCGTACTTCTGTAGTAGCTCCGAGCTCATCGTCTGGCTACCACTGAGGATGACTTTCGGCTGTGCGCCCTGCTGCCGCACCGTGGCGACGATCTGCGCGAATGTTGCCGTCGTCAGCGTGCTGGCCAGGATGTCCGCCTTGCCGGTGACCAACTGCCGGGTGATCTCGGCGATCTGGCCGGGAGTGGGATTCTCGTCCGCACTCCCCGGTGTGACCGTGATTCCCGCGGCCTCGAAACTGGCCTGGAGCTGCCTGGCGATTCCGGACGACACCGCAATGCCGGCCGGATCGGTCACGAGCAGAGCGTGGGTTCCGCCATGCTCACGAGCGTATTTCCCGAAGGTGGTGACGGTCCCCTGGGAGCTGAGAGAAGTAGGACCGTAGCCATAGGTGAACATGTTCCGATACTGCGTCCACACTCGTTCCACCGCGATACCGATCACCGGAATCTGCTGGGCGGCGAGATAGGCCGCTCCGCCGGACGACACCGGAGTCGACTCGATGACGGCGAAGACCTTCCGGTCCTCCACCATGGACCGACTCACCACTCCGTTGGTCGCCGGATTTCCCTGGTCATCCCCCCAGTCATAACTGAGCTTGCGCCCCTCGACACCACCGGCGGCATTTGCCACACCAAACCTGGCCTCCAGGCCGGCCCGCACCGAGGTGAATGTGCCCGCGAGAGGACCGGTGTCCGGATAGATAAGTCCTACCTTCACCTGGTCCTTCGTGATTCCGGGCGTGTCGCAGGACGATGCCGCCGTGTTCGGGCCGCCCCCACAGGCCGCTGCCGTAGCCAGGCAAAGCAGCACGGCAGATAATGCAGGCAGTATACGTCTGGTCACGATGTGAATCCCCTCGGCACCCAGTCTGGATCTGATCGCCAGATTAGTAGGTTCACCACAATGAATTAGCTATAAAATCACAATGCGCTAGTTTTAATGCTTCTTGCCGCGGCTGGCCGATGCGGCCGGCGGGCAGCGGACCCCGGCCCGCCGCCCGGATGGATGACCCATCGCGCCGCACCGCCACGAAAGCGGCGCGCCTGCTCTCGGCCGGTACAGGCGCTCTCGACCTCCGGGCCGCGATGGCCGGGAGAACCCAGGCCAGGCCGACGGACCGGGCCCTCTCGCATCCCAACCGCCAACCTGTGACGCCACACCACTCCGACAGCAGGCAAAAAACCGGATAAATGTGGAAATTGGGGATCCTTTATGGGATGCTTTACTGCCTAACGCGCACCTTGAGTGCCACAAGCCGCCTCGACGGCTACCGATCCCGGTCCCTGGTCGACCACCGGGCCAGGACGACGACCGCATCATGATCAATAGGTCCCTCCGCAGGTCAGACAGCACATCGGCCGGCAACGTGATCGGCATGGGTGACCAGTCACACACAGCGACCGACGACCACGGCGAAGATCCTTTGGCCGCCGCGGATCCCGACCAGCCCGCTGAGCCCGCAGACGGCGTGCGATCCGGCGTTGTCGTGCCACACTCCGTCCCACCGCAGCACTCAGCACTCAATCCATTCCTGATAGTGACCGATTCACCCAGCCGCATGCGCCGGCCGTCGGCGAATCCCGCCACAGGTCGAACCACCGGTCGGCCCCTCTCCCCGGCACGTACGGGTACTCGGTGTCGCATTACGATCGCCCTGCCCGGCGGGCCGACATCTACTGGCGCGCATTCCGGTCCGTGAATCGCATGGACGACACGCCGTGCGCTGGAACCGCGTTCTTGGTACCCATGGCGAGTGGAGCGGGGTCCACGACGTGAAGAGTCGCGGGCAGCGACCACCGTCCATGACGACGGTCAGCTCTATCTGTAGACGAACGTCTGGGACGACGCGCGAACTACCCGGGCGTTGTCGACACTTTCGGGTTGTGGCATGGGTCGACGATGGCGATGCAGAACCTGCCGTGAACGTTCCATCTGGTGGGCATGACGCCGGGATCGCCGGCCGCGGATTCGTCCTGCCCGGCCGCCCGGGATCGATCGGGCCCGGCGGCGAACGGCGCATCCAGGTGTGGCCGCGCCACGCAGATCACTGCTGTGGGTGCGGCTGTGGGGTGCGTCCGGTCAGGGAGCCGGTGGTGGTGGCTCCCGGGTGAGCGCCTGCGCCAGGTATGCGCTGAAGAGGTCACCGAGCCGGCGCGCGAGCTCGGCATCGTCGGCATCGTCGGCACCGGATCCGACCGCCGGTCGCAGGGCACCGTTACGGCTGAGCGTGACCAGGCCGTGCACGAGCGCCCAGCTGATGAGAGCAAGGGCGGGGACATCCCGCGACATCGGGTCCGCCGGTGCGAGGTGCGAGACCGCGGCGCCCAGGACACCGAGCGCGCCCGCCTGCGCCGCCTGCAGGGCGGGATCCGCAGGATGCAGCTCACTGGGCCGAAACATCAGGTCGAACAGGGCGGGGCTGGCGAGACCGAAGTCGATGTAGGAGCGTCCGAGCCTGGCCAGATGTTCCTCGGGGCTGGACCCACGGACCCGGCGAAGCTGCACGGTCAGCGCGGCGAAACCATCGGTGGCGATCGCGGTGAGCAGCCCCGCGCGGTCATGGAAATGGTGCTTCGGTGCGGCGTGGGACAGGCCGGCCCGCCGGGCGACCGCGCGCAGGCTGATCGCCGCATGGCCGCGCTCGACGAGTTCCGCCCGGGCCGCGGCCAGCAGCCGCTGCCTGGTGGCGGACGGGGACACCTTCGGCTTCTCCACAGAGGCGAATCATAACCAGCCACTTGACAGTGTCAAGGAGTGGCGTGAGACTGAAACCGACCGACAGTGTCAACCAAACTGGTCGAGAGAGGACTCCCGGTGTATCGCGCTGTGGTCAGACGTATTGCCACCCGAAATTTCGAACGCGTCAACAACCAGGAATACGAGACCATTCTCAAGGGCTGCACCGAGGACGTTCGTCACCGCTTCGGAGGGAACCATCCACTCGGTGGTGAGCGGCACGACAAGGAGGCGCTTCGCCGCTGGTTCCAGCGGCTCGGACGGCTGTATCCCACCCTGAAACTCACCGTCCGCGACGTATGGGTCACGGGCCTGCCCCACAACACGACGGTCATCATCCGGTGGACGGCCGCGCAGACCCTGACGGACAGGTCGCCCTACGAGAACCATGGTGTGCATGTCGTCGGCATGCGCTGGGGAAAGGTCGTCGAGATCGATGCCAACGAGGACTCCCAGATCGTCGCCGAATCCATGAAGGTTCTCGCCGCACACGGTCAGGACGAAGCACTGGCACCACCCATCCTCAGCGCCAACACCTGATCGGTACCTGCGCTGAACCGAAAGCCCGGGCCCGACCCGGCGCCACCGGCTACAAAGGACCGTTGCCCATGAACCAGTTCCCCGCCGGTTTCCTCTGGGGTGCAGCCACGGCACCGCATCAGGTCGAAGGCGGTAACATCAACGCCGACATGTGGCCGGGCGAGTGGGCTGCCAACTCGATGTTCGTCGAACCGTCCGGGGATGCCTGCGACCATTACCACCGCTATCCGGAGGACATCGCGATTCTTGCCGGGGTCGGGCTGAACGCCTACCGGTTCGGGGTGGAGTGGGCAAGAATCGAACCGGAGGAAGGCTACTTCTCCCGCGCCGCCCTCGACCACTACCGGCGCATGGTGGGTACCTGTGTCGAACAGGGCGTCACACCGGTCGTCACCTACAGTCATTTCTCGACGCCCCGGTGGTTCGCGGCGGCCGGAGGCTGGAACAACCCCGCGGCCGCCGACCGATTTGCCCGGTACGCGGGCCGGGTGACCGAGCACCTCGGTGACCTCGTGCCCTGGGTGTGCACGCTCAACGAGCCGAACGTCATCTCGCTGCTCGCCCACGTCGGCATCCAGTCTGCGGGAGAGCGTGACCAGCCGCCCGAGCCGTCGGCCCCTGGGGATGGCCAGCGCGATGGCGACGCGGGGCCCGCGGTGGCGTGGGTCTCCCCCAGCGTCGAGATCATGGCCGCGGCCCATCGCAGGGCGGTGGAGGCCATCAGGTCCGGACCGGGCGAGACGAAGGTGGGGTGGACGCTTGCGCTCGTCGATCTGCAGGCGGCCGACGGCGGCGAGCGACGACTGATGGCAGCGCGCCAGGCGGCCCTGCTCGACTGGCTCGAGGTGTCCCGCGACGACGACTTCGTCGGCGTGCAGACCTACACCCGCGAGCGCATCGGCCCGGACGGTCTGCTGCCGGTCCCGGACGGTGCGGCCACGACCCAGACCGGATGGGAGGTCTACCCCCAGGCGCTCGGGCACACCGTCCGGCTCGCGGCGCAGCACGCGCAGGTGCCCGTGCTCGTCACGGAGAACGGCCTGGCCACCGCGGACGACGACGCCAGGATCGCCTACACCGCCCAGGCGCTGGCGGACCTGGCCGGCTGCGTCGCCGACGGTATCGACGTCCGCGGCTACCTGCACTGGTCGTTGCTGGACAACTTCGAGTGGTTGTCGGGCTATCAGATGACCTTCGGACTGGTCGCGGTCGACCGGACGACCTTCGCTCGGACCGTCAAGCCCTCGGCCCGATGGCTCGGCGCGGTCGCCCGCGCCGGCGGCCTCGG
Organism: Frankia sp. R82; assembly: GCF_023716925.1. Lineage (GTDB taxonomy): Bacteria > Actinomycetota > Actinomycetes > Frankiales > Frankiaceae > Frankia. The sequence goes on from NZ_JAMQQG010000308.1 coordinate 28,520, forward strand.
CTGATCGGTGCCGCACCGGACCGGGGGGGGGGGGGGGGGGGGGGGGGGGGGGGGGGGGGGGGGGGGGGGGGGGGGGGGGGGGGGGGGGGGGGGGG